>NZ_JAEKJV010000020.1:0-108941 GCF_017309175.1 Salipiger bermudensis | reverse complement strand
TTGAAACCTTGGCCCGCGTCACCGACAATCCAACCGTCAGGCTGCCCGCAGTGGCATCCTGATCAGGCCCGGACCTCTCCGAAGGTCGACGCTCCTACACCATGCCGTGGGGCACTATCCAGGCAGCGGGAGGCGGGAGGGACCATGCGGTTTGTCCGGTTCAGCAGTTTTGCCAGGGCATCTCGCGATTACGGTCAGTTGACTCGCTGCGCACAAACAAAGTCGGCGCGTGTTACGATGTCGGTGCGCGGCAGCTCTGTGATCTCGTAACCGAGCGCGGTGTAGGTGTCGCGCATGACGGCACCTGTCGCTTCGGCCTCGGCGCGGGTCTGCTTGCGCTCGGCGTCCTGCGTGAAGATATCGTCCCAGAACGGCGCTAGGAAGATGCGGGCGTTGTAGCGGGTTGCCTTGGCCGCTGCAGCGACGTGGGGTGGCACGGGGAGGCCGCAGAGGGTCAGGTAGCCCAGAATGTCGGGAGTGCCGCGATCGAAGATTACGGGGCTTGAGAGGGCCTGAGCGTCCTCGTAAGCGCGCAGGTCCCGCTCCAGCATCCGTTCGGCATAGGCCATGCGATCCGCCCAGGGGAGTGCATCTCCGCCGCGCGCCATCTCCTCGCGAATGACCGCGCGGCCGGTTTCGGGAATCGTATGAAAGCCACGGCGGGCGAGTTCGGTGATCAGGCTGGTCTTGCCCGCACCAGGGCCGCCCGTCACGACGAAGAAATGGTCGCTCATGGGCCATCCTCGGATTTGACAGGAGAAAGCGCTGCGAAGCGATCAACACGCCACGGGCGCGTATCAAAGCAGCAAGAATTTTCGTAGGGAAAACAGCACCCGTCTGCGCGGCAGAGGCAAATCCTCTGACGAGAAAGGCCGAACTATCTGGTGCTTTTCAAAAGGTAGATGGTGGAGCCTAGGGGGATCGAACCCCTGACCTCTTGCATGCCATGCAAGCGCTCTCCCAGCTGAGCTAAGGCCCCATCTTGTGTGACGCTCTCGGCGTCGTGCGGCGTGATCTACGCAAAGCCGCGGGCGGGTTCAAGGGAAAAAATCACCGCCCGCGACGAAAAACTTTCGAGCCTCAGCTCTCGTCGTCTTCGCTGGCCACATCGGTGATGTCGTCGAGCGAGACGTTGTCGTCATCGTCGTCCTCGAGCACATCATCATCGTCGAGATCGACCTCGACATCATCATCCAGCAGGTCATCGCTTTCGTCGTTCTCAGCGTCGGGCTTGCGCTTCGCGCCATCGGCCGCGTCCGCGACGAGCATCGTGCGCTTGCCGGTGTCCAGCTCGAGCACCTCGCCCGTATAGGGGCTGACGATCGGGTCCTTGTTCAGGTCGTAGAAACGCTTGCCGGTGGTCGGGCACACGCGCTTCGTACCCCATTCTTCCTTGGGCATGGGAGATCCCTTTCATCCTGTCCGGTCATGTCGACAATCCGCGCCCTCTGCCATATCAGGGAAGCGGTGTCAAAGGCTTTGGCCGTATTGCATCCGAGGCAGAGCATATGGGGCAGATCACACTTCCTGGCAACCCGCCGATCGCGGTGACCCTGCGCCGTTCGGCGCAGGCACGGCGCCTGTCGCTGCGGCTCAGTCAGATCGACGGACGGGTCACGCTGACGCTTCCGCGCCGGGTCCCTGAGCGCGAGGCGGTGGGCTTCCTGCGCGAGAAGGAGGCGTGGCTCAGGGGGCATCTCGCGGCGCGCGGCGACGACGCGCGTATCGAGCTTGGCGCGGTGCTGCCCATCGAGGGCGTTATGCGCGAGATCCGTCCCGGCGGCGGGCGCAGCGTGATTCTGGGCGAGATCTGCGTAGAAGTGCCAGGCCCCGAGGAACGTGTCGCCGCGCGGCTGCAGGGCTGGTTGCGCACGCTGGCGCGCGAGCGGCTGGCCGAGGCCTCGGACCGTTACGCCGCAAGGCTGGGGAGGCCCTATACCCGACTCACCCTGCGCGACACGCGCTCGCGCTGGGGCTCGTGCACCTCGCAAGGCGCGCTGATGTACAGCTGGCGGCTCATTCTCGCGCCGCGCGACGTGCTCGACTACGTCGCCGCGCACGAGGTCTCGCACCTGGCCGAGATGAACCACTCCAAGGCATTCTGGAACACGGTCGAGGCGCTCTACGGCGACTGGCGCCCGCAGCGGCGCTGGCTGCACGACGAGGGCGGCAGCCTGCACCGCTACCGCTTTGGCGACTGACCGGACTGCCAGCGCACGAGGGCGATTGACGGCATCGCGATTTGTGATCACATTGCGCGGATCATGAACCCAGCCACCCGCCCCACCGAAATCGTCTCTTCCGCCCATGACCGCGTCTATCGCGGCCTGCGCACCCGCATCATGCTGGGCCAGATCGCGCCCGGAGAGGCGCTGACCTTGCGCGGCATCGGCAAGGAGTTCGAGGTCTCGATGACCCCGGCGCGCGAGGCGGTGCGGCGGCTGGTGGCCGAGGGCGCGCTCAGCATGTCCTCCTCGGGACGGGTGCAGACCCCGGAGCTGTCGAACGAGCGAATCGAGGAGCTGGCGGCGCTGCGCTCGCTGATCGAGGTCGAGCTGGCCTCGCGGGCGCTGCCGCGCGCGCACATCGCGCTGATCGACCGGCTGCAGACCATTAATGGCACCATCGCCGAGGTGGTGCGCGACCGCGACGCGGTGGGCTATATCCGCTCCAATCTCGAGTTCCACCGCACCCTCTACCTGCGGGCGCAGGCCCCGGCGATGCTGGCCATGGCCGAAACCGTCTGGCTGCAGCTCGGCCCCACGATGCGCGCGCTTTACGGACGCTTGCGCCGTTCCGAGGCGCCGCAGTTCCATCGCCTGATCATCGCAGCCCTCAAGGCCGGCGACGAGCCGGGGCTGCGGCTCGCGGTGCGCTCGGACGTGACGCAGGGCCTCAAGATGCTGGCGAGCTGATCCCTCACTCCGCGCTGCGGGGCGCGATCCGGGCGCCATCGGCCAGATCGGCGGCGGGGTAGAGCACCACCTGGTCGCCCGCGTCGAGCCCAGAGAGCACCTGCGCGGCACTGCCATTTCCCGGCCCCAGGTCCACCGGCACCTGTTCGGCCCGCCCGTCGCGGGCGCGCAGCACCGCCCAGCCGCCGTCCTGCCGGAACAGCGCGCTCTGCGGCAGCTGCAACGTGTCGGCCTCTTCCCAGACCACGATCCGCGTCACCACGCGGTAGCCGTGCCCGAGGCCAGAGCGCTCCTCGGGGGGGCCGCTGAAGCGCACCGTGACCTCGACGCGCTGCTCCTCGACCCCCAGCGCCGAGACCTTGGTAAGGCCCTGCGGCGCGATCCGGGTGACCTCGCCATCGAGCACCGCATCGCCGCCCCAATCGTCGATCATCACCCGGTCGCCAAGGCTCACCTGCACCGCATCCGAGGAGATCAGCTCGACCACGATCTCGAGATCTGTCGCGATATCGCCGATCTCGAGCACCGCGCTGCCGGCGCCGAGGATGGTCTCGCTCTGTTGCAGCACCCGAAGGATGCGCCCGGAGATCGGCGCCACCAGCGAGATGTCGTTGGCGTGGTTGCCCGCCACCGCCGCCGCCAGCCCAAGATCCTCGAAGCTGATGAGCTGGGCGCGGGCGTTGGCCAGCTCGGCTTCGCGCATCGAAACGGCGGCCTTGGCGGTTTCGAGCTGTGCCGCCGCGGAGCGCGCTTCCGAACGTGCCCGGTCGAGCGCGGCGGTGCTGACCGCGCCGCGCGCCGCCAGTGCCTCGCTGCGCTGGAAATCGGCCTCGGTGAGATCGGCATTGGCGGCGGCGGCGTTGACCTCGGCCTCGGCCACCTTGAGTGCCGCCTTGGCAGCGTCGAGCAGCGCCATTGCCTGCTCGCGGGTGCGCACGTCGAGCGCATCGGGATTCACCGGGCGCATATGCGCCACGGTCTGGCCCTGCTCGACCGCGTCGCCGGCGATCGCGCCGACCCGCAGCAGGCGGCCCGCCACCGGGGTCGAGACGATGTAGACGTCATGCACCTGCGTGCGGCCCTCCTCGTCGATGGTGACGGTGAGCGGCCCGCGCGTGACCTCGCCAAGGTCGACAAGCGCCGGGCGCGGCCAGAACGCCGCCACCAGCGCGCCGCCGAGCAACAGCACGATCAGGCTCCACAGGATCAGGCGGGTGCGGTTGCGGGTGTCTGCCATGTCATCAATCCCGTGTCTTGAGCGCCGTGACCAGATCGGCCCGGTCGACGTCGCGTTTCACCAGAAGTCCCGAGACCAGCGCGCCGCCGATCACCACCAGCGCGGCGCTGCCGAAGGTGGTGGCGTGGAACACCACTGGGATGGTGTAGATCTCGGAGGAATAGGCCGCGGCGAGCAGGTGGGAGAGCCCGGCGCCAAGCGCTGCGCCGAGCGGCAGCGCCAGCAGCGTCACGATGCCAAGCTCGCCCAGCAGCACGTAGGCGGCCTCACCGCGCGAGAAGCCGATCACCCGCAGCGAGGCGAGATCGCGCAGCCGCTCGGCCAGCGCGATTCGGGCGGCGTTGTAGACGATGCCGAAGGTGATCACGAAGGCGATGGCCGACATGATGAACCGGGTCCAGCCGGCGCCCTGGTCCATCAACTCCTCGAAGGCGACGCGCTGCTCGTGCTTCAGGCTCACCCCCGCGACCGTCGGCAGATCCTTGAGCCAGACATAGACCGCACCCGCCTCGGCCTCGTCGAGCAGCAGCGCCGCGCCCGAGACCCGCCCGGGCTCGCCAAGCGCACGGTTGAGCCCGTCGAGCGCCATGTAGGCCGGCGCGCCCAGCACCGTGTCCGAGATCGCCGCCACCGGCAGGTCGAGCACCGGCTGCGCCCCTTCGCGCACCTCCACCGTGAGGCTCTGGCCAACGGCGAGGTCGAGCTTGTTGGCCAGTGCCCGGCTCAGGACCAGGCCCTCGTCGCGCATCGGGATCGGCGCGAGGCCCGGCGTCAGGGCGCGGTAGAGCACCGGGTCGTGGGGCAGGGCGGTGATGCTGCCGCGATGGCTCTGGCGCCCGTTGCGCAGGATCACCGGCACGTCGCGGCGGCCCTCGACGCGGGTGATGCCGGGGTGGCTTTTCAGCTCGAACAGCACCTTGTCCGAGACTGCGTGGGTGAAGGTCACCTGCGCCTCGGACCGGTCCATCACCTCGAAACTCAGCTCGATGGCATGGGCGAAACCGGCGTGGATGGTGATCATCCCAACCGACAACGCCATGCCGCAGGTGATGCCGATGATGGCGCCGGCCATGCGGAAGGGCGTCCGGGTGAAGCGCCGCAGCACCATGCGCGAGGGCTGGTCGAGCCAGGCGGTGAGCCCGCGCCAGCGCCCGGCGCTGGCATAGTCGGCAGGCGCCGGCGGGCGCATCGCCTCGGCCGGGTCGAGGGCGAAGATCCGGCGCAGCACGATGGCGCCACCGGCGGTCGCGGCAAGCACGCTCACTGCGATGCCGATGGCGAAGGCCGCCGGTTCCAGCCGGAACACGAGGAAGGGAAACTTGAAGAACTGCAGGTAGAGCCCGACCATCCCGCGCCCCGCCGCGACCCCCAGCAGGCAGCCCAGCAGCGCCCCCAGCAGCGCGATGGCCAGCACCAGCTTGAGGTAGTGCAGCCCGATCTCGCCGGAGCGGTAGCCGAACGCCTTCAGCAGGCCGATCTCCTCGCGCTCGGCCTGCACCATGCGGGCGATGACGATGTTGAGCAGGAAGGCGGCGACGGCCATGAAGATCGGCGGGATGGCGCGGGCGCTGTCGCGCAGACCGTCGATCTCTTCCGAGACGAAGCGGTTCGAGAACATGTCCTCGCGTCCGAAGGCTCCGGTGGCACCGTAACGGTCGAGCAGCCGGTCTATGGCGTCGATCACCGGGGCTTCTTCGGCGCCGCGCGCCAGCCCGACCAGCGCCTGATTGAAGGCGCCGTCCATGTCGAAGGCCGCCTCCATGGTGGCGGGCGACAGCCATAGCACGCCGAAGCGGCTGTCATCGGGGACCATTTCGCCCGGCGCGGCGGTGTAGAGAAACTCCGGTGCGCGGGCGAGCCCGGTGATGCGGAACGCGCGCAGCGCGCCGTTCATGGTGGCACTGAGCGTGTCGCCGGGCCGCAGCCCGTGGGCGGCGGCGAAACTGTCGAGCAGCACCGCCTCGTCGGGCCGCCCGCGCTCGAACAGCCGCCCGGCTTCGAGCCGGATGGCGTTGAGCGCGGTATCGCCCTCATAGGGCAACGACAGCGCCTGCGCCTGCAGCGGCACCGCCTGTCCGGCCAGATCGATCAGCGCCGCGCCGCTGACCCGGCCTTCGACCGCGCCGACTCCCGGAAGCGCCGCGATCTGGTGCAGCACGTGGTTCGGCGCGCGGGTCACAGGCGCCACGATATCGGCCAGCCGGTAGCGCTCGTAATAGCCGCGCCGGGTCTCGTCGAGCGAGCTTACCAGCCCCGACATCATCACCTGCATCATCACACCGAGCGCCATCACCACGGCAATGGCGACGGCCTGCCCCTTCATCCGCCACAGGTCGCGGATCAGCTTACGATCGAGCGGGCCTACCATTCGATCTCCTCCGCCCTGAGCTTGCTGGCGTTGGTCTCGACCGAGCGGATGGCGCCATCGGCGAAGCGGATCACCCGGTCGGCCATGGCGGCGGTGGCGGCGGCGTGGGTGACGATCATCACCGTGGTGCCGAGGCTCTGGTTGAGATGCTGCAGCACGCCCAGCACCTCGCGCCCTGTGGTGCTGTCGAGCGCGCCGGTGGGCTCGTCGCAAAGCAGAACGTCTGGCTGCTTGGCGACAGCGCGGGCGATGGCGACGCGCTGCTGCTCGCCGCCCGACATCTGGCTTGGGAAATGCCCGCGCCGGCCCTCGAGCCCGACCAGCGCCAGCGCCTCGGCCGGGGTCATCGGGTCGCGGGCGATCTCGGTCACCAGCTCGACATTCTCCTCGGCGGTGAGCGAGGGCATGAGGTTGTAGAACTGGAAGATGAAGCCGAGATGGTCGCGCCGGTAGCGGGTGAGCTGGCGGTCGCTCATCGCGGTCAGCTCGTGCTCGCGGAACCACGCCCGGCCCGAGCTTGGCCGGTCGAGCCCGCCAAGGATATTCAGAAGCGTCGACTTGCCGCTGCCCGAGGGGCCGAGCAGCACCACGACCTCGCCTGCGGGCAGTTCAAGATCGACCCCGCGCAGCGCATGCACCGCCGAGGCACCCTCACCATAGGTGCGTGTCAGAGCCTCCGCGCGATAGGCGAGCTGGGCCATGGGGGATCCTCCATGGCCGCGAGTCTAGCGGCTTTGCGGCAGCCGTGACTTGCGCCGGATCAAGCTTTCTCGGCCGGCACCCGGATTTCCGGCACCGCCGCGATGACCAGCTCGTGCAAGCCCGCGCCGCCGGCCTCGACATGGTCGAGCAGTTGCGCGCGCATCCGGGGCTCCCAGAAATCGTTGATGTGGGTCGCCACGCCGGTGGCGCCGTCATCGCCCGGCTGGGTGGCGAAGAAGGTGGCGATCTGGTTGGCCATCATGACCATCTTTTCAGGCGACATGGGATGCTCCATCGACGATGCGCTCGGGCGCGGCGTAAAGATCGAAGCCGCCACCACGGGCAAAGGCGGCCAGCGTGAGGTGGGCGTCCTCGGCCATGCTCAGCGCCAGCGCGGTGGGGGCGGAGACGGCGATCAGGATCGGGCAGCGGGCCAGCACGGTCTTCTGCACCATGTCCACCGAGACGCGGCTGGTCAGCACCACCGCGCCCTCAGAGGCGTCCATGTCCTGCCGCGCCAGCGCGCCGATCAGCTTGTCGAGCGCGTTGTGCCGCCCAACATCCTCGCGCGCCATGACGATGCCCTTGCCCGGTAGCAGGAAGCCTGCTGCGTGCACCGCCCGGGTCTGATCGTGCAGCGGCTGGTGGCCGCGCAGCGCGTCGGTGGCGCGCGCCACCTCGGCTCGGGTAAGGCACGGGCCACCCTCGGGCAGCCGGGGCAGGGGGCGCAGCGCCTGATCGAGGCTGTCGATTCCGCAGAGCCCGCATCCCGTCGGCCCCATCATGCTGCGCTGACGCTCCCTGAGGTCGCGCCCGGGCGCCTCATGCAGCCAGAACCGCGCCTCGATGCCGCGCGCGTGGGTCACCGCCTCGAACTCGGCCACCTCGCCGGGGTGGGCGATGATGCCCTCGCTCAGCGCGAAACCATAGGCGAAATCGGCGATCTCCGCCGGGGTTGCCATCATCACCGCCTGCGTGGTGCCGTCGAACACCATCGCCACCGGCACCTCCTCTGGCAGGGAGCGCACGACCGAGCGCGTCCCCTCGCGATGCACCGCCACCCCGGGCCTGCTGGCGCTCAGCCGGCTCATTCCGCCGCCGGAAGGATGCGCCGCGAGCGCTCGGCCTGCGCGGCGTAATCCTCTTGCCAGTCGGTCGGGCCGTTGCTGGGCGAGACCTGCACCGCGGTCACCTTGTATTCCGGGCAGTTGGTCGCCCAGTCGGAATAGTCGGTGGTGACCACGTTGGCCTGCGTGTCGGGGTGGTGGAAGGTGGTATAGACCACGCCCGGGCTCATCTTGTCGGTGACCGACGCCTTCAGCGTCGTCTCGCCCGAGCGGCTGGCGAGCTTGATCCAGTCGCCATCCTTGAGACCGCGGTTCTCGGCATCGTGGGGATGGATCTCGAGCAGGTCCTGCTCGTGCCAGACGCTGTTCGAGGTGCGCCGGGTCTGCGCGCCCACGTTGTACTGCGACAGGATCCGCCCGGTGGTGA
The DNA here is from genome assembly GCF_017309175.1 of Salipiger bermudensis. NCBI lineage: Bacteria > Pseudomonadati > Pseudomonadota > Alphaproteobacteria > Rhodobacterales > Roseobacteraceae > Salipiger > Salipiger bermudensis. Next base: position 100,225 of record NZ_JAEKJV010000020.1, on the reverse strand, counting down.
GCAGCAGCGGGAAGCGTGGGCCCGAGCGCTCGGCGGTGGCCACGTACTCGGTGACGATGAACCGCCCCTTGCCGCGCATGAAGCCATCCACGTGCATCATCGGCGTGCCCTCGGGGTGCTCCTCGTTGCAGGGCCACTGCACCGAGCCCTTCTGCTCGAGCAGGTCGTAGGTCACGTTGGCAAAGCTCGGCGTGGTGGCGGCGATCTCGGCCATGATCTGCTCGGGGTGGGTATAGGCCCAGCCCGCGCCCATGGCGTTGGCGAGCATCTGGGTCACCTCCCAGTCCTCGTAGCCGTTCTTGGGCGCCATCACCTTGCGCACGCGGTTGATGCGGCGCTCGGCATTGGTGAAGGTGCCGTTCTTCTCGAGGAAGGACGAGCCGGGCAGGAAGACATGGGCGTAGTTCGCGGTCTCGTTGAGGAAGAGGTCATGCACGATGACACACTCCATCGCGGCAAGCCCCGCCGCCACGTGGCGGGTGTCGGGATCCGATTGCAGGATGTCCTCGCCCTGGCAGTAAAGCCCCTTGAAGGTGCCCTCGACCGCGGCGTCGAGCATGTTGGGAATGCGCAGGCCGGGCTCGGGGTCGATCTCCACGCCCCAGGCGTCTTCGAAAACCTTGCGGACCTCGGGCAGTTTGACGTGCCGATAGCCCGGCAGTTCGTGCGGGAAGGAGCCCATGTCGCACGAGCCCTGCACGTTGTTCTGGCCGCGCAGCGGGTTCACGCCCACGCCCTCGCGGCCGATATTGCCGGTCATCATGGCGAGGTTGGCCAGCGCCATCACGGTGGTCGAGCCCTGGCTGTGCTCGGTCACGCCCAGCCCGTAATAGATCGCCCCGTTGCCGCCCGTGGCAAAGAGCCGTGCCGCCGCCCGCAGCTCCTGCGCGTTGACACCGGTGAGCAGCGCGGTGGATTCCGGCGCATGACGCTTGTCCGACACGAACTCGGCGAAGGCCTGAAACTCGTCCCAGTCGCAGCGCTCGCGGATGAAGGCCTCGTCATAGAGCCCTTCGGTGACGATCACGTGCCCCAGCGCGGTGACCACGGCCACGTTGGTGCCCGGGGTCAGCGGCAGGTGATGCGCGGCTTCAATGTGGGCCGACTTCACCATGTCGATGCGGCGCGGGTCGATGACGATGAGCTTGGCGCCCTCGCGCAGCCGCTTCTTCAGCCGCGAGGCAAAGACCGGGTGGCCGTCGGTCGGGTTGGCGCCGATGACCAGCGCCACGTCCACCTTCTCGACGCTGTCGAAATCCTGCGTGCCGGCAGAGGTGCCGAAGGTCTGGCCCAGCCCGTAGCCGGTGGGCGAATGGCAGACCCGCGCACAGGTGTCGGTGTTGTTGTTGAGGAACACCGCCCGCGTGAGCTTCTGCACGAGGTAGGTCTCCTCGTTGGTGCAGCGGCTCGAGGTGATGACGCCGAGGCTGCGGCGGCCGTATTTTTCACGGATGCCGGTCATGCGCTGGGCGGCAAAGGCAAGCGCCTCTGGCCAGCTCACCTCGCGCCACGGCTCGTCGATGCTGTCGCGGATCATCGGGTTGAGGATGCGGTCGGGGTGCTCGGCATAGCCGTAGGCGAAGCGGCCCTTGACGCAGGAATGCCCGCGATTGGCCTTGCCGTGCTTCCACGGCGTCATGCGCACCAGCTGGTCGCCGTTGAGCTCGGCCTTGAACGAACAGCCGACGCCGCAATAGGCGCAGGTGGTGACGACCTCGCGGTCGGGCGTGCCAAGCTCGGCGACGCTCTTCTCCTGCAGCGTGGCGGTGGGGCAGGCCTGCACGCAGGCGCCGCAACTGACGCAATCGGAGCTGAGGAAATCGTCGCCAGAGGCCCCGGCCGAGACCCGGCTCTCGAAGCCGCGCCCCTCGATGGTCAGCGCGAAGGTGCCCTGCACCTCCTCGCAGGCCCGCACGCAGCGCGAGCAGACGATGCACTTGGAGGGATCGTAGGTGAAATACGGGTTGCTCTCGTCCTTCGGCAGGTAGCGCGGGTTGGCCTCGCCCTCGGGCATGCGCAGCCGCGCCTCGGCCTGGCTGCGGGCGCCGGTGCCGGAGGGGTCGTAATGGTTCTCGCCGGGCGTGTAGCGCATGTCGCGCAGACCGACCATGCCGGCCATGTCCTGCAACTCGCAATCGCCGTTGGCGGCGCAGGTCAGGCAGTCGAGCGGGTGATCCGAGACATAGAGCTCCATCACCCCCTTGCGGATCTTCTTTACCTTGGAGGACTGGGTGTGCACTTTCATCCCGGCATGCACCGGCGTGGTGCAGGAGGCCGGCGTGCCGCGCCGCCCCTCGATCTCCACCACGCAGAGCCGGCAGGAGCCGAAGGCCTCCACGGAGTCGGTCGCGCAGAGCTTCGGAACCTTGATCCCGGCCTCCATCGCGGCGCGCATCACCGAGGTCCCCGCGGGGACGGTGACGTCGATTCCGTCGATGGTCAGATGCACCGGCTTGCCCGCCTTTGCGGGCGTGCCCATGTCCCGGTCGTCCCAGGGAATGATGAAGTCCTTCATCTCAACGCCTCCCGCATCTTCTTTGGTTCATAAATACCTCGGGGGGTTCGGGGGGCTGGCCCCCCGACCGGTCGGCTCGCCGAAGGCGAGGCGAAACCCCTCATTCCGCCGCTTCCCGGACCGCCCCGAATTCCTCGGGGAACAGGCGCAGCGCCGACATCACGGGGTAGGGCGTGAAGCCCCCCAGCGCACAGAGCGAGCCGTCCTGCATGGTCTCGCAGAGATCGGTCAGCAGCGGGATCGCGTCAGCATCGCCGGCGGCGATGCGGTCGAGCGTCTCGACACCGCGCACCGCGCCGATGCGGCAGGGCGTGCACTTGCCGCAGCTCTCCACGGCGCAGAACTCCATGGCGAAGCGCGCCATGCCCAGCATGTCGGCGCTGTCGTCAAACACCACGAGGCCCGCATGGCCGATCAGCGCGCCCTGTCCGTCGAACTCCTCGTAGCCGAAAGGCGTGTCGAACTGGTCCGGGCTCAGGTAGGCGCCCAGAGGCCCGCCGACCTGCACCGCCTTGACCGCGCGGCCCGAGGCGGTGCCGCCGCCCAGATCCTCGACGATCTGGCCGAGGCTCATGCCGAAGGCGGTCTCGAACAGCCCGCCGTGTCGCACGTTGCCGGCGATCTGCAGCGGGATCGTGCCCTTCGAGCGTCCGAGGCCGAAATTGGCGTAGTGCTCGGCGCCCTTCTCGAAGATCACCGGCACGGTGGCCAGCGAAATCACGTTGTTGACCACGGTGGGCTTGCCGAAGGCGCCCTCGAGCGCCGGCAGCGGCGGCTTGGCGCGGACCACGCCGCGCTTGCCCTCGAGCGAGTTCAGCAGCGAGGTCTCCTCGCCGCAGACATAAGCCCCGGCGCCGACGCGCACCTCCATGTCGAAGGCATGCCCCGAGCCCAGCACATCCGCGCCCAGCACACCGGCGGCGCGGGCGATCTCGATGGCGCGGCTCAGCACCGCGATGGCGTCGGGATATTCCGAGCGCAGGTAGACGAAGCCCTTCTCGGCGTGGCAGCCGAGGCCGGCGATGGCCATGCCCTCGATCAGGCAGAACGGGTCGCCCTCCATGATCATGCGGTCGGCGAAGGTGCCGCTGTCGCCCTCGTCGGCGTTGCAGACGATGTACTTGCGGTCCGCATGGGCCATGCGCACCGTGTCCCACTTGATGCCGGTGGGGAAGCCCGCGCCCCCGCGGCCTCGCAGGCCCGAGAGCTTGACCTCGTCGATGATCGCCTCGGCCGTCATGCCGATGGCGCGACGCAGGCCCGCAAGGCCGCCATGCGCCTCGTACTGTTCCAGCGACAGCGGATCGGTGAGACCGCAGCGGGCAAAGGTCAGGCGCGTCTGGCGCTTCATCCAGTCGAGCTCATCGGTCAGGCCGAGCGCTTTCTCGTGACCGTCCTCGAACAGTGCCGAGACATCCGCCGGGGTCATCGGGCCAAAGGCCATGCGGCCCTCCGGCGTCTCGACCTCGACCAGCGGCTCGAGCCAGATCATCCCGCGCGAGCCGTTGCGCGCGATCTCGACCTCGATGCCGCGCTTGTCCGCCTCGGCGCGGATCGCCGCGACCACGGCTTCGGCACCAAGCGCCTTGGCGGCGCTGTCCATGGGAACCCAGATCTTCATGCGGCGCCCTCCAGCTCGGCGTCGATGCGGGCGGCGTCGGCGCGCCCGATGAGCCGGTCTCCGATCATCGCCGCCGGTGCGCAGGCACAGAGCCCAAGGCAATAGACCGCCTCGACGGTCACCCGCCCGTCTGCCGTGGTGCCGCCCCAGCCGATGCCGAGCTTCTCGAGAACCGCATCGGAAAGCGCGCCCGCGCCCATCGACTGGCAGGCCTCGGCGCGGCAGATCTTGACCACGTGACGCCCGGCGGGAGCCTTGCGGAAATCGTGGTAGAACGACATCACGCCATGCACCTCGGCCTGCGTCAGGTTCAGCGTCTCGGCGATCAGCGGCAGTGCCGCCTCGGGCACATGGCCATAGGCCTCCTGAATGGCGTGCAGGATCGGCAGCAGAGGCCCTTCGAGCGGCATCTGCGCGTCGATCAGGGCCTGCAAATCTTCCGATGTCGGGTGCGAGTGGCGCATTCGGGCTTCTCCTCCCTTGGATTTCTCCGGTTTTGCCAGATGCACGATTGGTGAATCAATATCGCTGTTCCGTCGAATGATAGGCTATCACTATCAAGCCGAGGGTCGTGTCAGGCCCTCGGCTTCGTCGAGAAGCGCTTGCAGAACGGGGGTATAGGGCTCCTGGTGCGGCGCGATGAGGCCAACGGCGGGCGCCGCGCCCTCGCTCTTGAGCGGCACCACCGCCAGCGGCTTGCCCTCGCAGAGAAACCGGGCGAGGTCATCGGGCAGGATCGTGACCCAGTCGCCGTGCAGCACGTTGGCGACCAGCACCACCGTCGAGTTCGATTCGATCAGCGCTGCCGGGCCGATGCCGGCTTCCATGAAATGGCGGTTGATGATGCGGCGGTTCTGCATGTCGGGCGTCAGCAGGCAGAGCCGCGCCGCGCCAAGCGCGTCCCAGCCGATCGCGCCACCCTGCGCGAAAGGATGATCGGGGCGGCAGATCAGGGTGTAGCTTTCCTGATAGAGCGGGCGGCTGGTGACCCGTCCCAGCGGCTCGTTGTCGAGATAGGTGATGCCGACGTCGATCTCGAGATCATCAAGCAACGACAGGATCTCGGCCGAAGCGCGCGACAGCACGGTGAAGCTCACGTTCGGATGGCGCGCGGTGAAGCCGGTAACGAGCCTCGAGGCCCATGTCAGCGCGGTGGGGATCACCGCCAGCCGCAGGTGACCGGCCAGCCCCTCGCGAGAGGCGCGCATCTCGTCGCGCAGCCGCCGCGTGTCGCCGACGATCTGCCGGGCGCGGATCAATGCGCGCTGACCCTCGGGCGTCAGCCCGCCGAAGCGCGAGCCGCGGCTGACGAGCTTGACGCCGAGCTGCTCCTCAAGCTGGCGGATGCCGGTGGAGAGCGACGGCTGGGTGATGCCCAGGCTTTCGGCGGCGCGGCCAAAGTGCTGCTCGCGGGCAAGGGCGATGAGCATCTCGAGCTTGGCGATCATGTTTTTCTATCGAAAAGGCGCATGACGATACCCTGCAGCAAATGGACGAGGCGGGCAATCACGGAGGGGTGTGGTTCGTCAAGCGAAACAATCGCCAAAACTGGCCCCTGCAAGGGGCGATTTTTGTGCGCAAATATTGAATAGTGGGAAAGAATACCTACTAAAAGTACGACAATAAACGCGAACGCAAACCGTCATCGGCCCGCAGAGGCCCCGGCGGAGAAGACGAAGGAACAGGGATGGTTTCAGGCAGCGGACTTTTGGCCGTGATGGTGATATTGCCCTTTATCGGTGCCTTGGTGCCGGGGCTTATGATCCGTGCGGGGCGCGATGCATGCGCCATGTTCACCGCGGTTCCGACCATTCTGGCGCTGGTCTTCCTTGGCGTTCTCGCGCCCGAGGTCATGGCGGGCGGCACCGTCAGCGCCAAGATCGAGTGGCTGCCGGCGCTTGGCCTGAACGCCAATTTCTTCCTCGACGGGCTGGGGCTGCTGTTTGCCGGGATGATCCTCGGCATGGGTCTGCTGATCACGCTCTACGCCCGGTTCTACCTCTCGGGCGACGACCCGATGGGGCAGTTCTACACCTATCTGCTGCTGTTTCAGGGCGCGATGCTCGGTATTTCGGTGTCGGACAACATCCTGCTGCTGCTGGTGTTCTGGGAGCTGACCTCGCTGTCGTCCTTCCTGCTGATCGGCTACTGGAAGCACCTGCCCGAGGGGCGTCAAGGTGCCCGCATGGCGCTCACCGTGACCGGGGCAGGGGGGCTTGCGATGATCGCGGGGATGCTGATCCTCGGCAATATCGTCGGCAGCTATGATCTTTCGGTGATCCTGCAGCACGGGGACGAGATCCGTGCCTCGGAATACTACCTTCCGGCGCTGATCCTGATCCTGCTCGGCGCGTTCACCAAGTCGGCGCAGTTCCCGTTCCATTTCTGGCTGCCGCACGCGATGGCGGCGCCGACTCCGGTGTCGGCCTACCTGCACTCGGCCACGATGGTGAAGGCCGGCGTGTTCCTGATGGCCCGCATGTGGCCGGCGCTCGCCGGTACCGACGAGTGGTTCTACATCGTCTCGACCGTGGGCCTGATCACCATGGTGATCGGCGCGCTGATCGCGCTCTTCAAGGACGACCTCAAGGCGCTGCTGGCGTTCTCGACGGTCAGCCATCTCGGCCTGCTGACCATGCTGCTGGGGCTTGGCACCAAGCTTGCGGCGGTGGTGGCGGTGTTCCACATCATCAACCACCTGACCTTCAAGGCGGCGTTGTTCATGAGCGCGGGCATCGTCGATCACGAGACCCACACCCGCGACATCAAGCGCCTTGGCGGGCTCGCCAGCCTGATGCCTGCCACGGCGCTGATCGCCGTTGTGGCGGCGCTGTCGATGGCGGGCATCCCGCCGCTCAACGGCTTCATGTCGAAGGAGATGATGCTCGAGGAAGTGGCGCATACCGACTGGTGGGGCGGCAAATGGCCGATCATCATCCTCGCCACAACCGGCGCGCTGTTCTCGGTGGCCTATTCCTTCCGCTTCATCGGCCACACCTTCTTTGGCCCGGTGCGCGACGACTACCCGCATCACCCGCATGATCCGCCCACCGGGATGCTGCTGGCGCCGGGCTTCCTCGCGGTGCTGGTGGTGGCCATCGGTCTCGCGCCGTCGCTGATCGCCGGCCCGATCGTGGCGGCGGCGAGCACGGCGGTGATCGGCGGCGGTGAGCTGCCGTACTATTCGCTCAAGCTCTGGCACGGGGTGAACCCGGCGCTGTTCATGTCGATCGTCGCGGTGATCGGCGGCGCCTTCCTGCTCTGGCTGCATCGCCCGCTCGACAAGGCCTGGATCCGCGCGCCGCGCCCCGAGGCCAAGGCGATGTTCGACCGGGTTGTTGCACGCACCGTTCTGGGCGCGCGCTGGCTGGTGGAAAGCACCCATAACGGTGCCATCTCGCGCTATCTCGCGATCTTCGTGGTGGCGACGGTGTTGCTGGGCTTCGCGGCCTTCCGGGGTGGCGGGCTGCCGGCGCAGACCCGCGAGATGCTCCCCGTCCCGCCGCTGGTCGGCGTGGGGTTCGTGCTGACCATGCTGGCAACGCTGGCCACGGTCTTTGCCCATCGCAACCGTTTCCGCACCCTGATCCTTGTGAGCGTGGTCGGGCTCATGGTCTCTGCGGGCTTCGTCTATCTCTCGGCGCCGGATCTCGCGCTGACGCAGATCTCGGTCGACACGGTGACGGTGATGCTGATGCTCTTGGCGCTGCACTTCCTGCCCAAGTACACGCCGCTCGAGAGCCCGCTTTCGATGCGCATCCGCGACGGCGTCATCGCCGTCATCGCGGGGGCGGCGGTCGCGGCGCTGGCCTACAGCTTCCTGCTGACCGACGTGAGCTCGATCTCGGACTACCACCTCGCCAATTCCTACAAGGGCGGCGGCGGCACCAACGTGGTGAACGTGATCCTCGTCGACTTCCGGGGCTACGACACCTATGGCGAGATCGTGGTGCTCGGCATCGCGGGCCTGACGCTCTACGCGCTGATGGAGGCGCTGCTCAACGGGCCGGCCTCGCGCCGACTGCGCAACTGGACCTTCCCGCCGGACCGTTCACGCGACCGGCACCCGCTGATGATGGTGGTGGCGACAAGGGTGATGATGCCCATTGCGGCGCTGGTCGGGGTCTACATCTTCCTGCGCGGCCACAACATGCCCGGCGGCGGCTTCGTCTCGGGGCTGGTGATTTCGATCGCGCTTCTGATGCAGTACATGGCCTCGGGCTTCGCCTGGACGCAGGAGCGCAAGCGTTTCGAGTATCACGCGATGATCGGCTGGGGCGTGATCATCGCCGGGCTGACCGGTGCGGGGGCCTGGCTTGCCGGGGCGCCGTTCCTGACCAGTGCCTTCGGCTATTTCACCATCCCGCCCTTCGAGGAGTTCGAGCTGGCCACTGCCATGCTGTTCGATCTCGGCGTATTCCTGACGGTGCTCGGGGCGGTGATGCTGATGCTCTATAGCCTGTCGCGGATGGCGCGCTATGCCGGCGAGACGGTGAACCTCGAGCCGATGGACTACGACCCGTCGCGGCGCGTCGATGCCGCGATCGAGGCCGACAAGAAGGACGACGCATAACATGGAACTTGTCGTGGCAACCACGATTGGCGGCCTGACCGCCGCAGGGGTCTACCTGATCCTGCGGCTGCGGGCCTTCCCCGTCATCCTCGGACTGACGCTGCTGACCTATGCGGTCAACGTCTTCGTCTTCGCCACCGGTCGTCTGGCCGTGGGTGTGCCGCCGGTCCTCAACGACGCCGCCTCGGCCTATACCGATCCGCTGCCGCAGGCGCTGGTGCTGACGGCGATCGTGATCTCCTTCGGCATGACCGCGGTGCTGGTGCTGATCGCACTGGGCGCGGCGCTGGAATCCGGCGATGACCGAGTCGACCTCTCCGAGGACGCGAACGGGGAGGGTGACACGTGAATCACTGGATCATCGCCCCCGTGGTGCTGCCGGCGCTTCTCGCGCCGATCATCGCCTTCGTCATGCGGCACGACATCACCCTGCAGCGCGCCGCCTCGCTGGCCGGAGCGGTGATGCTGACCGCCATCGCCGCCGGGCTGTTCATGCTTTCGGCCGATGGCAGCGTGCATGTCTACCGCCTTGGCGCCTGGCCCGCGCCCTTTGGCATCGTGCTGGTGCTCGACCGGCTGTCGGCGCTGCTGATCCTGCTGACCTCTGTGCTGGGGCTGATCGTGCTGATGCACTCCGCCGCCAGCGGCTGGGACACGCGGGGCCGCCATTTCCACGCCCTGATGCAGTTCCAGCTGATGGGCATCTGCGGTGCCTTCCTGACTGGCGACGCCTTCAACCTCTTCGTGCTGTTCGAGATCCTGCTCATCGCCTCCTACGGGCTGGCGATCCACAGCGGCGGCAAGGCGCGGCTGAAATCCGGCCTGCAATACGTGATCATGAACCTCGCCGGCTCGAGCCTGTTTTTGATCGCGCTCGGCACGCTTTACGCCACCACCGGCACGCTCAACATCGCCGACCTATCGGTGAAGGTGCGCGAGATCCCGGTCGAGGAGGCGGCGCTGGTGCGGGTGGCGGCGATGCTGCTGATGATCGTCTTCGCGGTGAAGGCGGCGATGTTCCCGGTGCAGTTCTGGCTGCCGGGCACCTATGCCAATGCTCCTGCTCCGGTGGCGGCGCTGTTCGCGATCATGACCAAGGTCGGCGCCTATGCCATCCTGCGCATGCACACCGTGGTCTTCGGGCCTGATGCCGACGCCATCGGCAGCCTGTCGCAGGACTGGCTGCTGCCGGCGGCGCTGATCACCGTGGCCATCGGTGGCTTCGGCGTGCTAGGGTCGCGGCGGCTGATGCCGCTCATCGCCTTCGCGGTGCTGGGCTCGACCGGCACGCTGATGCTGGCGGTCTCGGCCTTCACGCCCTATGCCGCCACTGCGGCGCTCTATTACCTGCTGCACTCGACCATGGCGACCGCGGCGCTGTTCCTCGTGGCCGATCTGCTGCTGGCCCGGCGCGAGAGCGGCGACCTGCTCAAGGCGGCGCCGGCGACGGTTCAGAACGGCTTCCTCGCGGCGCTGTTCTTCGCCGCCGCCATCGGCATCGCCGGGATGCCGCCGCTGAGCGGCTTTCTCGGCAAGCTTCTGGTGCTCGATGCGCTCCGGGTGTCGGACTACACGTGGCTGGTCTGGGCCGTGGTGCTGGTGGGCTCGCTGCTGACCATCGTGGGCTTCGCCCGCGCCGGCAGCCTGCTGTTCTGGAAATCGACCTCGGCGGAATTCGCCGCGCCGGAGCCCGAGCCGGAGGAAGAGCGCCCGCCCGCCAACACCATCGGCCCGATGCTGGCCGCGCCGAGCATCCTTGCGCTGGCTTCGCTGGCGGCGCTGACGATCTTTGCCGGGCCGGTGTCGCGCCACATGGAGGCCACCGCAGAGCAGCTCTTCGATCCCAGCGCCTATGTGACCGCGGTGCTGGTCGACCAGGAGGGCACCAAGGACCCGTCGTCCAAGTCATCCTATGACGATGAGACTGAAGCGGGGGCCTATGACGAGGATGGCGCCGAGACCGGCGCGGCGTCTGAGGAGGGCTACTGACCATGTTGCGACGCGTCTTTCCGCACCCGATCCTGTCACTGACGCTGGTGATCGTCTGGCTCATGCTGGTCAACAAGGTCACGCCGGGCAACCTGTTCCTCGGCGTGGTGTTCGGCATCGTCATCCCGGTGATGACCGCGCCCTACTGGCCCAACCGCCCGGCCTTGCGCGCACCGCTGATGGCCGCCGAATATGCGCTCGTGGTGCTCTGGGACATCATCGTGGCCAATTTCGAGGTCGCTGCGATCGTGCTCTTCAAGCGCCACGACAAGATCCGCTCGCAATGGGTCGTCGTGCCGCTCGAGCTGCGTTCGCCCGAGGCAATCACCGTTCTCGCGGGCACCATCACAATGACGCCGGGCACCGTCTCGGCGACACTGGCCGCCGACGGCGGCAGCCTGCTGGTGCACGCGCTCGACACCGATGACCCGGACGCGGTCCGGGATGAGATCAAGACCCGCTACGAGCGCCGCCTGATGGAGATCTTCCGATGATCGTCACCTACGCCCTGATCTTCGCCTTCGCCTGTTTCGGCTTCGGCCTGCTCTCGACCATGTGGCGCATGCTGGTGGGGCCGACCCAGGCCGACCGCATCCTTGCCCTCGACACCATGGTGATCAACTTCATCGCGCTGATCGTGCTCTACGGCATCTGGCAGGGCACCGCGCTCTACTTCGAGGCCTCGATGCTGATCGCCATGGTCGGCTTCGTCTCAACCGTCGCCTTGTGCCGCTTCGTGCTGCGCGGCGACATCATCGAGTGAGGAGGATCCGATGGATCAAGACCTGTCCCTGCTGGCCGAGCTTCTGGTGGCCTTCTTTCTCGTTGTCGGCGGCTTCTTCGCTCTGGTGGGCTCGATTGGCCTGATCCGGCTGAAGGACACCATGCAGCGTCTGCACGCGCCGACCAAGGCGACCACCGTGGGAGTCGGCGGTGCGCTGATCAGCTCGATGCTCTATTTCCTGCTGATCGAGAACCAGCTGTCGTTTCACGAACTGCTGATCACGCTGTTCCTGTTCCTGACCGCGCCGATCACCGCGAATTTCATCGCCAAGACCTACATGCAGGACAAGATCCGCCGCAAGGACCTGCCGGAGTCGGGGCGCGAGTACGGCTGGGCGCTTTACGATCACCCGCCCGAGATGACCGACGAGAGCAAGTGAGGCCGTTTCGGCCCCGCTTGTTCAGGCCTCGCTTTCTTCGAGCAGTTCGCGCGGGATGACAAAGCCCGTCGCGGTGCCGGTGCCGGGTTCGAGCGCTGACCAGTCGTCGATCTCGAAATCGGCCACCAATGTCGCGCCCGTCGGGTAGTCGGCAAAGCGGGGATGGCGCGGCGGAGTGGCCATCAGCTCGTCGGCGAACTCGGCGATGCCGGGGTTGTGGCCGACCATGATCACCGTGTCGCCTTCGGCCTCGGAAAGGCATTTGAGCATCGCCACAGGGCCGGCGTGGTAGAGCCGGTCCTCGTAGCGCGTCCTGACCTCCAGATCGAGCAGGGCGAGGGTTTCGCGGGTGCGCGAGGCGCTCGAACAGAGCGCCTGATCCGGGGCCAGTCCCTGCGCGCGCAGCCAGTTCCCGAGCGCCTTGGCGCTGTTGCGGCCGCGCTTGTTGAGCGGACGCTGATGATCTGCACCGCCGGTCGACCAGTCCGACTTTGCATGTCGCATGAGGATCAGTCGTTTCATGCGCTCTCTCCCTTGTTGTCGTCCCAGTTTCCCATGAAGGCGGCCATGTGAAAAGCCGCCTGTTGGTCCTGCCTTTGAAGGTTTTGCGACAGCGGGCAGTCGCGGCGGGCGCGGCAGCCTCGCGTCCGGCAGCTCTGACCCTCCGCGCTGTGCAGAAAGCGCTGGCAGGCGGGCACGTCGTAGGGTGCGCCGGTGCCGAGCGCACCGACCGGGCAGGCGGTGGTGCAGGGACGGGTGGCGCAGGTCTCACAAGGGGAGGGGCTGGCGGCCGGGAGGGGCAGACGCTCGGGCAGGGCGATGGCGCCGCGATAGCTGATCATCAGCCCGACCTCCGCGTGCGCAGAAAGCCCGATGGGCGAGGGGAAGGCCTGTCCGCTGCGCTCGGCCCAACGCAGGAAGGGCGGCCAGGGCGGCCCGTCCGATGGCAGCACCGCTGTGCCGCCGAAGCGCTGCGCCAGCCCGCCCAGAACCCGTGCCGACCATCGGTCAAGCGGGTCTGGCCGACCGTCCTCGTACTCGGGCGAGGCCTCGAACAGAGTCCAGAGGCCCGGCTCGTCGGGCCCAATCAGCACCAGCGTGCCAGTGCCCTCGGGGGCGTGATCGTCGGGCAGGGGGTGAAACGCCCCGCGCAGGGCGAGGCCGCAGGCGCGGGCGGCGCCGGACAGCGCCGCGAGGCTCACTCGCGCTCGCGCACCGGTGGCAGGTCGGCCGAGCGGATCAGCGAGCCGGCACCGTGCTCGGTGAAAAGCTCCAGCAGGCAGGCATTGGGCACCCGACCGTCGAGGATCACCACCGCGCGCACGCCTTCCTCGATCGCCTTCAGCGCGGTCTCGGTCTTGGGGATCATGCCGCCGGCGATGGTGCCATCGGCGGTCATCGCGCGCACGTCCTCGGGGGTCATGGCGGTGACGACCTCGCCGCTGGCGTTCTTGACGCCCGAGACGTCGGTGAGCAGCAGCAGCCGGTCGGCCTTGAGAGCGCCGGCAATGGCGCCGGCGGCGGTGTCGCCGTTGACGTTGTAGGTCTCGGTGACCTCGGTGCCGGTGGCCACCGGAGCGACAACCGGGATGATCCCGGCGTCGAAGAGGTCGCGCAACACCTGCACGTTCATCTCGATCGGGCGACCGACAAAGCCCAGTTCGGGATCGTCGGGTTCGCAGACGATGAGATCGTCATCCTTGCCCGAGAGGCCCACCGCACGGCCGCCCTCGTCCATGATGGCCTGCACGATGCGCTTGTTGACGAGCCCGGTGAGCACCATCTCGACCACCTCGACGGTGGCCTTGTCGGTGACCCGCTTTCCGCGCACGAAGCGGCTCTCGATGTTGAGCCGCTTGAGCATGTCGTTGATCATCGGACCGCCGCCATGCACGACCACCGGGTTCACGCCGACCTGCCGCATCAGCACGATGTCCCGGGCGAACTCGGCCATGGCCTCGTCGTCGCCCATGGCGTTTCCGCCGAATTTCACCACAACCACGGCGCCGGTATAGCGCTGCATGTAGGGGAGGGCTTCGTTGAGCGTGCGGGCTGTGGCGATCCAGTCTCGGTTCATCTTTTGCTGCTTCATGTCTAGAAGGCATCCTTCCGATGCGGTCGATTTGCCTTCCTGTGTCCGGGATGACCGCGCGGGACGCAAGATTTTTCGTACGAAAAATCTCTGGGCGCGGCGGGCGGGCAAAAACTCTTCTGCGAAGAGTTTTCTCAGTCGAGCCCTGCGATGATGGCGCGCAGAAGGGCGATGCCGTCGCCTTTCTCGGAACTGGTCAGGACCAGCTCGGGAAACGCTGCCGGATGCTTGGCGAGCTTTTCGCGCACCTGGGCCAGAACCTTTTCGCGGTCCTTTTCCTTGACCTTGTCGGCCTTGGTCAGCACCGCCTGGAAGGTCACCGCCGAGCGGTCGAGCAGGGTCATGATCTCCTCGTCGACCGGTTTGACGCCGTGGCGCGCGTCGATCAGCACGAAGGCCCGTCGCAGCGAGACCCTCCCCGAGAGATACTGCTTGAGCAACCGCTGCCACTTTTCGACCACTGCCACCGGTGCGTTGGCAAAGCCGTAACCCGGCAGGTCGACGAGATAGCGCTCCTCGCCGAGTGTGAAGAAGTTGATCTCCTGGGTGCGGCCCGGCGTGTTCGACGCCCGGGCAATCCCCTTCCGGCCGGTCAGGGCGTTGATCAGGCTCGACTTGCCGACATTGGAACGGCCGGCGAAGCAGACCTCGACCCGGTCGTCGGGGGGCAGTCCGTCCATGCCGACCACGCCCTTGAGGAAATCGACCTCGCCGGCAAACAGCTTGCGCGCGGCCTCGCGGGCGTCGTCCTCGGGCTCTTCGGCGAGCGGGAAGGGGAGCGATGTCATATCAGGGAAACCTCGTTGCCTGTGGCGATCATGCCGCCCTTCGTGACCCGCGCATAGACCCCGAAATCGCGATGCCCCCAGCCGGTGTGCAGGGCGCGCACCGGCTCGGCATCGCGCTGGCCGGTCTCGGGACTGGCCTCGGTGGCGCGGCAGCGGGTGATGCGCTCGGTGATCTCAAGCTCGACATCGCCGATGCGCAGGCGCTGGCCGATCCAGTCGAACTCGGCCCAGGGGGCAAGCCCGTCGAGGATCAGGTTGCCGCGGAAACGCGCGATCTGCAGTGGCTGGCCGATGCGCTCCTCGAGGGCGCGCAGGCTGGCAAGGCTGACGATCGACAGCTCGGCGCGGCCATTGTCCCCCATCCCTTGCGGGGGCGCGGGGACCAGCAGGCGCGGCGCCGGCGCGGTGTCCGGCCAGAGAGGGCGCACCCAGTCGATCAGCGCCGGGCCGTCGCTGCTTGGCGCGATGGCGACGTCCGGCCGGTCGGGGTGGGAGAGCGCGATGCGGCCGTCGGTCTCGGTGCGGGCCCGGACCGGGGCGAGTGCCGGGCCGCTTGCGACCACCAGGAAGTTCTTGCGCGGCAGCCAGCCGAGCTCTTCGGGGGCGGTCTCGTGGCGAAGCGCCCATGCCCGGTCTCCGGGCATGGGCGCATCCTGGTCCAGGATCACCGTCTCAAGGGGTTCGGTTCCGATCCCCTTGATCGGGTAGCGCGCGATCTGGGCGAGCCTTGCGGTCATTTGCCCTTGGCGTCGCCGTCGGCCTTGGGCTTGCGCTTGAAGCCCGAGACGATGTTGCCGAACACGTCGGGCTTGTAGCCCTGGCTACGCATGATCAGGTACTGCTGGGTGAAGGTGATCGTGTTGTTGGTGATCCAGTAGACCACGAGCCCGCTGGCGAAGCCGCCGAGCATGAACATGAAGACCCACGGCATCCAGGCAAAGATCATCTTCTGCGTCGGGTCGGCGGGCGCCGGGTTCAGCTTCTGCTGCAGCCACATCGAGATGCCGAGCAGCAGCGGCAGGATGCCGATGAACACCAGCGCCAGCGTGGTACCCGGGGCCGGGGCCGCCCAGGGCAGCAGGCCGAAGAGGTTGAACAGCGAGGTCGGATCCGGTGTCGAGAGGTCCTGGAACGGGCCGAACCAGGGCGCGTGGCGCAGCTCGAACGCCACGAAGATCACCTTGTAGAGCGAGAAGAAGATCGGGATCTGCAGCAGGATCGGCAGGCAGCCCGAGGCCGGGTTGACCTTTTCCTTCTTGTAGAGCGCCATCATCTCCTGCTGGAGCTTCTGGCGGTCGTCGCCGGCCTTCTCCTTGAGCTTCTCCATCTCCGGCTGAAGCTCTTTCATCTTCGCCATCGAGACGTAGGATTTGTAGGCCAGCGGGAACAGGATCGCCTTGATGATCAGCGTCAGGCCGATGATCGACCAACCCATGTTGCCGATCAGCAGGTGGATCTGGTGCAGCATCCAGAAGATCGGCTTGGTGAGGAAGAAGAACCAGCCCCAGTCGATCGAGTCGATGAAGCGCACGACGCCGTCATCCTCGTAGTCGCGGATGGTCTCGTATTCCTTGGCGCCGGCGAAGAGCTGGGTGGTGACCTCCTGGGTCTCGCCGGGGGCGAGGGTCATGGTCGGCAGCACCGCCTCGGTCTGGTAGATGTCGCGGCGCTCGTCATACTTGGCGGCCTGCTTGAACGGCGCGCCCTGCTGGGGGATCAGCGTGGTCATCCAGTAGTGGTCTGTAAAGCCGATCCAGCCGTTCTCGGTCACTTGCGTGACCTCGGCGCGGGCGCCTTCGCTCTGGTTCACGTCCATGTCGGGCATGTCGGAATAGCCGATCTCGGACAGCTTGCCGTCGGCAATCGCCACCACGCCCTCGTGCAGGACGAAGAAGTTCTTCAGGTCCGCGGGCTCCCCATGGCGGGCGATGATGCCGTAGGGCGCGGCCGAGACGGTGCCCTCGCCGGCATTCTCGACCGACTGGGTGACCGAGAACATGAAGTCCTCGTCGATCGAGATGGTGCGGCGGAACACGAGGCCGGCGGGGCTGTCCCAGCGCAGGGTCACGGGGCTGTCGACGCTCAGGCTGTCGCCGCTCTCGAGCTCCCACGCGGTGTTGGCGCCGGGCACGTCGTCGAGCCCGAGGCCCGAGCCCGGGGCCCAGCCGTAAAGTGCGTAATAGGGGTTGCCGCCGCCCACCGGCTCGAGGATCTGCACGTTGGGCGAGTCCTCGTCGAGGGTGACGGTGTAGTCCTTCAGGATCAGCTCGTCGATGCGACCGCCGGTGAGCGAGATCGAGCCGCCGAGGCGGTCGGTGTCGATCGCGACGCGCGGCGCGTCGACGGTTTCGGCCTGCGCGGGGGCCGCAGCGGTGTCGCCGCCGCCGGTGGTCGCGGACGGCGCGGCGGACGGCGTCGTGGCGGTGTCGCCTTCGACGGTTTCGACGGCGTTGGGGCCGGCCTGGTCCTGCAGCTGCTCTTCCGGGGGTGGGAAGAGCAGGAACCAGACGAGGATCACCACGAAGCTCAGACCGGTTGCGATGAGCAGGTTCTTGTTCTGATCGTCCATGCGAAGGCGCCGCCCTGTCCTTGGAAAAGTCACGCCGGGTTCAACAGGCAGGACCCCCAAAGGTCAAGCCGATTCCGGGTGTGGGGCGGGTTTTGTGACCAGATACGCGACGGTGCGCAGGGCTAGGCGGTGCCGGTGCTGCGCCCGATGTTCTGCGCCGCCGCGACCCGCTCGGCATAGCCGCGGGCCCAGTCGGCGAGCTGGTCGGCGGGCATCGGGCGGGCGATGCCGAAGCCCTGCACGTGGTCGCAGCCGAGCTGCGCCAGCAGCGCGTGCTCGGCCACGCTCTCGACCCCTTCGGCCACGGTCTCGAGGCCGAGCCGGTCTGCGAGGCCGAGCACGGCGGCCAGCATCCGGCGCTGTTCCTCGTCGCGGTCGACCCGGGTGACGAAGCTGCGGTCGATCTTGAGCCGGTGCACGGCAAAGCGGCGCAGCGCGGTGATCGAGGCGTGGCCGGTGCCGAAATCGTCGAGGTCGATCTGGCAGCCAAGCTGCGACAGCGCGGTGATGTTGCGGGCGACCACGCCTTCGGGCGCGTCGGCGATCACCGTTTCCAGCACCTCGACCCCGAGCCGCGAGGCGGGCAGGCCGAAGCGGTCGAGCTCCCATTTCAGGCGGGTGACCAGCCGGGGGTTGCGCAGCTCGACATCGGAAAAGTTCACGCTGACCCGGGGGATGGCGAGCCCGGTCTCGTCCCAGCGGCGCAGCGCCGAGAGGCTGTGGTCGAGCATCACCTCGCTCAGCCGATCGAGCTGGCCGGCCTCTTCGAGCGCAGTGAGAAATTCGACCGGCGGTACGATGCCGCGTTCCGGGTGCAGCCAACGCGCCAGCGCCTCGACGCCGCTGATCGCGCCGGTGGAGGTGCAGAGCTGGGGCTGGAACCACGGCCGGATCTGGCCCTTGGCCAGCGCGCGCTCGACCTCTTCGAGCAGCGTCTTGCGGGCGCGGCGCTGGACCCGCATGCTCTCGGACCAGGCACGCACCGCGGAGGGGCCGTTGGCCAGCGCCTCGGTCAGGGCGGTGGCTGCGGCATCGATCAGCTGGGCGCCGCCGGCATGGTCGCGCAGGCGCGACGAGGCGCAGAAGCCGACGGCGACCGAAAGGAAGTGCGTTCCGCCTTCGGTTTCGGCAGGTTCCTCGAGCGCGCGCTGCATGCGATTGGCCATCAGGAGCAGCGCTTCGAGGTCGAGCCGCAGCGAGGGCGAGAGCAGCACCAGGAAGCGCGAGTCGCCGATCCGCGCCACCCTGTCACCGCGGCGCAGCTGGCCGCGCAGCCGCTGCAGCAGGGTTTCCTGCAGCTCCTGCGCGACCATGTCTCCGGCACGGCGGCGGATGACGTCGAGCCCCTCGGCCTCGACCAGGAAGCAGGCGGTGCCGAGCTTTGCCCCGGCGGCGCGAGCGATCATGTGATCGGCCAGCGCGGTGGCCGTGGCCAGATCAACGAGATCGGGCAGGGGCTGGTCTGGGTCGAGCGTGCCGGGGGCATCCTGCCCGGTCAGCGCGTAGGTCAAAGGCACCCCGATGGCGATGAAGATCAGCAGGACCTCGCCCCCGATCCAGAAGCCGGCCAGTGCCAGCGCCGGCAGGAAGGCCAGCATGTGGCTGCCATGAAGCCAGCGCGCGATCCGCGCGTGGTGCCGCATCAGTGCGACCCGGAGCATCGGTCTCATGGCCAGCCTCCCTCTTGCCGTGGACGGCGGGGGCAGGACTAGCGCACGGAAGTAACTCCGGACTTAACGCAAATCGGGAATATCGGGATCGTCGCCGTTCGGCTCCGCCGCATCGCGCATCAGCCCGGCGAAATCGAAGAGCTTGGGGTCGAGCATGTGCGAGGGCCGGATGTTCATCAGCGAGCGGAACATCACCTGCCGGCGGCCGGGGCTGTTCTTTTCCCACTGGTCGAGGATCTGCTTCACCTGCTGGCGCTGCAGCCCGTCCTGGCTGCCGCAGAGATCGCAGGGGATGATCGGGTAGTTCATCGCGCGGGCGAACTTTTCGCAATCGACCTCGGCCACGTGCGCCAGCGGGCGATAGACGAAGAGGTCGCCCTCTTCGTTGACCAGCTTCGGCGGCATGGTGGCCAGCCGCCCGCCGTGGAACAGGTTCATGAAGAAGGTCTCGAGGATGTCATCGCGGTGGTGGCCCAGCACCACCGCCGAGCAACCCTCTTCGCGGGCGATTCGGTAGAGATTGCCGCGGCGCAGGCGTGAGCACAGCGCGCAGAAGGTGCGGCCCTGCGGCACCTTGTCGACGACGATCGAGTAGGTGTCCTGGTACTCGATGCGGTGCGGCACCTGCATGTCTTCGAGGAACTTCGGCAGCACTGTCGCCGGAAAGCCCGGCTGGCCCTGGTCGAGGTTGCAGGCCAGAAGCTCGACCGGCAGCAGGCCGCGCCATTTCAGCTCGTGCAGCACCGCGAGCAGGGTGTAGCTGTCCTTACCGCCGGACAGGCAGACCAGCCACTTCGGCATGCCGCCATCCTCGCGGCGTTCGACCATGCCATACTGCTCCACCGCCTCGCGCGCGTTCTGCACGATGCGCTTGCGCAGCTTCTTGAACTCGGTGCTCTTGGGAGCGCCGTAGAACAGCGGGTGAATATCGTCGGCTTCATCGAACATGCGCTGGCAGATACGCGGGGAATGCGCGTCAGGCAAGAGCTCTGCGGGAACGCCGCGGGCGCGGCGGGCGTTGTGCACGAGATCAGCCAAGGAGGATCCCATGAAAACCGCATCCCTGCTTCTCGCAGCGGTCACCGCCACCGGCCTCGCCGCGGGCGCCCACGCCCAGGACGCCATGGGCGGCCAGTCGCCCGCCGCGATGGCCATGCTCAAGGACGCCGAAGGCGCCACCGTCGGCATGGCCGAAATCTACGAGACCGCCGAGGGCGTTCTGATCCATGTCGAGGCCGACGGGATCCCGGAAGGCTGGCATGGCTTCCACCTGCACGAGACCGGCGACTGTTCTGCCTCGGATTTCACCTCGGCCGGCGGCCACTATGCGCCGGACGGCAAGGCGCATGGCATGCTTTCGGGCAATGAGCCGCATCCGGGCGACCTGCCGAACGTCTACGCGACGGCGGATGGCGACGTCGCGGCAGAGGTCACGAGCACCGCGCTGACGCTCGACGGCGACAGCGCTCCGATCCTCGACGACGATGGCTCGGCCTTCATCATCCATGAAGGGCCCGACAGCTACGGAGAAGAGGCTGGTGCCGGATCGCGCATCGCCTGCGGCGTGGTTGAGGCCGCATCCTGAGGCGCTAGTCGCGCTTTCGCGGTTCGGGGACATTGTCGATCCCCGAGCCGCCCCACGGGTGGCATCGCAGGATGCGACGGGCGGCGAGCCAGCTGCCCTTGAACGCGCCGTGCTTTTCCAGCGCCTCCATCGCATAGGCCGAGCAGCTCGGCTGGAATCGGCAGCCATGACCGACCCAAGGCGAGAACACGAGGCGGTAGAACCGCACCGGCAAGGCCACGATATGGGCCAGTGGACTCACTTCGAGGGGCCGTGGATCTTGCGCAGGGCGTATTCCAGATCCTTGATGAGCAGCTCGAAGGGCCGCTCGGCAGTGGCATCGCGGCGGCCGATCAGCACGTAGTCCCAGCCCGGAACGCCCTTCGTGGGCAGGGTGAGCCGCGCCACCTCGCGCATCCGGCGCTTGGCACGGTTGCGGGCCACGGCGTTGCCGACCTTCTTGGAACAGGTGAAGCCCACGCGCACCGTGTCGGAGCCGTCATCGCGCTCGCGCGCCTGCACCAGCATCGCGTTGGCCGGCTGACGCCGGGCGCGGGCGGCCGCGAGGAATTCGGGCCGCTTGCGCAGGGTTTCGATCCTGGCCTTGATGTCTTCGCTCATTCCAGCGCCCTCAGATCACGACGAAAAGCCGCTTCGGACGCATCCAAAGCGGCTTTTCTGTCGATCCATGCGTCCCACTTCGCCAAGGCGAAGCGTGCGACTCAGGCGCTCAGCTTCTTGCGGCCGCGGGCACGGCGCGCGTTCAGAATCTGACGGCCGGCCTTGGTCGCCATGCGGGCGCGGAAGCCGTGACGGCGCTTGCGAACCAGGTTCGACGGCTGAAAGGTGCGTTTCATCGCGCTCTACTCCGTTTCTCGGGCAGCCCAGGACGGATTCGCCGGGCCATGTCATTCGAAGCCCGTCCTATAGGGAGGTGAGGCGCGCGTGTCAAACCTCTATCTCGCAGGATTGCAACATTCCGGCGCGGGGCAGGGCGGGGACCTCCCCATATGTTACAGTTTGGGCAGGGGGAGGTCAAAACCCCGGGTTTCCCGTCACCGCCGATCAAGGCGACGTGAGAGGGCTGTTGCGATGCGACCGCCTGACGCATCTTGGATGGCATGACCGACACGCACCAGACCCAAGAGGCTGACATGGCCGAGACGCCGAAGCGCAGCCTGACCCGCCACCTGCCGCTGGCGATCATCCTGATCGTCGCCGTCACCGGCTTCTTCACGCTGCGGGATTACCTCAGCTTTGACACGCTGAGCGACAATCGCGAGGCGCTGCTGGCCTTGCGAGACCAGCATTACCTGCTGATCGCCGGGGGATTCGTGCTGGCCTATGTCGCCATCGTCGCCTTCTCTCTGCCCGGCGCCGCGGTGGCCTCGGTCACCGGCGGCTTCCTCTTCGGGCTTGCCGCCGGCACCGTGCTCAACGTGCTGGCCGCCACCGTGGGCGCGGTGCTGATCTTCCTCGCCGCCCGGGCCGGGCTTGGCGCCACGCTCTCGGAGAAGATGGACGCCTCGGAGGGCAAGCTCTCAAGGGTACGGGAACGGCTGCGCGAGAACGAGATCAGCGTGATGTTCCTGCTGCGGCTGGTGCCGGTGGTGCCGTTCTTCGTGGCCAACCTTCTGCCGGCGCTGGTCGGCGTACAGTTCCGCAACTTCGTGCTGACCACGGCGCTGGGAATCATCCCCGGCGCACTGGTCTTTACCTCGATCGGGGTCGGCGTGGGCGAGGTCTTCGACCGCGGCGAAGCGCCGGACCTGAGCCTGCTCTGGGCGCCGCATATCATCCTGCCGCTGTTGGGCCTCGCGGCTCTGGCCGCGCTGCCGATGGTGATCAAGGCGGTGCGCGGCAAGACCGAGATTTGAAGGGGAAATAGTGATGAAGACGGATCTTCTGGTGATCGGCGCGGGCTCCGGCGGGCTTTCGGTGGCGGCAGGCGCCGCGCAGATGGGCGCCTCGGTGGTGCTGCTCGAGCGCGGCGAGATGGGCGGCGACTGCCTCAACTATGGCTGTGTGCCGTCGAAGGCGCTGATCGCCAGCGCCGCGCGCGCCTCCTCGATGGCCCATGCCGCGCCCTTCGGCGTGGCGAGCGTGACGCCGCAGGTGGATTATGCCGCCGCGCAGACCCACGTGGCCGAGACCATCGCCCGAATCGAGCCGATGGACAGCCAGGAGCGCTTCGAGGGCTTCGGCGTCACGGTGATCCGGGAGCATGGCCGCTTTATCTCGCCCACCGAGGTGCAGGCGGGCGCGCATGTCATCTCGGCCCGGCGCATCGTGCTGGCCACCGGCTCCTCTCCGTTCGTGCCGCCGATTCCGGGCCTGTCCGATGTCCCCTACCTGACCAACGAGACGCTCTGGCAGCTGCGCGAGCGGCCCGAGCACCTGGTGATCATCGGCGGCGGCCCCATCGGGCTCGAGATGGCGCAGGCGCATCGCAGGCTTGGCAGCCGTGTCACGGTGATCGAGGCGCAGAAAGCGCTCGGTCGCGAAGATCCCGAGATGGCCGCCATCGTGCTCGAGGAACTGAGTGCCGAGGGTGTCGAGATCCTCGAGGAGACGCCGGCGCAGCGGATCCGCGGCAGTGACGGGGCCATCGCGGTCGAAACCGTCAACGGCGCGGTGCAGGGCTCGCATCTGCTGGTCGCGGTCGGGCGCAAGGCCAACATCGAGGGGCTCGGGCTCAAGAAGGCCGGGATCGAGACCACCAAGGCCGGCATCAAAATCGACGAGGGGCTGCGCACGACGAATCGCCAGGTCTATGCCATCGGCGACGCTGCCGGCGGGCCGCAATTCACCCATGTGGCGGGCTATCACGGCGGGCTGATCGTGCGGAACGCGCTCTTTGGCCTGCCGATCAAGGTGAAGCCCCGGATCCTGCCGCGCGCCACCTACACCGCGCCCGAGCTGGCGCAGGTCGGGTTGACCGAGGCCGAGGCGCGGCTCGAGCATGGCGATGCGCTCGAGGTCGTGCGTCTGCCCTACCAGCACAACGACCGCGCCATCGCACAGCGCCAGACCACCGGCCTGCTCAAGGTGATGGTGGTCAAGGGGCGCCCGGTCGGCGCCTCGATCGCGGGCGCGCAGGCGGGCGACCTGATCGGGCTCTGGGCGCTTGCGATCGCCTCGAAACTCAAAATGGGCGCGATTGCAGGGATGGTTGTGCCCTATCCCACCATCGCAGAGCTTAACAAACGCGTCGCGGGAACCTATTTCTCTCCCCGTCTGTTTGAAAACGAAACAGTGAAAAGAATTGTAAGACTGGTGCAGCGCTGGCTGCCCTGACGGGACAAGCAGTACTCTTGATGCTCAACTCTCTTTCCGGCCGCTTCCTGATCCTCACGACGGTGTTCGTGATGCTGGCCGAGGTGTTGATCTTCGTGCCCTCCGTCGCCCGATTCCGCGCCGACTATCTCACCGACCGTCTCGAGCGGGCGCAGATCGCCTCTCTGGCGCTGCTGGCGGACGACATGCTCGACCCCGATCTCGAGCGCGAGCTGCTGGCCAATGCCGGAGTCTACAACGTTGCCCTTCAGCGCAACGCCACGCGCGAACTGATGCTGTCGTCAGAGGTCCCCGGGCCCGTGGCCGAGAGCTTCGACCTGCGCGAGGCCGGGCCGGTCACGCTCATGCATGACGCGCTGGTGCGCTTGGCGAGCCCCGAGCCCGAAGTCATCCGGGTGCTGGGCTACCCGTCGCAACAGGCCGGCCAGCTC
Organism: Salipiger bermudensis; assembly: GCF_017309175.1. NCBI lineage: Bacteria > Pseudomonadati > Pseudomonadota > Alphaproteobacteria > Rhodobacterales > Roseobacteraceae > Salipiger > Salipiger bermudensis. Next base: position 75,953 of record NZ_JAEKJV010000020.1, on the reverse strand, counting down.
ATCGAGATCACCATGGAGGCCGGACCGCTGCGCAGCGCCATGCTGGATTACGGCGTGCGCATCCTGCTGCTCTCGGCGGTGATCTCGGTGATCACCGCGCTGCTGCTGTTCCTCGCTGTGCGACGGCTGCTGGTGCGCCCGATCAAGGGCGTGGTCGGCCACATGATCCGCTTTGCCGAGGCGCCGGAGGATGCGCGCCGCATCATCAAGCCCTCGGCCAGCGTGAAAGAGCTGCGCGAGGCCGAGGAGGCGCTTCAGTCGCTGCAGACCCAGCTTGCCGCGAGCCTGCGGCAGAAGGAGCGGCTGGCGCAGCTTGGCGGCGCGGTGGCGCGGGTCAGCCACGACCTGCGCAACATCCTGACCTCGGCGCAGCTTTTCACCGACCGCATCGAGATGTCCGAGGACCCGTCGGTCAAGCGCATGGCCCCGAAGCTGGTGGGCTCGATCACCCGCGCGGTGTCGCTCTGCGAGAACACGCTGGCCTTCGGGCGCGCCGAAGAGCCGGCCCCGGTGCTGACCCAGTTCAATCTCGCCGAACTGGTCAACGAGGTGCTCGAGGCCGAGCGTCTGGCGATCGACGAGCATGACGTGAGCCTCTCCGAGGATATCCCCGCCACGATGCAGATGCGGGGCGATCCGGAACAGATCTACCGGGTGATCGGCAACCTGGTGCGCAACGCGCGGCAGGCGATCACCGGCACCGGCCAGCCCGGTGAGATCAGTGTCGCCGCCTGGGCAGACGATACCGAATGGGTGATCGAGGTGACCGATACCGGCCCCGGCCTGCCGCCCAAGGCGCGGGAGCACCTGTTCCAGCCCTTCCAGGGCGGTGTGCGCAAGGGCGGGGCGGGGCTTGGCCTTGCCATCGTCGCCGAGCTGGTGCGCAACCACGGCGGCACGCTGCAGCTGGCGCGCTCGGACGAGAGCGGCACCTGTTTCGAGATCCGTCTGCCGATGGGAGAAATGGGCTGAACGAAATTTCTTCGAAAAACATTCTGGCCCCCCTTGCGCATCTTCGCGGGTAAGTCTAAACCCCGCCTCCACGGACCGATAGCTCAGCTGGATAGAGTACTTGACTACGAATCAAGGGGTCGGGGGTTCGAATCCTCCTCGGTCCGCCAGTTTCCGGGAAGCCCGCTGCATAGCGCAGCGGGCTTTCTTATTTTCTGCTCGGAAAACCAGACGCTTATCCACGCGCCGTGGACTGCAATCCGCAATATGTGCGCGGGCTCTGTAGCAGTGTCGCAGTGCTTGGAGTGTCAGGGGCGAGGTTTCAGAGACTCGGCGCTGAGCGCGGGTGAGGGCAATCGCCTAAGGATCAGCGCGCCAGCATGTGCCCGCCACGTTCGGCAGCAGGACTGGGCCGCTGGCAGACGCGGCGAGTCGGTCGTCGTGAGCCTGCGGCGGGTTTCCTTGTGCGAGAGAAAGCCGCAGCCATTTCCGCCGAGGGCGAATCGCTGCCGACCCCGAGCCGCGTGCGTTCTACGATCTCGGCCCTGTTCGGACTGCCCTTCGTGGTGCGGATCTACGGCGTGCTTGGCCGGCTGCCCCCTGAACGCGATGCTGGCACGTTCGGGCGGGCAAACGATGCGGGTGCGGTCTGCCTTGAGCGGGGAACGCCCGATGAGGCAGCAATCCGCCGCGCCTTGACCGACCGGATGGGCGCTAACGACTTCCCCGCAGGCGCGATGGGGCCCAAGGTGGAGGCGGCGCAGACCGTTGTCTGCGCCAGCGGCGAGCGCGCCGTGATCCGTGCCCTCGGGGATGCCGCCGTACGGTGCGGCGAAACCGGCATCGCCATCGACCGGGAGGTCGCCCCGTTTGGACTGGTGCGCGTGCAGGCGCGGGCCACCCCCAGTTTGAGAAGGAAACGATCATGAGAGACCGGACCGCCCAGAGTGTTCCCGACCATGAGGCCGGCATCGGAACCGCTGCGCCCTGGACCCGGAGCGGCGAAGACGTTGCGGCCGGTCTGCACTGTGACGCCGGCACCGGTCTCTCCATGTCGGAGGCACAGCAACGCCTCGAGCGGCACGGGCCCAACAGGCTTGCCGAGGGCAAGCAGACCTCGCCCCTGACGCTTTTGCTCGGCCAGTTCAAGAATCCGCTGCTGATCATCCTGATGATCGGCGCGGTGATCTCGCTTCTGACCGGCCACATGGTCGATGCCATCGCCATCGCCGTGATCGTGGTGCTGAACGCGGTGATCAGCTTCTACCAGGAGTTCAGTGCCGCCCGCTCGCTCGCCGCGCTGCGCGAGATGGCCGCGCCGCTGGCCTTCGTCAAACGCGACGGCGAATGGGCCGAGATCCCCGCCGCCGACATCGTCCCCGGTGACATCCTGCGCTTCAAGGCCGGCGACATCATCGCCGCCGACGTGCGCTTCCTCGAGGCCGCCCGTCTGGCGGTGGACGAGGCTGCGCTGACCGGCGAATCCGAGCCCGTCGACAAGCACATCCTGGCGATCGACGATCCCGAGCTGACGCTGGCGGACCGGCTCAACATGGGCTTCATGTCGACCAAGGTGACCAGTGGAACCGGCCTTGGCATCGCGACCTCGACCGGGATGCAGACCGAGGTCGGCCATATTGCGCATATGATGGCCACCACCGAAGAGCCCAAGACGCCCCTGCAGGAGCGCATCGAGAAGCTCTCCAAGGTGCTGATCGCCGCGGCGCTGGGCGTGGTGGCCGTGGTCATCGGCATCGGGATCTTCCACGGGATGAGCCTGTCGGAGATGCTGACCACCGCGATCTCGCTCTCGGTCGCCGCCATTCCCGAGGGCCTGCCGACGGTCGTCACCATCGTTCTGACGCTGGGGTCGCAGCGCATGGTCCACAACAACGCGCTGGCGCGAAAGCTGGCGGCGGTCGAGACGCTGGGCACCACCTCGGTGATCTGCTCCGACAAGACCGGCACGCTGACCCAGAACCAGATGCAGGTGATGCGGCTCTGGGCCGGCGGCAAGACATGGGATCTGACTGGCGAGGGCTTCGACCCCACGGGCGACTTCCTCGACGCCGAGGGCCGTGCCGCTGTGATCGCCGAGGAACAGGACCTGGCCCATATGCTCGAGGTCTCGGTCTACTGCAACGAGGCCGAGCTGATGCTCAAGGATGGCCGCCACGCGGTGCAGGGCAACCCGACCGAGGGCGCGCTGGTCGTCGCCGGCGCCAAGGTCGGCATCAGCCGCGACGCGTTGAAGAAGGACCATTACGACATCCTCCAGTCCTTTCCCTTTGACAGCACGCGCAAGATGATGAGCATGCATGTGCGCACGCCCGACGGTCGCAAGGTGTTGGTCGCCAAGGGGGCGCCCGACGTCATCATGTCCCGCGCCAAGGGGATCTTGCTGAATGGCGAGATCCGGCCTCTCGACGATGGTATCCGGGCGCAGGTCGAGGAGGTGATCGAAGATTTCGGCGGCCGCGCGCTGCGCACGCTTGCCGTGGCCTTCCGCTATGCCGAGGACGGCACCTTCGATCCCGCGGACCCCGAGCATGACATCGTGCTGCTGGGTGTCCACGGTATCATGGATCCGCCGCGCCCCGAGGTGAAACGCGCCGTGGCCGACGCCACCTCCGCAGGCATCCGCACGGTGATGATCACCGGCGACCACGCGGTGACGGCGCAGGCCATCGCCGAGCAGATCGGCATCCGCACCTCCGAGGCGCAGACCGTGCATACCGGGCACGAGATCGATGGCATGGATGACAGGCGGCTGGCCGAGGTCGCGAAGAACGCCGCCGTGTTCGCCCGCGTCACGCCCGAGCACAAGCTGCGTATCGTCAAGGCGATGCAGGCCAATGGCGAGGTTGCCGCGATGACCGGCGACGGGGTCAACGACGCGCCGGCCCTGCGCACCGCCGACATCGGCGTGGCGATGGGCATCACTGGCACCTCGGTCGCCAAGGACAGCGCCGCGCTGGTGCTGCTCGACGACAACTTCTCGACCATCGTCAGCGCCGTGCGCGAGGGCCGCAGGATCTATGACAACCTGCTCAAGTTCGTGCGCCAGGCGTTGACCTCGAACGTGGCCGAGGTGTCAACCATCCTGTTCGCCTTCCTGCTCATGGGCAACGAGCCGCTGATCCCGCTCGCCCCGCTGATGATCCTCTGGGTCAACCTCGTCTCCGACGGGATCCCGGCGCTGGCGCTGGGATTCGAGGAGGCCGAGCACAACGTCATGCGGCGCGCCCCGCGGACCCGGGACCATGACCTGTTCTCCGACGGCATGAAGGAGCGCATCCTGATCCGCGGCCTCGCCGTGGGCGGCATCAGTTACTACACCTTCTCGCAGGGGCTGGCGATGGAACTTGGCTTCGAGATGGCGCAGACCATGGCCTTCGTGACCATCATGTTCGCGCAGCTTTGGCATGTCTTCGATGCCCGCACGACCACGACGCTGTTCCGCAAGTCGCCCTTCGGCAATCCCAAGCTGCTGATGGCGGTGGGAATCTCGCTGGCGCTCTCGGCCATCGCCGTCTACTCGCCCTTCGGCCATTACGTGCTGGGCACCGCCAGCCTGCCGCTGAGCATCCTGCTGGCCTGCGCCTTCATTGCGGCGGTCCCGACCTTCGTGCTCTCGGGCATCAAGGAGGTCTTCGGGTTCAAGTTCCTCTGAGCCTTGTTCTCCGCGCAAGAAACAAGACCCGGCGTTTCCGCGCCGGGTCTTTCGGTGTCTCCTGGCCGGGCTTCGAGGGGCGGGGGTATATCCTGCCACCCCGCCACTCCCCCCGGCTGTCGCGGAGCGTGGTCTTGACCTGATCGCTGGCAGCCGACCCGCAGGGTCGCGGGCCCGAAGGCCCGCCCCGCGAGGTCAGTAGTCTTTCTCGAAATAGATCCCGAGGCCGCTGTCGCCGCCGGTGTCGGCACTGGCGCGAGCCTTGACGTTTCGGTTGATCTGGTAGTTCAGGTTGATCGACGTCTCGCCGCCGGAATCGACCTCCACGTCGGTATAGAGATCGTCGCTGATATACTTGCCCAGACGCAGCCCGGCATTGCCCTCGTCATCGGTGGTGACGTCGAAATCATCCAGCCCGAAGCCTCTGCGCAGGTTGCCGACGATGCCTTCACCGCCCTGACCGGCCAGCGTGTTGACCGCCGCCGCGATGCGCAGCGCCTGCAGCGCCGACAGTTCGGTCACGTCGCGCCCGAACAGAAGCAGGGCCAGCACCTCTTCCTCGGGGCGCGAGGGGTTGGAGCTGAAGGTCACCTCGGGCTCCGTCGCCTCGCCCTCGATCGACACGGTCACCACCGTGCCGTCGCGCTCGGCGGTGGCCTCGACCTCGATGGTTGGGACGAAATCACCGGTCAGGCGCAGGATCGCGGTGTCGAGCGTAAGGCGCTGGCCGAGGATGTCGAGCCGGCCGCGGATCAGATCGAACCGGCCCACCGGCACGATGTCCTGCGAAGTGCCCGTGATCCTCAGCGAGCCGCCAAGCTCGGCATCGAGGCCGCGGCCGCGCACGAAGATCCGTGACGGCGCCCGGATTTCGAGATCGAGCGGCAGGGTGTAGGCGGGGCCGCCGCGGGAGCTGCCGGTCTCGATCAATCCGGCGCGGGCGCGGGTCTGGCGCACCGGGGCGGGCTCGGAGAGATGGGTGAGCGTGAAGCCGCGGCTGCCCGGCCCGAGGCCGGTCTCGGGGATGCGCAGCTCGGCCTGTTCAATGTCGATGCGGCCGCCGATGGTCGGTCCGGTGAGCAGGGGACCCTGCACCGTCACCCGCCCGCCGGCGGTGGCCTGGTAGAGCCGGCGATCCTCTAGCAGCAGCTCGCGCATCTGGACCGTGAGGTCTGCGCCGTAGGGCGCGTTCAGCCCGATGGTGCCGGAGGTCTCGAGACGCCCGCCGGTGGCGAGCTGGCCGGTGACGTCGAGCCGCACCTGACCGCCGCCGAGATTGGCGTTGATGTTGATGCCGTTGAGCGAGAGGCCCGGCCCCGGCAGCACCACCTCGGCGCCGTTCACCGTGACGGTGCCCGCCAGCGAGGACGGTGCCAGAGGCCCGTTGAGGCGCAGGTTCAGCTGCGCCATGCCCGAGAGCAGGTTGGGCTCGGCGATCTGGTTGGCGAGCGCCAGTGGCGCGTTGCCGGCGATGGACAGGTTGGCGCTGTCGAAGCTCTGCGCCAGCGTGCCCGAGACCGTCGCCTGCGTGCCGCCGGGGGCGCTGATCCGGGTGTCGACCTGCCACGGCCCGCTGCCGGAGCCGCCAAGCGTGCCGCTGGCGGTGGCTCGGCCCGGAAGCTGCGGCACGATCACGCCCAGATTGTTCAGCGCCACGTCATAGCTCAGTGCGCTGTCGCCGGACTGGCTCAGCGTGCCGTTCATCGTGGCGGTGATCTGCGAGGTGGTCACGTCGAGCTCTTCGACGGTGATGTTGCCGTCGTCGTCGCGCCTGGCCGAGACCACGGCGCTGCCGCTGCCGCCAGCAAGCCTGTCGGCGATCTCGATGCCGGTGGCGAGGTCGCGCGTGTTGAGCGTACCATCGGCGCTGAATGCACCCGTGGCCAGCGTGTAGCTGCCCGCGCCGTCGAAGCTCACCGAGCCGCGCAGGGTCTGCCCCGTGAGCGGCGCATAGGCCGCCAGAGAACCCACCGAGGCGGTGCCGTCGAAGCCCACGGTTCCGATCTGGCCTTCGTCGGTCTTGCTCGCGGTGACGATGCCGCCGGCCAGGGTCTGCCCGGGACCGCGTGCGGTAAAGTCGAGCCGGTAGGCCTCGGCGCTTTCCTGCAGGTCGCCCGAGACCGAGACGCTGCCCGACATGCCGGGCGCGACCGGGCTCAGGTCGGGCAGTGTGAGGTTGAAGGTGGCAGTGCTGCCGTCGCCCACGAGGTTGCCGTTGGCGGTGAGCTGGATGCCCGGCCCGTCGACATCGGCGCGCCGGATGGTGATGCCCTCGGCATCGCGCGAAACGTCGATCTCGGTGCGGGTGGTTCCGCGCAGAAGCCCGTCGACCTGCTGGATGCCGATCGCAAGGTCATTGGTCTCGAGCGTGCCGTCGGCATCGAAATAGCCGCTCTCGAGCGCGTAGGCGCCTTCGCCGTCGAAGCTGAAAGAGCCGTCGAGCTCGCGGCCTGCGAGGTCGGCAAAGGCCGACAGGTCGCCGCCGGCTGCGGTGCCGTCGAAGCTCACGTCCGCGATTCCGCCATCTTCGGCCTTGGTCGCGGTCACGTTGCCGTCGATCTGGGTCTGAGCCGGGCCGGTCGCGGCGAGGTTCAGCAGGTAGGCCTCGGCGCTTTCCTCAAGCGTGCCGCGCAGGGTGGCGCGGCCCGCGAGACCCTCGGCACGCAGCCGGGTGAGATCGGGCAGGGTGATGTCGAAGCTCGCCGAACTGCCGGCGTCGAGCAGCGTGCCGGTGGCGGTCATCTCGAGGCCGGGGCCATCGACCTCGGCGCGGCGGATGGTGATGCCGTCCGCATCGCGGGTCACGTTGACCTCGGCGTCGGTGGTGCCCTGCAGCAGCCCGTCGACCGGGTCGATGCCGATCTCCACATCGCGGGTCTGCAACGACCCGTCGGCGTCGAAATAGCCGTTCTCGAGCGTGTAGCTGCCGGTGCCCTGAAAGCTTGCCGCCCCGTCCAGCGGGCGGTCTGCGATGGCGGCAAAGGCAGAAAGATCGGCCGCCGAAGCGTCACCGGTGAAGCCCACCGACACGACGCCGCCATCCTCGCCCTTGCCGGCAGTGACCACGCCGTCGAACTGGGTGTTGCCGGGGCCAGAGGCCACGAGGTCGAGCGCGTAGGCGTCTTCGCCCTCGTCGAGGGTGCCGGTCAGCGTGGCCGCGCCGCTCATCGCGGGATCGACCAGCGACAGGTCGGGCAGGGTGAGGTCGAACTGGCCGGTGCTTGCGCCGGTCTGCAGCTGTGCGTCGGCGGTGACGACGATGCCCGGCCCGTCGAGATCGAGGTTGCGCAGGAACGTGCCCTGCTCGGTGCGCGCCGCGGTGGCGTCAAGCGTCAGGTTGCCGGCCAGCAGGCCGTCGACCTGCGGGATGCCTGCGGCGAGATCGGTGGCGTTGCCCGCCACGGTGATGTCGAAACGGCCCGAGACCGGCTCGGCCCGGCCCGAGACGCGCACATCGGCGTCGCCGCCCAGAGTGCGCCCGGCAAGGCCGGAGAAACGAGCGAGATTCTCGGCGCGGATCTGGAGGTCCGGCTCGATGGCCGGGTCGGCGCCTTCGGTCAGCCCCGAGAGCACCACGTCGCCCTGCACGCCAATGCCCGCGCCGGTCAGGTCGATGCCGGTGATCTCGAGCGGCGAGCCCTGTTGCCAGTCGAACTGCAGCGCGCCGGTCATCGCGTCACCGGTTGCCTCGGCCAGTGAGGCATCCGAGAAGGCCAGCCCCGTCACGTCGAGGTTCAGCTGCCCGCGCACCGCGCCGGGCAGGCTGCTGGTCTCGTTCTTGGCGATGACGCCGGCGCCGGAGAGCTGGGCGCTTTGAAGCGACATCTCGGGGCGGTCGAGCCCCTGCAGCGCCAGCTCAAGCGTGAATTCGTCGCCCACCGAGGCGTCGAAGAACAATGACAGCGTCGCTTGTTCGAGCAGCGTCTCGTCCTGAGCGAAGGCGAGCCGCACCGGGCTGCCATCCTCGGAGGCGATGCGGCCCGACAGGCGCAGCCGCTCGGGCCAGCCCTCGGCGCCGATGCGCGCCTCGCCGTCAAGCGACATGGCGGCGGTTTCGAGCGTCAACTCGTCGAGCTCGATGGCGCCGCCGGTCTCGAGGATGCCACTGGTGCGCAGCAGCTGGTTGTCGCCGAGAAAGGCGCGCTGCTCTTCCGGCAGCAGCGGTCGCAGATCGCCCTCGAGATCGGCGGCAAAGCGGTGGCCTTGCTCTTCGACGCCTTCCAGCGTGACCTGACCGGCAAAGCGGTCCTCGCCATCGGTGGCGAGCGTGAGATCGGCGGTGAAATCGTCGACCACGCCCTCGCCCTGCACCGCGAGGCGGATCGGCGGGGCGCCGGGCAGGCCCATCTTGGTGGTCAGCAAGCCGCCGGAGCCTTCCTCGAGCACGAGATCGACCAGCAGCTCGCGGCTGTCATTGGCATAGCTGCCGGTGAAATTCAGCGCGTCGGTGGGGCCGTTCTGCCGCACCACGGCAAGCTCGACATTGCCCTCGCCATCGGCGAGCTGTGCGGTGCCCTCGACATTGAGCGTGACCTCCTCGCCGATCACCGGCGCACCAAGCTCGACGGCGTCGATGGCGAAGCGGCCGACATTGACCGAGACCGGCAGGTCGGGCAGCGCGAAGCTGCCGCCACTGGCCTCCGGGGCCGGCGCGGCAGAGCCGGAGGCGGGCAGGCGGGCCAGGTCCAGCCGCTCGGCGCTCAGCTCGTCGACCTGAAGCCGGCCGCGCAGCAGCGCAAGGCGGCTCCAGTCGAGCTCGGCGTTCTCCAGCGTCAGCCAGATGCCCTGATCGTCGGCAATGGTCAGGCGCTCCATCGTGGCCTGCGAGCTCAGCGCGCCGCGGAAGCCGCGCACCGTCACGTCCATGCCGTCGCCCGAAAGCGCGTTCTCGATCAGACGTTCAAGCCGGGTGCCCTCGTCGTCTTCCTGCGCCATCGCGGGCAGGGACAGTCCGAGAAGCAGGGAGAGGAGGAGGAGAAACCGTTTCAAAATGCCTGACCTATGCCGATGTAAAGCTGTACCCCTTCGCCGGTATCGCCCGAGACCGGGCCGGCGACATCGACCCTGAGCGGACCGATCGGGGTCGAGTAGCGCACGCCGAGACCGGCGCCCGCGTGCCAGTCGCCCTCGGTGCCGGGGGCGCTGGCCTCGCTGATGTAGCCCGCGTCCGCGAAGGCGACCACGCCCCATGTGTCGTTGATGTCCTGCCGCAATTCCGTCGACAGTCCGAGGAAGCTGCGACCGCCGGTCTCGTTGCCGTCGAACTCGACGGTGAGCGACTGGTAGGGCTGGCCGCGCACGGTGCCGGCGCCGCCCGAATAGAACAGGAACTCGGGCTGGGTGTCCTCGAGCTCGGCGCCCACCACCGAGCCAAGCTGAAGCCGGCCGGCGAGCACGGTGCTCTTGCTCTCGCCGAAGCCGTAATAGCCGCGCAGATCGGTAAAGAGCCGTGCGCCGTGGCCCTCGCCGTCGAGATTGTAGAACGGTGTCAGCTCGGCATCGAGATACCAGCCCGAGGTCGGGTCGAGGTCGATGTCGCGCTTGTCCCATGTCAGCGAGAGCGGCAGCGTGAACAGCAGGAACTCGCGCTCGCCAAGATCGTCCTCGGTCTGCGAATAGAGCAGCCCGACACCGATCTCGCCGGTCAGGTCGTCGTTGAAACGCCGGGTGAGACCGGCGGTCAGCTCGGCGGTATCGGCCGAGTAGGTCGGCTCGTTCAGGGTCGAGACCGAGGCCTCGAAGAAGGCGTCGGTATTGGGGCCGAGCTCGGCGATGGCCGCCGGAACCTCGAGCCGCGCGGTCAGGCTGGCATCGAGCGCGTCGCTGCCGGAGGCACCGATATCGGTGACCTCGCCGTCGATGCGCAGCCGCTCGGCGCCGCCCCAGAGATTGCGGTGCAGCCAGAAGGCGGTGAGGCTCAGCCCTTCGAGCGACGAGATCTCGGCGCCGAAACCGAAGCGGCGGGGCTTGTTGTCGACCACGTCGACGATCATGTCGAGCGTGCCGTCCGGGTTCGGCTGCTCGGCCTCGCGCACGGTGACGCTCGAGAAGGCGCCGGTGCGGGTGAGGCGGTTGGTGACGTCCTGAACCTCTTCGGGATCGAACCGCTCGCCGCTGGGCAGACCGGCGATGCGCCGCTGCGCCGCGGTGCGCACCGCGCTGGAGCCGTCGGTGTCGAGCCGGCCGAAGCGCAACTCGGGTCCGGGGGCGATGCGCATCGCCACGTCGAGTTCGCTGGTGCGGTGATTGGCGGTGACCTGTTGGTCGGTGACCTCGGCCTTGGCGTGTCCGATATCGCGCCAGCCGTCGACCCCGGCCTCGGCGGCATCGCCCACCACCGAGGCGCGGGCGGTCTCGCCACGGGCGAACGCTTCGGGCAGCTCGGTCTCCGGCGCCAGCGGGGTCAGCTCGGTCCGCCCGAACTCGAAGGAGGGACCGGTGTCGATCCGCACCGTGACGGTGCCGACCGTGTCGGGCGTGCTGAGCAGCGGAATCTCCGAGGCCTCGCGGCCGTCGATCAGGATGCTGATGACACCGCCGTAATAGCCATTGGCATAGAGCGTCTCGAGCAGGATGCCGTAATCCGACAGCGCCGCGGCGAGCACGTCCTGTCCCGAGATCTGGCCGTCTTCGGCCTCGACCTCGGCGGCAGCCAGCGCAGAGTTGTTGCGGATCTGGTCGCTCAGATCGTCGGACATGGAGGGGCTGGTAAACCTCACGTCATCAAGCGCGACGACGGGGCTGGAGGCGAGACAGAGGGCGGTGCCGGAGGCGGCAGCAAGGCGCCGGATGGTCACTGAAAAATTCCTTTCTCGGGCCATGGGGCTGCTCGCCCTTTGGGCGAGATCGCTCCACAGTAACCCAGTGCAATCGTGGACGCTAGGGAAGGGAATAGCATCTCGCGCCCCGTCCCGCGGTTCACGTTTCAGCCAAGCCATGAAAGGCTGGCCTGTGTGTCTCGTCTGCATCGCTTGCCCCGTCCCCTCGGGCTGTCTATCCCGGTTGGGCGCCATCTAGCCCGGCGCGGCGGAACGTGAAGGAGACGACATGCCCGACATCATCGTGATCGGCGGCGGAATGGCCGGTGTGAGCGCCGCGGCGGCGCTTGCCGCAGACGCAGAGGTGCTGCTGCTCGAGGCCGAGCCGGGGACGGGGCAGCATTCCACCGCGCGCTCGGCGGCGATCTTCATCCGCAACTACGGCAACGCGGCGCTCAGGGCGCTGAACGACCGGGCGGCGGGCTTCTTCGAGGCGCCCGACATCGATGTCGAGGCGCCGCTGCTGACGCCGCGCGGCGAGTTGCTGCTTGCGACCGGCGAAGAGCTCGACCTGCTCGAGGAGTATGCCGCCGGAAGTGCCGGGCTCGAGCGGCTGAGCGCCGTCGAGGCCGAGCGGCTGGTGCCGATCCTCAAACCCGGCCACTTTGCCGGTGCGGTTCTCGAACCCGAGGCCCGCGACATCGACGTCGACGCCATGCTGCAGGGCTACCTGCGTCAGTTCCGGGCGCGGGGCGGCCAGCTGCGCTGCAAGGCGCCGGTCTCGGCACTGAGCCGCGAGGCAGGGCTGTGGCAGATCGTGGCGGGCGGCGAGACCCACGCCGCGCCGGTGGTGGTCAACGCGGCCGGTGCCTGGGCGGGCGAGATCGCGCGCATGGCCGGCGCGCAGCCGATCCCGATCCAGCCCTGCCGGCGCTCGGCGGCGGTGCTGCCGGCGCCCGAGGGCCACCAGGTGGGCCTCTGGCCGCTTTTCGGCTCGATCGCCGAGACCTGGTACGCCAAGCCCATGGGCGGGCAGCTCATGGTGAGCCCTGCCGATGCCGATCCCGTGCCGCCGCAGGACGCGTGGCCCGACGACATGGTGCTGGCCGAGGGGCTGTACCGCTACGAGAGCGCGGTGACGGTGCCGGTGACGCGCATGGTTTCGAGCTGGGCCGGGCTGCGCAGTTTTGCGCCGGACAAGACCCCGGTCTGCGGCTTCGATAGCGAGGCGGAGGGCTTTTTCTGGCTCGCCGGGCAGGGCGGGCACGGCATCCAGACCGCGCCTGCGCTGGCCGAGTTGACCGCGGCACTCGTCGCTGGACGTGCGGCCTCGATCGACGATGGAAGCCTCGGCGCCCTGTCGCCGGTGCGGTTCGCCTGAGGGGACCGGGATGAGCATCTACGTCACCGGCAGTTCCGGCGTTCTGGGCTGCGAGATCCTGTACCACCTGCGCGCCTCGGGTCATGATGCGACCGGGGTCGCCCGGCGTGCCCTGCCGCGGCAGGCGGCGGGGTTGCCGCAGATCTCGACCGCCGAGGTGCTTTCGCCCGGCTGGCTGCCGGAGCGCGACACCGAGGCCACCATCGTGCATTGCGCCGGGCTCGCTAGCCCGCGTGTGCCATTCGCGGACTACGCCGAACTGAGCCGCCGCGAGATCGAGCCGCAGGCCCGGTTCGTCGAGGCGTTGCTGGCGCGCGGCTGGCGCGGGCACATGGTCTACGTCTCCTCGGCAGGGGTCTATGGCGACACCGATGCGCTGCCGATCCCGGAGGATGCCCCGCTCAACCCCAAGTCATTCTACGCGCTGCAAAAGATGGCGGTGGAGCAGGCGCTGGTCATGCTCGCCAACCGCTATGGTTTCCGGCTGACCATCCTGCGGCTGGCCAATGCCTACGGCTCGCCGCTGGCGGGGCCGGGCTATGGCGTGGTGACGATCCTGCTCGACGCGCTGGCGACGGGGCGGCCGTTCAAGCTTTTCGGGACGGGTGAGAGCCTGCGCGACTATGTCCACGTGTCGGATTTCTGTGCCGCCGTGGCGCGGAGCTGCACGGCGGACCTGCCCGAGCGGGTCACGACGCTGAACATCGGCACCGGGCAGGGCACCTCGCTGGCAGATCTGGTGACGCTGGTGCAGCAGGTCACCGGACGGGCGCTGACGCTGGAGCGCGCGCCGCTGGAGAGCGAGCTGAAATCGAGCGTGCTGGATATCTCGCGCGCAGAGCGGCTGCTTGGCTGGACGCCCGCGCTCGGGATCGAGGACGGGCTGAGGCGGACGGTCGAGGTGATGGGCGGTTGAGCCTTGCCTTGCGTGGAATCAAGGCGTGGCGTTGCAATTCGGTCTCCGTGACGGTCGCATTGGCCCCGGCGGGTCACTCCTCCTCGAACGGATCCCACTCGTCCTCGACCTCGGGCAGCGCTTCGGCGGTGGCCTCCTGCGCGGCTTCCTCGGGGGTGCGGATCTCGACGATCTCGGCCTTGGGAAAGGCCGCGAGCGCGGCCTGTACAAGCGGGTGCTCCGCCGCCTCCGCCTTCATCGCCAGCTCGGCGGCGTGGGTCTGCTCCCAGATCGTCGCCGTCTCGCAGCCATTGACCAGCGATACGCCCCAGCGGTTGCCGGTCCAGCGCTGCAGCGCGCTGCCAAGGCGCTGGGCAAGATCGCCGCGGGCGTTGTTGGTGGGGGTGAACTCGATCCGTCCGGGCTGGTAGGCAGCGAGCCGCACGCAGCGCTCGACTTCCATCAGAAGCGTCATGTCGCGGTTGGCCCGGATCAGCTCGACCACGTGCTCGAAGGTCGGGAAACGGGCCAGCGCGTGATCGGCCGCCACCGCCAGCACCGCGTTGCCCTGCGTCGCGACCGGGCCAGAAGGCGCGGGGTGGGTGGGCTGCACGTGGCCGCCGGCCTGCGTCTGTGCGCCGCCTCCGGCCGGGGCATGGGCATAGCCACCACCACCGGGGCCCGGCGCAGGCGGCGGCGGGGTGTCCTGCAGCTTGCGCAGCAGCTCTTCGGGAGAGGGCAGCTCGGCCACGTGGGTCAGCCGGATCACCGCCATCTCGGCGGCCATCATGGCATTGGGGGCCTGCGCCACCTCGTCGAGCGCCTTGAGCAGCATCTGCCACATGCGGGTCAGTGCCCGCATCCCGAGATTGGCGGCCATGGTCTCGCCGCGTGCGCGCTCGTCGGGCGAGATCGTCGGGTCCTCGGCGGCCTCCGGCGTGATCTTCACCACCGAGGTCCAGTGGGTGATCTCGGCCAGATCGCGCAGCACCGCCAGCGGGTCGGCGCCGTCGGCATATTGCTGCGACAGCTCGGTCAGCGCGCCGGGGGCATCGCCGTACATGATCTTTTCGAACAGATCCATCACCCGGCCACGGTCGGCGAGGCCCAGCATGGCGCGGACCTGCTCGGCGGTGGTCTCTCCGGCGCCGTGACTGATCGCCTGGTCGAGCAGAGAGGTGGCATCGCGCGCCGAGCCCTCGGCGGCGCGGGTCACCAGCGCCAGCGCGTCATCGGTGATCTCGGCCTGTTCGGCGGTGGCGATCCTGCGCAGCAGCGAGATCATCACCTCGGGCTCGATGCGGCGCAGGTCGAAGCGCTGGCAGCGCGACAGCACCGTCACCGGCACCTTGCGGATTTCGGTGGTGGCGAAGATGAACTTCACATGCTCGGGCGGCTCTTCCAGCGTCTTGAGCAGCGCGTTGAATGCGCTGTTCGAGAGCATGTGCACCTCGTCGATGATGTAGATCTTGTAGCGCGCCGAGGCCGCCCGGTAGTGGACGCTGTCGATGATCTCGCGGATGTCGCCGACGCCGGTATTGGAGGCGGCATCCATCTCGATGACGTCGACATGACGGCCTTCCATGATCGCCTTGCAGTGCTCGCACTCGCCGCAGGGCTCGGTGGTGGGGCCGCCCTCGCCGTCGGGGCCGATGCAGTTCATGCCCTTGGCGATGATCCGGGCGGTGGTGGTTTTCCCCGTGCCGCGGATGCCGGTCATGATGAAGGCCTGCGCGATCCGACCCGCCTTGAAGGCGTTCTTGAGCGTGCGCACCATGGCGTCCTGACCGACGAGATCGGCAAAGGTCTCGGGGCGGTACTTGCGGGCGAGAACCTGGTACTTGGGCGATTGCTCGGACATCGGGGGCCTTCCGGGTGACGGGACGCACCCAAGGTATGCGCGCGGCCCTCCAAGGTAAACCGGGCGCGGCGCGGAAAAGCGGGCCGGCTGCGCCGGCTCCACTGGCGGGGGGCGTCGGGACGGTGCGGGCAGAGGCTTTGGACTGGCGCTGATATTCGGCACGGGGGCGCGTGCTGGCGGAGGGGTGATGCCGTGCCGGGCCGCCGCCTAGGACCTGCAGATGCGTGGCGCCCGCTCGGCGGCGCGCGAAAGCAGGTTCGCAAGAGGCGGCGAATCGGGCAGCATCGGCGCATATGACACGTTCGACGCATCGAGCCTCCGTATGACCATGCTGCACGCGCTCAGGGTTCTGGACGGAATTCTCGCCATCTCGCCCCTTCCCGGGGCGGGCGGGGATCTCGTGGGTGACCTCCAGCACGTGGCGGACTGGCGGCCCTCGCTGGTCATCTCGCTGGTCAGCGTCGCCGAGTTCGAGGCTGCGGGGGCGGGCTCGGTGGGCAGCTTCATCGCCGATCACGGCGCGCGCTGGGAGCACCTGCCGATCGTGGATTTCGGCGTGCCCTGCGCCGCCTTTGAAGATCGTTGGCCCGAGGTCAGCCGCGCCGCGCTGCACGCCTTGCAGGGCGGCGGGCGGGTGCTGGTGCATTGCCGGGGCGGCTGCGGGCGCTCGGGCATGGTGGCCCTGCGGCTGATGATCGAGGCGGGCGAGGCGCCGGACGAGGCCCTGTCACGGCTGCGCGGGGTGCGGCCTTGTGCGGTCGAGACCGAGGCGCAGATGGGCTGGGCGCTGGCGGCCGAGCGGGAAGCGGCGGTGTTTCACCGGCACGGCGACTGAGCGGAGCGGGGACGCTCGGCTATGTTCAATTTCGCCCGCGCGTCGAAGCTGCCACCGTGCCGTTCCCTACCAGAGATCCCAGCGTCCGAAGCCGATCACCCAGATCGCGATCAGGGCATTGGCCACGGCATGGGCGATGATGGCATCGATCAGGCGGCCCCGCAGCCGTGTCATCAGGCTGAACAGGATGCCGGACAGGATCCCGGCCAACCATGCGCCGTGCAGCATCCCGAAGGCCGTGGCGCTTCCCAGGACCGCGAAAGGTGTCAGGCGATCCTGTGCGACGGCCAGCCAGTCCGCCGAGATCAGCCTCCGTTGCAGATACCCTCGGAAGGCCAGTTCCTCGATGACCGGTACGATGATCACGCTGCCGATGACACGCAGGGCGATCCACAGCGCAAGAAGCACTGGTGGGAGTGCCGTAAGTGTCGCCGGGGCGGCCGCTTCGGCCGGCTCCGCAACTGGCGCAAGCGCGAGCCAGAACAGGAAGACGGCGGTCCCGCAAAGCCAAGGTGCGGCAGCCGCCAGAGTGATCGGCGCAGGCACCCGGCCAAGGCGTCCGATCGCATCCGCCAGCGGCGCGCGGTAGAGCACGAGTACCGCGCCGACAGCTGCGACGCGCAGGCCATAGGCGAGCTCGCCCAGATGGCCGAAGGCGGCGCTGACCAGCGAGAGTGCAAGCCACACGAGGAACGGCAGGAGGTAGGCCGTGACCTCGAGACTGTCATCGCGAAGCGACGGTGCCACAGGGAGATGGCGGGTCATCCAGGGCAGCCGCCGCAGGGTCGCGATGATGCCGAGGCTGATGCCGCAGAAGAAGACCCAGCCTGCCATCGAATGGAACGCGCCCTTCGCGAGTTGCGGGTCGATCCGGTCTCCGACCCAGAGCAGGATGGCGATGCGGGCGGCATTGGCCACGAAGGAGATGGCAATCGCGGCGGGAAACACCAGCAGGGCCTGGGGGAAACGGTGCTCCTCGCGGAAGCGGTAGAGGTAGCCGGCGAGCAGCACGGTGATCATCGCCATACCCTCGATGCCCGAGCAGGTGGCGCCGATATGCGCGCCGAAATCGCCAAGCTGGATGCCGGGCAGTGCCGGTTCGACGAGGACCGTGAAACCGGCCGCTTCCAGCATCGCCGTGACGAGGCGCAGCGTCGGATCCGACAGCGCTCTCCAATAGGGAAGGATCTGGACGGCGGCGACGCCGGTGGCGGTGCCGAGCACTGCGGCGAGCGCCACGTGTGGACCGGCGGCGCGCAGGACAGCCTTCGTTGAGGCACCGAGCACCGCGATCACGAGGCTTGTCGGTACGCTCACCGCGACGCCCAGCCACAAGACAAGCAATGGCCAGCCGAGGTCCGCCGCCACGTCGGGCCGGGCAAGGATCAGGATCGTCAGGCCGGCAAACGCCGCATAGCTGGCGAAATGGACAGAGAGGCTGCCGCCCGTGACCGGGCGCGTGCCGGCAAGCGCGGCGCGCATGCGGTCAGCGATGCTGCCGTCCCAAAGCACCGCGAAGGCGCCCAGTGCTGCAATCATGGCTCCGGCAAATCCACTGCCAGCCCAGAGGAGGCCCTGCCACGAACTTGGCAGGGCCTCGACTGCGTCGATGTCGTGGCGCCAAGCCAAGACAAGGAACAGGCAGAGGTACTCGGCGATCAGAACCGCCGGAACGGTTGCAACACGAACGGTGGTTTGTCCGTGAGTTGCGACAGTCATGACAAGCGTGGGGTCAGGCCGAACGGCGCTTCCGTGCTGTCATGAGGACGAGGGCTCCAAGCACCAGTGCCACAGCAGCGGCGGCACCTTCTGCCCCGATCTCGGGGACCGTGGCATTGGGGCAGAAGCTTGCGTTGCCCGGGTTGCAGGCGCTCGCGTTGGGAATGCCACCCTTGTCTGCCATAGCAAGCTGCGGGGTGGTGAAGACGCAGACAAAAGCGATGGCTGCGGCGTTCAGAATAGTCTTTGTGTAAGTCATGCCTAAAGTTCTCACTACTGAGGAAACAAGTACCGGGGCTGAATGAAGTTGCCCGTCACGATTATGCCTTATTTCGTGAAGCGTCTCGCAGATAACTCGCTCGAGCATGGGGCAATTGGCCGAATTCCGCTCTTATCGAGGCAGGTTTACACGGAATGCGTGTTTCCAAAAATTATTGGAAATTCGCTAGTTGTCCCGAACTGAGACTCTTTGAATTCACCTGCGAATCGGCCGATCGCCCTCCTGTGTCTGCAGAGGCGGAGCCGGCGCCTAGGGCCCGGGTTTGTCGGCGTCTCCGCCGGGCTGTCATGATGATAATGGCTTCTGGAACCAGAGCCATCCCGGCAGCCCGGCAATCGGTGGGCTCGCGGGCAGTCTGCTGCAGAACCGCTCGAGCCGGGGCATGTTGCGGTGGGCTGGCGCAAGGAGTCGCGCCCCGCAAGAATCAGCGCGAGAGCATGGCCTCGGTCGGGCTTTCATGGAGCGTCCAGCTCCGCTGCTCATGACAAAGCAGACGTCCCGTAGCATGGGAACAGAGGTTTCGGGGGAAGAGCATTAGCTCGTACGCTTTGTGAAAGCGTAAGTGAGAGGCTGGACAACGACCCAAGCGGGGCTCGTTACGGCTGCTTCCTTCCGGACCTGACCGGGTTGGCGAGGCGCCTGCCCGCGCCAACCTCTCGAGGGGTGATCTAGGGGCTTTGTGACGGATTCGCAACCCCGGCCCGAACTCTCGGGCCGGGGATGGTGATCACAACGCGATGCGGAAGAGGGCGAAGCCTGCGTCGGTGTCGCCGGCATCCTCGAGGCGCAACCCCGGCACGCTGTCGGCATAGGCGCGCGCGGCCGGCCCGGTCTCGAACAGCACCGTGGTGTCGGGCAGTGACGCGAAGGACCAGTTGCCATCGGCGCTCGGGTTGATGGTGCCCTGATCGACGATGTAGCGCACGATGACGTCGCGATTGGTGTCGGGGCCCTCGAAGATGATGGTGTCGCCGGTGCCGGGGAAGCTGCCGCCGCCCGAGGCGCGGTAGTTGTTGGTGGCGATGACGAAGTCCATGTCCTTGGTGACCGGCGCGCCGTCGAAGGTGAGCTCGGTGATGCGGTTGGCGTCGGGGGCCACGACCGCGCCGTCGGAATCGAATTTCGACGGCTGCGACAGGTCGATCCGGTAGCTCACCCCGTCGATCACGTCGAAATTGTAGCTTGGGAAGTCGGGGTTCAGCAGCGTTGCGTCCTGTGCGCCGGGCTCGATCCGGTTGAACATCCCCGCCGAACGTTCGAGCCAGTCCTTGAGCTGGGCGCCGGTCACCTTCACCGCGCGCACCGTGTTGGGGTAGAGGTAGAGATCGGCGACGTTCTTGATCGCGATGTCGCCCTCGGGCACGTCGGTGTAATACTCCGGCCCGCCGCGGCCACCGGCCTTGAATGGCGCTGCCGCCGAGAGGATCGGCAGACCCTCGTGCTCGGTGCCTTGAAGCATCTGCTCGATATACCAGGTCTGCGCGTTCGACACGATCTGCACCGACGGGTCATCCGCCACCAGCGCGAAGTAACTGTAGAGCGGCGCCGAGGTCTTGCCCACGGCGCGGCGCACATAGGCCAGCGTTTCCTCATGCGCCTGTTCGACCGCGGCCACGACCTCGGGCGCGTCCTCGACCAGCGCGGTGACCGAGCGGTCCTCGTTGCGCTGGGCGATGGGCCGGGCCTCGGTGGTCGAAGAGACCACGCGCCAGCCGTTGCCGTCGCGTTCGAGCAGCAGGTCGATGAGGCCCATATGCGAGCCCCAGAAGCCGCCCATGACCGCGGGTTTGCCGTGGATCGTGCCGGCCCCGGCATCGACGGCGGCGAAATCGGCATAGGTGGGCGAGGGGAAGACGAGGTGGCTGTGCCCGGTCATCACCGCGTCGATGCCGTCAACGCCCGCGAGCGGCACCGAGGCGTTCTCCATGCCGTCCTCGTGATTGGCCGAACCGATGCCGGAATGGCTCAGCGCGATGACGATGTCGGCACCCTCCTCGACGATCTGCGGCACCCAGGCGCGGGCGGTCTCGACGATGTCGCGGGCCTGAACGTTGCCCTCGAGATGCTTGCGGTCCCAGTTCATCACCTGCGGCGGCGTGAAGCCGATCACGCCGATCCTGATCGGGTGGCTGTTGCCGGCCCCGTCGGTGAGCTGGCGCTCGAGGATGACATAGGGCTTGTAGAGCGTCTCGTCCTCGCGCGGGTTGGCGCCGAGGCTCTTCGAGACATTGGCCAGCACCACGGGGAACTGCGCCCCGGCGGTGGATTTCATCAGGAACTCGAGCCCGTAGTTGAACTCGTGGTTGCCGATGGTGGCGGCATCGAAGCCCACGGCGTTCATGGCGTCGATCACCGGATGGGTGTCGCCCTCCTTCATGCCGCGCTCGTAGGCGACGTAATCGCCCATCGGGTTGCCTTGCAGGAAGTCGCCATTGTCGAGCAGCATGGAGTTGGTCGCCTCGGCGCGCACGCCGTTGATCAGCGTGGCGGTCCGCGACAGGCCGACCGTGTCGACCGGTTTATCGGAATAATAGTCGTAGGGCATCACGTGCACGTGCAGGTCGGTGGTTTCCATGATCCGCAGATGCGCCTGGTTGGCTGCGGCTCGGGCGGAATATGGGTGCAGTGCAATCAAGGCAGAGCCCGCGGCTGTGCCCGCCAGGAACGAACGGCGGGTGAGTTCGGAAGGTTGGAAACGGGACATGAGGGCTCTCCTGCTGGTGCGATTCGCTCTTAGTCCAGTTTTCCAACACCAAGATCACACGAGAAGACAAAACGCCCGGACTCAACCTTCGGGAGAGGCTTCCGTCGGGGAAGCGGTCTCGGGAAACAGGTTTGCCACGTCGCGGCGGGCATGTCATGGGATTCCATGGGCCGATTGGCTCGATCGGACGGGTTTGCCATGGGAACCCTTGGGCCGGCGCGACGCAGAACAGGGGGCAGGGCGAACATGAGACACGCGGAAGAGGTGACATTCGGCGGATCCGGGCTCGACCGGGCGGCAGAGCTGCGCGGCGACATTCCGGCGCTGGCGGCGCTGATGCAGGCCCCCGAGACGCGCACGATCCTGCTCTGGCGCGGCAAGGTGCTGATGTTGCAGGACGGATCAGGCCTCTGCCGGTTGCCGCTCGATCACCCGGTGCTGGCGGAGGCGCGCGGCGAGCCGCTGTTCCTTGGTCGCGAAGACAGCGGTGCCATCTTCTCCCATGACATCTCGGGCTGGGAGCCGGAGGGCGAGGCGCCCGGCGAGGGCGGCTTCCTCGACAGCACCGAGCAGGCCCATCCGGCCTGTCCCGGGGCGCACTTCGTCGAGCTGCGGGCGCTGCTGACCCAGCTCACCCCGCGCGACGCCGAGCTTGGTGCCACCGCCCGCGCGCTGTTTGGCTGGCACCAGAGCCACGGCTTCTGCGCCCGCTGCGGCACCAAGAGCGATGTGTTCATGGCTGGCTGGCAGCGCATCTGCCCGTCCTGCGGTGCCCATCATTTCCCACGCACCGATCCGGTGGTGATCATGCTGATCACCCGCGGCAATGCCTGCCTGCTGGGCCGCTCGCCGGGCTGGCCGGAGGGGATGTTCTCGTGCCTCGCGGGCTTCGTCGAGCCGGGCGAGACGCTGGAGGCTGCGGTGCGCCGCGAGGTGGTCGAGGAGGCCGGCATCAAGGTCGGCGCGGTGCGCTACCTGGCCAGCCAGCCCTGGCCGTTCCCGGCGTCGTTGATGATCGGCTGCCATGGCGAGGCCGAGAGTGACGAGATCGAGATCGACCCGAACGAGATCGAGACCGCGCGCTGGGTCAGCCGCGAGGAACTGGCCGCCGCCTTCGACGGCTCGAACCCGGGCCTGCAGCCTGCAAGGCGCGGCTCGATCGCGAATTTCCTGCTGCGCAACTGGCTTGCGGACCGTCTGGATTGAGGCAAGACTGACCGCCAACACACCCACGGACAGAACGGGGCAGAGAGCAGATGGAATTCACCACCCGCGAGGACATCGAGGCGCCGCTCGAGCAGGTCTTTGCACAGGCCACCAATTTCGAGCAGATCGAGCGCCAGATCATGCGCCGCAGCATCGACGTGCGCCGCACGTCCGAGGGCGGGGCCGGCACGGCCCGTGGCATGAGCTGGCAGGCCACGTTCGGCTTCCGTGGCAAGACCCGCACCACCGATGTCACGCTGACGGAATACGATCCGCCCAATGCGCTCAGCTATCACGCCGTGTCTGGTGGGCTGGAGATCGTGACGCAGATCGACTTCGTGGCGCTGTCGCGCAGCCGGACCCGCGTCGGGATGAAGGTCGAGCTGCTGCCCAAGACGCTGTCGGCGCGGTTGATGGTGCAGTCGATGAAGCTCGGAAAGTCGGGCATCGAAAAGCGCTTCCGGGTGAAGATGGCAGAGTACGCCAAGGAACTCGAGGACCGGCTCAAGCGCGCCTCCTGATGAGGTTCTAGGCGCCGAGCTCGATCACCGCACCGCCTGCTGCACAGGCATCCTCGCGGTCGTGGGTCACCAGAAGCACCGGCAGGCGCTGGGCCTTGGCGCGGGCGAAGACCAGCTCGCGGATCTGGCCGCGCCGCGCCGCATCCAGACGTGAGAACGGCTCGTCGAGCAGCAGCGCGCGGGGTTCGGCCAGCAGCGTGCGCATCAGCGCCACACGGGCCTTCTGCCCGCCCGAGAGCGTGGCGGGATCGCGCGCTGCAAAGCCCTCCAGACCGATCTCCTGCAACGCGCTGTCGATGCGCTTGCGCCGTGCCGCGCGGCCGCGCAGCGAGGGCGTCAGCCCGAAGGCGAGATTGCCGCCGACCGAGAGATGCGGGAACAGCAGCTCGTCCTGAAACAGGATGCCGATGCTTCGCCGCTCGGTGGGCAGGGCGGTGACGTCCTCACCGTCGAGCAGGATGCGCCCCGAGAGCGCGAAGGCCGGATCGAGCGCACCGGTGATCGCGGCCAGCAGCGTCGACTTGCCCGAGCCGGACGGGCCCATCACGGTGAGCACTTCGCCGGGCGCCACATGCGCGTCGAGCGCCACCATGCAGCGCCCGCCAAGGCGGATCTCGAGCGTGTCGAGCCTCAGCCCGTCAGCCATGTTTCAGTCCTTTCCGATTGCGCCAGACCAGCGCCGGGATCAGCAGCGCCAGCGCGAAGGGCAGGAAGGCGGCGGCAGTCTGTGCCAGCGCAGTGACCCCGATCACCCGCCGCGCCCCGCCTGAGGCGAGCGCCACCGCCTCGGTGGTCAGCGTCTGGACCCGCCCGCCGCCAAGCAGCAGCGTCGGCAGGAACTGCCCGATTGAGACCGCGCAGCCCACCGCCACGGCGGTCAGCACCGGGCGCAGCAGCATCGGCAGGCGCAGGCGCCAGAACACCCGCGTCGGGCTGGCACCGAGCGCGTGGCCGACGATGGCATTGCGCCGGTCCCAGCCGCGATAGGGATCGGCCAGCGACAGGAACACGTAGGGCAGGACAAAGATCACATGCGCCGCGATCACCGCCGTGATCGTGCCATCGACCCCGCCCACCAGCGCGAGAATCTGCAACCCCGGCAGGAAGGCGATCTGCGGCACGATGAGCGGCAGGTAGAGCAGCCACAGCGCCCGCGCCGAGGGCCGCAGGCCAAAGCGGTGCTCTGCCTCGAGGCAGGCCAGCACCAGCGCCAGCGCCACCCCTGTGGCGACCAGCGCGATCAGCGCTGTGTCTGCGGCGGGTGAGAGCAGCTGCGACCCCTGCTTCATCCAGCTCTTCGCGGTGAATGCGTCGGGCAGCATCGCCGGGAAGCCCCAGAATCCCGCCACCGACCAGACGCCGAGCGCCGTTAGGCCGAGGATGATCGCCAGCGCCGAGAGCGCGCCCGCCCCGAAGGAGAGCGCGCGCAGCGGCGCATCGTGCCGGGCGCGTCCGCCGGCCTCGATCCAGGCCCGCCCGATCCGCGCCACTGCCATCTCGCCCAGCCGCCAGAGCCCCAGCGCGCCCAGCGTCAGCACCAGTTGCAGCAACGCCCCGGCCGCAGCGCGCAGGCGCAGCGCGAGATCGGGATCGTTCATCCAGCGCAGCAGCTGCACGGCCAGCGTCGGCGGCGTGTTCGGTCCGAGGATCAGCGCCACGTCGACTACGCTCATGGAGAAGGCCAGCACCGCGTAGACCGGCAGGCGGATTTGCGGGTAGAGCCTCGGAAACACGGTCTTGAGCCAGCCGGCGCTGCGCCCGTAGCCCAGGCTGCGCGCGGTGGCGAGGCTCTGGCCCGGGCGCAGCGCGGGCAGGGCGGCCAGCGTCATCAGCAGCAGGAAGGGCAGCTCCTTCACCACCAGCCCGGCGATCAGCGACAGCCCCCACGGGTCCTGAAGGATCAGCAGATCGGGCGGACGCTCCCAACCCAGCAGCTGCGCCAGCGCGCGGGCGATCCAGCCCGAGGGCGCGATCAGGAAGGCGAGGCCGAAGGCTGCGGCGGCGTGCGGCACCGAAAGGAGCGGCGAGAGCGCGCGCTCGAGCCAGCGAAAGGCGCGGGTGCCCTGCCAGCCGGCGCAGATCAGCATGGTTAGCGCCAGCGCCAGCAGGGTCGAGCCGAGGCCGGTACCGAGGCTCAGTGCCACCGCACGCGGCAGCCCCGGCCAGGCGGCGAGCTCGGAAAATGGCATCAGCCCCGGCTCGACCCGCCCCAGCGCCGGCATGATGCCGAAGGCGGGCAGAAGCGTGCCCGCCAGCCCGGCGAGCACCGGGCCGAGCATCACCAGCAGCGTCAGGGCCGGGGCGCGCCGCAGCAGGGACATGGATTATTGCGCGACGCCGTAGCGCGCGGTCCAGTCCTCCTCGAGCTTCACCATCCACGACGGGTGCGGCTCGGGCAGGGTTTCGCCCAGCTCCTCGGGCTTCAGCGTCGCCGGGCCGAACTCGATGCGGTCGAACAGCAGCAGCTGCTCGGGCTCGAGCGCGGCCACGTCGAGCACGGTGCCGAGGCCCCAGACCTCGGGGTCGGCCATGCGGGCCTGCGCCTCTGGCGAGAGCAGGATGTCGGCCACGACCATGGCGCCGGCCTTGGCGTTGGCGTTGTAGGGGATGGCGACGAAGCTGGCATTGCCCAGCGTGCCGCCGTCGTGCACGTGGCTGCGCACGCTGTCGGGCAGCTGGCCGTTGGCGATGGCGTTGGAGGCGGCGTTGGGATTGAAGTCGAAGCCGATGTCGATCTCGTTGTCGGCCATAAGCTGCACCAGCCGCGCGCCGTTCTGCGGATAGGCGCGGCCCTGCCGCCAAAGGTTCGGCGTCAACTCGTCCATGAAGGCCCAGAGCGGCGCGGTGGTGGCCTCGTAATCGGCATCTTCCACCGGGCCCTCAAGCGCCATCATGTCTGGCGAGAACTCGATCAGCGCCTGTTTCAGGAAGGTTGCGCCGAGGAAATCGGGGGGCTGCGGAAAGGTGAAGCGGCCGGGATTGGCCTGCGCCCAGGCCAGCAGCGTGGGCATGGTGCGCGGCGGCTCGGGCAGGCGGGCGCTGTCGTGGAAGAACACCAGCTGCGCCATACCCCAAGGGCTTTCCATGCCATCGGTCGGAACGGTGAAGTCGGCGCTCAGGGCGCTGTTCTGGGGATCGGTCAGGGCGCGGTTGGGCAGCGCCTCGGCCCAGGGCCCGAACAGCAGGTCCTGCTCCTTCATCGAGGCGAAGTTCTCGCCATTGATCCAGATGAGATCGATCGCGCCGCCCTCGTCCTTGCCGGCGGTCTTCTCGGCCAGCACCCGGCTCACCGCCTCGGCCGTGTCGGTGAGCTTCACATGCTCAAGCGTCACGCCCTGCTCGGCGGCCTGCTCGCCGATCCAGGTGATGAAGTCGTTGATCACGTCCGAGCCGCCCCAGGCGTTCCAGTAGACGGTCTGGCCCTGCGCCTCGGCGGTCACCGCATCCCAGTCGGCGGGATCGGGATCGGCCAGGGCCGGCATGGCGAGCGCGGCCGCGAGGGCTGCGGCGGCTAGCATGGGTTTCATCTGGGATCCTCCCGGGTAAGTGCAGTGTTTTGCCAAATTTTTCAGAGCTTATGGCAATGGCGTGCGGCTGGCGTCAAATGACTTTCCGGTGGGGAAGGTTACAGCCCCGCGCTTGCAAGGGCGCGGCGGCCGGCTACCATTCCGGCAGGTCAGCAGGGAGACGTCAGAATGTGGGAAGAGCGCTTCAACACCGAGGACTACGTCTTTGGTCGCGCCCCGGCGGCGTTCCTGCTCGCACACGCGGAGTGGCTGACGCCCGGTGCAAGCGCGCTGTCGGTGGCCGATGGAGAGGGGCGCAACTCGGTCTTCCTCGCGCAGAAGGGGCTTTCGGTCACCGCATGGGACGGCGCGCCCTCGGCGATCGCCAAGGCACGCAAACTGGCGCAGGAGGCCGGGGTCGAGGTCGACTATCAGGTCGCCGATCTCGAGGCGTGGGATTGGCCCGAGGCCGCCTATGATCTCGTGCTCGGCGTGTTCATCCAGTTCGTCGGTCCCGAGGCGCGGGCGCGACTCTTCGGGCGCATGGTGCGGGTGCTGCGGCCTGGCGGCGTGCTGATGCTGCACGGCTATACGCCGAAGCAGCTCGACCATGGCACCGGCGGGCCGAAGGCGCTTGAGAACCTCTATACCGAAGCGCTGCTGCGCGAGGCCTTCGCCGGGCTCGAAATCCGGGTGCTGGAAAGCTACGAGGCAGAGCTTGACGAGGGTCACGGGCACAAGGGGGTGTCTGCGCTGATCGACCTCGTGGCGGTCAAACCCGCCGGCTGAGGGCATATCGGGAGGGGCGTCAGGCCCCCACGGAGAGCGCGTCGCGGATCCGCGACGGCAGCTCACCCGGGGCCAGCGAGGCGACGATCTCGGCGCCGGCGAAATCCTCGCCTGCGGTATAGACCGAAGGCGTCACCAGCACTGCAATCCCCGCGCGCTGCGCCGAGAGCACGCCGTTGCGGCTGTCCTCCAGCGCCAGAACCTCGCCTGACGGCAATCCCAACCGCTCCAGCGCGAGCGCGTAGACATCCGGCGCCGGCTTCTTCGTCGCCACCTCGTCGCCCGCCGCGATCACGTCGAAGAGCTCCGCCGCAGGTTTGCCCCAGCAGCAGCGGCAGAGCGCCTCGACATTGGGCCGGCTGGTGGTGGTGGCGATGGCGAGCCGCATCCCGGCCCCGCGTGCCGCCACCATCAGCGCCTCGACCCCCTCCCGCAGGGCCAGCCCGCCGTTTTCTAGGATCTCGACGTAGCGGCGCGTCTTCGCGGCATGGAGCGCCGCGATGTCCAGCCCCGCATCGCTCTTCCCGCTTTCGGCGAGAAACGCCCGAATCCGCTCCTTGCCGCCGGTGGTCTTCAACAGCCGGCGATAGTCCTCTCGGCTCCAGTGCCAGCCAAGACCCGCGTGGTCGAAACTGTCGTTGAAGGCCATCCGGTGTGCCTCCTCGGTCTCGGACAGCGTGCCGTCGACGTCGAAGATCAGCGCCCGGAGCGGCGTGCTCATGCCTCGACCGAGGCGCCGTGGCGGGCAACAAGATCCGGCAGTTGGTCGAAATGGTCGAAGATGTAGGTGTGGTAGAGCTCCGAGATCGGCGTCTTGCGGTAGCCCTCGGTATAGAGCGCGAAGGGCAGGCCGGCGCGCCGGGCGGTCTCGGCATCGACCTCGCTGTCGCCGATGTAGAGCGCCGTGCCGTCGCCGAGGGCGCGCGCCACGTGGTGCAAGGGCGCCGGGTCGGGCTTGCGCTCGGGCAACGTGTCGGCGCTTGCAACCGCCTGCATGAAGCGATCGAGCCCGAAATGCCGCAATGCGATGCGCGTGGGCTCGCCCGGCTTGTTGGTGCAAAGCCCCATCGGGTGACCCGCCGCCTCGAGCCGGGCCAGCGCGTCGACCACGCCGGGATAGAGCACCGTGTTGGCGGGCTCGCCCTCGTAATGCTCCATGAACTTGGCCAGCAGGCGGGCGTGTTCGTCCGGGTCATCGCCCAGCCCGACCGCCGTCATCACGCGGCTGATGAGATTGGCAGCACCCTTGCCGATGAAGCTGCGCGCCTGCGCGAAGGTGATCTCGGGCAGGCCCTCGTCGCGCAGCACGAGATTTGCGGCAAGGTGCAGGTCGGGGGCGCTGTCGATCAGTGTGCCGTCGAGGTCGAAGACGAGGGCGGTCCGGGGAGCGGTCATGGGCGGTCCTTCGTGGCTTTGGGGCAGGGTGGGCTCGCGTCTCAGGCGGGCTTCCACTTGATCGAACAGCCCATCGAGGGGATCTGTTCCTTCGGGCCATGCCCGGTCTCGGCGACCTGTTTCATCGCTTCATAGAGGTCTCGGCGCAGGTCGGCGGGGCCCGCCTCCCGGCGCGAGGCGTCGAGCCGGCCGCGATATTGCAGCCCGCCCGATGCGTCGTAGCCGAAGAAATCCGGCGTGCAGGCGGCATCGTATGCGTGGGCGACGCCCTGTCCCTCGTCGTAGAGATAGGGGAAGGGAAAGTCCTTCTCCGCCGCCATCGCCTTCATGTTCTCGAAGCTGTCCTGCGGATAGGCCTCGGCATCGTTGGCGCTGATCGCCACCACGCCGATGCCCATCGCCTGCAGGTCGCGGGCATCGCGGATGATCCGGTCGAGCACGGCGAGCACGTAGGGGCAGTGGTTGCAGATGAACATCACCAGCGTGCCCTTCGGCCCGGCGACGTCGCGGAACGTGTGGCTCCGGCCGTCCGTACCCGGCAGCGAGAAGCCGGGGGCGGGGCGGCCGAAATCGCAGACGGGCGGGACGACCGGCATGGCTCAGGCCGCCTTCACGCGGGCGCCCTCGGCGGCCTCGCGGATGGCACGCATGTTCTGGCCGTAGACCTCGGGCGTGTCGACCGAGCCGCCCTTGAACACGGCAGAGCCCGCGACCAGCACGTCGGCCCCGGCCTCGACCACCAGCGGCGCGGTCTCGGGCGTGATGCCGCCGTCGATCTGGATGTGAATCGGGCGGTCGCCGATCATCTGGCGGATCTTGCGGGTCTTCTCGACGCCGGAATGGATGAACTTCTGCCCGCCGAAGCCGGGGTTCACCGTCATGATCAGCACCATGTCGCAGAGGTCGAGCACGTCGGCCACGGCTTCGGCCGGGGTGCCGGGGTTGAGCACCACGCCGGCCTTCACGCCCTGCGCGCGGATCGCCTGCAGGGTGCGGTGGATGTGCGGGCCGGCCTCGACATGTGCGGTGATCATGTCGGCACCGGCCTCGGCATAGGCCTCGATATAGGGATCCACCGGTGCGATCATCAGGTGCACGTCCATGAAAGTCTTCACATGCGGGCGGAACGCCTTCACCGCAGGCGGGCCGAAGGTCAGGTTGGGCACGAAATGCCCGTCCATGACGTCCACGTGCACCCAGTCGGCGCCCTGCGCCTCGATGGCCTGGATCTCGGCACCGAAATTGGCGAAATCTGCCGACAGGATCGACGGGGCGATCTTGATCGAACGGTCGAAGCTCATGCGCATGTCTCCCTTTGCGCGCGGTCCACGTCGAGCCCGCCCCGGAAGACGCGGCTGGCGCGGATGTCCGCCTCCGTGATGGTGCTCAGCGCCGTGGCGTCGAGCGGGCCGTCCGAGGTCTCGAACAGCCGGTTGGCCTGCCGCAGCCGCGCCCGGTCGAGCGCATTGCGGATCGAGCGCGCATTGGCGAAGTGCGGCTGCGCGCGTCGCTGCCCGATATACTCCTCCATCGCACGCTTGCCACCCTCGTCAAAGACGTAATTCTGCTCCGCCAGCATGATCTCGGCGATGCTCTCGAGCTCGTCATCGCTGTAATCGGGAAACTCGATGTGATGCGCGATGCGCGAGCGGAAGCCCGGGTTCGATTCGAAGAACCGATCCATCCGGTCGGCATAGCCCGCCAGAACCACCACGAGAT
This sequence comes from Salipiger bermudensis, assembly GCF_017309175.1. NCBI lineage: Bacteria > Pseudomonadati > Pseudomonadota > Alphaproteobacteria > Rhodobacterales > Roseobacteraceae > Salipiger > Salipiger bermudensis. Next base: position 45,760 of record NZ_JAEKJV010000020.1, on the reverse strand, counting down.
CGTCGCGGTTGTTCTCCATCACCTGCAAGAGGATCTCGATCGCCTCCTGGCCGTAATCGCGCTCGTTCTCGGGCCGGTAGAGATAATAGGCCTCGTCGATGAACAGCACGCCGCCCATCGCTTTCTTCAGCACCTCCTTGGTCTTGGGCGCGGTGTGGCCGATATACTGCCCCACCAGATCGTCGCGCGTCACCGTCACGAGGTGCCCCTTCCGCACGTATCCCAGCCGGTGCAGCAGGTCGGCGATCTTCAGCGCCACCGTGGTCTTGCCGGTGCCGGGATTGCCGGTGAAGCTCATGTGAAGCGTGGGCGTCTCGGTCGCCAGCCCCATCTCGCGCCGCGCCTTGTCGACCAGCAAGAGCGCCGCCGTCTCCTTGATGCGTTGCTTGACCGGGGCGAGCCCGATCAACGTCTCGTCGAGTTCGCGCAAGATATCCTTCACGCCCGACTCCTCGTAGGAGGCGGCCAGGTCCACGCTCGAGGGTGTCATCTCCTTGGTCTCGGCATTCATGGGCGGATCCCCTGTCTTCTTCTGGCTGAAAATATCCTGCGGGGGGTCCGGGGGGCGCAAAGCCCCCCGGTCCGGCGTCTGTCGTCCCGCAAGCGGCTCAGGCGTAGCGCGCGCCCTCGGGCTCGCGCACGGCGTAGCTCTCGATGGTGTAGCGGATCTTGCGGCCCTCGGCCTCCTGCCGCACCACGCGGAAGCCCGGCTCCTCGGCGGGGCGGTTGACGATGAAGCTCATGCGGATCGATTCCCAGCCGGCGCTGGCATCGAAGGCCAGCACGCGGATGTATTTCGAGCCGTGCTCCTTGCGGCACTCGTTGACCTCGTAGACCACCGCCGCGGCGTCGGGATTGTCGAACATCGGGTGGCCCCACATCTCCCAGTAGCTGTTCCGCGGGTGGGGATCGTCGGTGTATTCCACCGACACCGCCCAGCCATTGTCGATGGCGTATTGCGCCTGGGTGCGGATGTCGTCGTCGGTGAGGTCGGGGAGAAAGCTGAACTGGCCCTGTCTCAGTCGCATGTCATGTCCTTTCAGAGGGTCGGGCTGATGCCCGTGAAACGTTAAGGGGAGGGGGCGCGGCTGCGCCCCCGCACGGGCTCACATCGAGACGTCCGGCGTCGGGGCGAAGTCCGGCGCGTCGGTCGAGGCGTAGTCGAAGGTGACGTCCTTCCAGGTGTCGAGCGCCTGCTTCAGCGGCGTGCAGGTGCGGGCCGCGTCGCGCAGGATGTCCTCGCCCTCGTTCCAGATGTCGCGTCCGGCATTGCGGGCGAAGACCATCGCCTCGAGCGCCACCCGGTTCGCGGTGGCGCCGGCCTGGATGCCGTGCGGGTGGCCGATGGTGCCGCCGCCGAACTGCAGCACCACGTCCTCGCCGAGATAGGTCAGGAGCTGATGCATCTGACCGGCATGGATGCCGCCCGAGGCCACCGGCATCATCTTGTTGAGCGACGCCCAGTCCTGGTCGAAGAAGATGCCGTTCTCCAGCGCCATCGGGTTATGTTCCTCGCGGAAGATGTCGTAGTAGCCCTTGGTGGTGGCCGGATCGCCCTCGAGCTTGCCGACGACGGTGCCCGCGTGCAGGTGGTCGACGCCCGCAAGCCGCATCCACTTGGCGATGACCCGGAACGACACCCCGTGCGAGCGCTGGCGGGTGTAGGTCGAGTGTCCGGCGCGGTGCAGGTGCAGGATCATGTCGTTGTCACGGGCCCACTTGGCCATCGACTGGATCGCGGTGTAGCCGATCACCAGGTCGATCATCACGATGACGCTGCCAAGGCTCTTGGCGAACTCGGCGCGCTCGTACATCTCTTCCATCGTGCCGGCGGTGATGTTGAGATAGGTGCCCTTGACCTCGCCGGTGGCGGCGGAGGCGCGGTTCACCGCCTCCATGCAGTAGAGGAACCGGTCACGCCAGTGCATGAAGGGCTGGCTGTTGATGTTCTCGTCATCCTTGGTGAAATCGAGCCCGCCCTTGAGCGCCTCATAGACCACCCGGCCGTAATTGCGCCCCGAGAGGCCGAGCTTGGGCTTCACGGTGGCGCCGAGCAGCGGCCGTCCATAGACGTTGAGCCGCTCGCGTTCGACCACGATGCCGGTGGCCGGGCCCTGGAAGGTCTTCACGTAGGCGGTGGGCAGGCGCATGTCCTCGAGGCGCAGCGCCTTGAGCGGCTTGAAGCCGAAGACGTTGCCGATGATCGAGGCCGTCAGGTTGGCGATCGAGCCGCCCTCGAACAGGTCGAGATCATAAGCGATGTAGGCGAAGAACTCGCCCTCGCTGTTGGGCACCGGATCGACCCGGTAGGCCTTGGCGCGGTACTTGTCGCAGGCGGTGAGCCGGTCGGTCCAGACCACCGTCCAGGTGGCGGTGGAGCTTTCGCCAGCCACCGCGGCGGCGGCCTCGACCGCATCCACGCCATCCTGCGGGGTGATGCGGAACAGCGCGATGATGTCGGTGTCCTTGGGGGTGTAGTCCGGCTCCCAATAGCCCATCTGGGCATATTTCATCACGCCCGCGCTGTAGCGTTTCTTGGCGTCGGTCACGGTCTTGGCATCGTCCAGCATGGTTTTCTCCTCCTCTGGATGCGTCTTTCGGGTGGCGTCAGGCGGCGTTGGCCGCGGCAATCTGCGGGTCGAGCGCGCCGCTGGCGTAGCGGCCCGCCATGTCGTCGAGCGAGACGGGGCGGATCTTGGAGGCCTGCCCGGCGGTGCCGAAGCGCTCGAACCGGTCGCGGCAGAGCGCGCGCAGCTCCTCCATCGCCGGCGCGTTGAATTTGCGCGGGTCGAACTCCTCGGGCTTTTCCTGCGCGATGCGGCGGTACTGGCCGGTCATCGCCATGCGGCAGTCGGTGTCGATGTTCACCTTGCGCACGCCCATGCGGATGCCGCGCTCGATCTCCTCGACCGGGACGCCGTAGGTTTGCGGCATGTGCCCGCCATTGGCGTTGATCAGGTCCTGCAGCGCCTGCGGCACCGAGCTCGAGCCGTGCATCACCAGGTGCGTGTTCGGCAGCTTCTCGTTGATCCGGCGAATGGTCTCCATCGACAGGATGTCGCCGTCGGGCTTGCGGGTGAACTTGTAGGCGCCGTGCGAGGTGCCGCAGGCGATGGCAAGCGCATCGCACTTGGTCGCCATGACGAACTCGACCGCCTGATCGGGATCAGTCAGCAGCTGGTCGTGGCTGAGCTTGCCCTCGGCGCCGGAGCCGTCCTCGGCCGCGGCCTCGCCGGTTTCCAGCGAGCCCAGAACACCCAGCTCACCCTCGACCGAGGCACCGACCGCGTGGGCGGCGGTGGTGACGCGGCGGGTGATCTCGACATTGTACGCGTAGGAGGCCGGGGACTTCATGTCCTCCTCGAGCGAGCCGTCCATCATCACGCTGGTAAAGCCGTGCCGGATCGCCGAAAGGCAGGTGGCGTCGTTGTTGCCGTGATCCTGATGCATCACGATGTGGTTCGAGGGGAACATCTCGGCCAGCGCCTGCACCATGTGGCGCAGCATGATGTCGCCGGCGTATTTCCGGGCCCCGCGCGAGGCCTGCAGGATGACCGGGGCGTCGCAGGCCTCGGCCGCCTCCATGATCGCGAGGCCCTGCTCCATGTTGTTGATGTTGAAGGCGGGCACGCCGTAGCCGTTCTCGGCCGCGTGATCCAGTAATTGTCTCAGCGTTATCAGTGCCATGGTCGGTCCTCCCTCAGGCCGCTTGCTTGGGCGCGCAAAGCGCCGCGATGCCGGGCAGCGTCTTGCCTTCCAGCCATTCCAGGAATGCCCCACCGGCGGTGGAGACATAGGTGAAGTCGCCGGTGACCCCGGCGGCGTTGAGCGCCGCGACGGTGTCGCCGCCGCCCGCCACGGTGACGGCGCGGCTCTCAAAGCTGAGCTTGGCCGCCTTGCGGGCCACCGCCACGGTGGCGGCGTCGAAGGGCGGGATCTCGAACGCGCCCAGCGGGCCGTTCCAGAGGATGGTGTGAGCGTGGTTCAGCCGCGCCATGAAGGCCTCGGCTGATTGCGGCCCGGCATCGAGTATCATCGCGTCGGCGGGGCACTGGTCGGCGGGCACCGTCTCGCAGGGGGCGCCGGCGGCGAATTCGCGGGCGACGACCACGTCCTCGGGCAGCAGGATCTCGCAGCCCGCGGCCTCGGCCAGTGTCTCGATCTGGCGCACCGTGGCGACCTGATCGGCCTCGTGCAGCGATGTCCCCATCCGGTAGCCGCGGGCATAGAGGAAGGTGTTGGCCATGCCGCCGCCGATGATCACCGCGTCGAGCTTGCCGACGAGGTTCTCCAGCACCGAGATCTTGGTCGAGACCTTGGCCCCGCCGACCAGTGCCACCGATGGGCGCTCGGGCGCCTCGAGCGCCTGCGTCAGCGCGGTCATCTCCTCGACCAGCAAGGGGCCGGCATAGGCGGGCAAGTGCCCGGCGACAGCGGCGGTGGAGGCATGTGCCCGGTGGGCGCAGGAGAAGGCGTCGTTGACGTAAAGATCGCCAAGCCGCGCCAGCTCTGCCGCGAAGGCGGGATCGTTGGTCGTTTCGCCGGGGTTGTAGCGCAGGTTCTCGCAGAGCAGCACCTCGCCGTCGCGCAGCTGCTGCGACAGCAGAACGGCGCTGTCGGTGGCGCAGTTGTCGGAGAACCGCACCGGCACGCCGAGCGCCTCGGAAAGCGCCGGGCGCAGCTTGTCGACCGAGAAGGACGGGTCGAGCTCGTTGGGCTTGGGCCGGCCGAAATGGGTCAGGATGACCAGCCGGGCCCCCTTGGCCAGCAGCGGTTTCATGCCCTCGGCAAAGCGGGTGATGCGGGTGGCATCCGAAACCCGGCCGCCCTCCACAGGCACGTTCAGGTCGGCGCGCACCAGCAGGCGCTGGCCCGCGACCTCCGCCTCGGTGATCGGGGTGACGCGCATCACAGCAGCCCTCCCATCGCCACGGCGGTATCGGCCATTCGGTTCGAAAAGCCCCACTCGTTGTCGTACCAGGTCAGGATGCGGACCATGCGGCCGTCCATCACCTTGGTCTGGTCCATGTGGAAGACCGAGGAATGCGGGTTGTGGTTGAAGTCGATCGAGACGTTGGGGGCGTCGGTGTAGCCGAGGATGCCCTTGAGCGGCCCGTCCGCGGCGGTGCGGATCGCGGCGTTGACCTCGTCGACCGAGGTATCCCTTGCCGCCTCGAAGACGAGGTCCACCACCGAGACGTTCGGCGTTGGTACGCGGATCGCGACGCCGTCGAGCCGTCCGTTCAACTCGGGCAGCACGAGCCCCACCGCCTTGGCGGCACCGGTGGAGGTGGGGATCATCGACTGCGCCGCGGCGCGGGCGCGGTAGAGATCGGAATGCATGGTGTCGAGCGTCGGCTGGTCGCCGGTGTAGCTGTGGATCGTGGTCATGAACCCCTTCTCGATGCCGATGGCGTCGTTCAGGGCCTTGGCGACCGGAGACAGGCAGTTGGTGGTGCAGGACGCGTTCGAGACCACGAGGTCGTCCGAGCCCAGCGTGTCGTGGTTGACGCCGTAGACGATGGTCTTGTCGGCGCCCGCCGCCGGAGCCGAGACGAGCACCCGCTTGGAGCCGTTCTTCAGGTGCAGCGCCGCCTTGTCGCGGGCGGTGAAGATGCCGGTGCATTCCAGCGCGATATCGACATCGCCCCAGGGCAGGGCGGCGGGATCGCGCTCGGCGGTCACCATGATCGGGCCGCGGCCCAGATCGATGCTGTTGCCCGAGACCGTGACCTCGCCGGGGAAGCGCCCGTGCACGCTGTCGTAGCGCAGCAGGTGGGCGTTGGTCTCGACCGGACCGAGATCGTTGATGGCGATCACCTCGATATCGGTGCGGCCCGATTCCGCGATGGCGCGGAGCACATTTCGCCCGATACGGCCGAAGCCGTTTATCGCAACCGTGACAGTCATTGATGTCCCTTTGTCTTTTATTTCAGGTCTTTGGCGAGGCCGGCGACGGCCTCTGCGGTGATGCCGAAATGGCGGTAGAGCTCACTTGCCGGGGCCGAGGCACCAAAGCCGGTCATGCCGACGAAGCCGTCCTCGGGGCGCAGCATCAGGTCCCAGCCCTGCCGGATCGCGGCCTCGATGCCGATGCGCGGGGCCTCTCCCAGCACCGCGGCGCGGGTCTCGGGCCGCGCTTCGGCAAAGAGCTCGAAACATGGGGCCGAGACCACCGCGGCCCGAATGCCCTCGGCCTCCAGCAGATCGGCGGCGTCGAGCGCGATCTCGACCTCGGAGCCGGTGGCGATCAGCGTCACGTCGCGCTTTCCCGGGTCGCGGAGCACGTAGGCGCCGCTGGCGGTGAGGTTGGCGTCGGTGTGGCGGGTACGTACCGTGGGCAGGCCCTGACGCGACAGCGCCAGCGTGCTCGGGCGACGGGTCTCGGTCATGGCGATCTGCCAGGCCTCGGCGGTTTCGACCGCGTCGGCGGGGCGGAAGACGAGGTGGTTGGGCATGGCGCGCAGCGAGGCGATGGTCTCGACCGGCTGATGCGTCGGGCCATCCTCGCCGAGGCCGATGCTGTCATGGGTCATGACGTAGACCACCGGCACGCCCATCAGCGACGACAGCCGCATCGCGGGCCGGCAATAATCGGCGAAGGCGAGAAAGGTGCCGCCATAGGGCTTGAGCCCGCCATGCAGCGCGAGGCCGTTCATCGCCGCCGCCATGCCATGCTCGCGGATGCCGTAATGAATGTAGCTGCCGGCATAGTCGCCCGGTTTGACGGGGCTCTGGCCCTTGGTCCTGGTATTGTTCGAGCCGGTGAGGTCGGCGGAGCCGCCCACGGTATTCGGGAGCGTGCCGTTGACCACCTCGAGCGCCATCTCGCTGGCCTTGCGGGTCGCGAGTTTGGGGGCGTCGGACGAGAGCCGGTGCTTGTAGGCGCAGATCGCCGCCTCGAGTGCCGCCTTGTCCGCCGGGCCATGGGCGGCGCGGAAGGCGTCGGCGTTGGGGCTGTCGAAGAGGCGGCGGCTCCATGCGGCGCGGGATGAGGCGCCGCGCGCGGCCACGGCGCGCCAGCCGTCACGCACCTCGGCGGGGATCTCGAACGGCGCATGCGGCCAGCCGAGCGCCTCGCGGGTGGCGGCGATCTCGTCGGGCCCAAGTGGCGAGCCGTGCACGCTGTGGCTGCCCTGCATGGTGGGCGCGCCGTAGCCGATGATCGTCTTGCAGGCGATCATCGAGGGGCGCGGGTCGCTGCGGGCCGTCTCGATGGCGGCGGCGACCGCCTCCTTGTCATGGCCATCGACGGAGACAACGTGCCATCCGGCGGCCGCGAAGCGCGCCGTCTGGTCAGTGGAGGTCGAGAGGTCGGTGCCCCCGTCGATGGTGATCCCGTTGTCGTCCCAGAGGACGATCAGGCGGGAGAGGGTCAGGTGTCCGGCGAGGTCGATGGCCTCGTGGCTGATGCCTTCCATCAGGCAGCCGTCGCCGGCGATGACATAGGTGAAATGATCGACCAGATCAGAGCCGAACCGGGCATTCATCATGCGCTCGGCCAGCGCCATGCCCACCGCGGTCGAGATGCCCTGACCGAGCGGGCCGGTGGTGGTCTCGATGCCCTTGGCATGGCCGTATTCCGGGTGCCCGGCGGTGCGGCTGCCAAGCTGGCGGAAGCGCTTGAGCTGCTCGATGGGCATGTCGTCATAGCCCAGCAGGTGGTTGATCGCGTAGACCAGCATCGAGCCATGCCCGGCGCTCATCACGAAGCGGTCGCGGTCGGGCCAGCTGTGGTCCCTGGGATCGACGGTCATGAAGCGGTTGAACAGCACGGTGGCCACGTCGGCCATGCCCATCGGCGCACCGGGATGGCCCGAGTTCGCCGCCTGCACCGCGTCCATCGCGAGGGCACGGATGGCGTTGGCCATGAGGTCTTCGGTGGTGGTCGGGATCGCTTGCTGAATGGTCATCGGACGGGCTCCTTCAGGCACGCTTGGATTCATGGACGAGGCGCTGGACCATCGGGGTGAAGATCAGCTGCATGGCGAGATCCATCTTGCCACCCGGGATGACGATCGAGTTGGCCCGGCTCATCCACGAGTTCTGGATCATCGAGGTCAGGTAGGGGAAATCGATCCCCCTCGGGTTCTTGAAGCGGATCACCACGAGGCTCTCGTCGGCGGTGGGGATCCAGCGGGCGATGAACGGGTCGGACGTATCGACCACCGGCACGCGCTGGAAGTTCACGTCCGTCTCGACGAATTGCGGGCAGATGCAGTGCACATAGGCGTGCATCCGGCGCAGGATGGTGTCGGTCACCGCCTCGGTGGTGTAGCCGCGGCTGGCCTTGTCGCGGTGGATCTTCTGGATCCACTCGAGATTGATCACCGGCACCACGCCGATCTTGAGATCGGCCAGCGCCGAGAGATTTACCTCGTCGTTCTTCACCGCGCCGTGCAGGCCCTCGTAGAACAGCAGGTCGCTGCCGTCGGCAAACGGCTTCCAGTCCGTGAAATGGCCCGGCGGTGTGTCGTGGCGCTCGGCTTCTTTCTCGTCGTGGATGTAGTGGCGAGTGCGGCCGCTGCCGGTCTCGCCATAGGTGCGGAAGATGCTTTCGAGTTCGCCGAGCTCGTTGGCGTCATAGGAGAAATGCGAGAAGGTCTCGTCGCCGGCGGCCTTTCGGCTCTCGAGCTCGGCCTTCATGTCGGCGCGGTTGTAGCGGTGGAAGGCGTCGCCCTCGATCGACACCGCGCTGATGCCCTCGCGGCGGAAGATCTGGTCGAAGGTCGCCTTGACCGTGGTGGTGCCGGCGCCCGAGGAGCCGGTGACCGAGATGATGGGATGCTTCTTGCTCATGGAACTTTCCTGACGGGTCTCAGACGCGGAACAGGCCGCGGTGACCGAAGAGGGCGGAGACTTCCTGCTCGGGCAGGTCGTGATAGGCGGTGACGCGGTCGACCTTGGTGGTCGAACCGAAGACGAAGGGCGTGCGGGCGTGGAGGCTCGCGGGCACCTTGTCGAGGATGCGGGTGGTGGCGTCGGTGGCGCGGCCCTGCGCCTGCTCGATCAGCATCGCGATCGGGGCGCATTCGTAGACCATGCGCAGCCGGCCATCGGCATAGCCCGGGCGGTCATCGCGGGGGTAGAGGAACAGCCCGCCGCGCACGAGGATGCGGTGGGTTTCGGCCACAAGCGAGGCGATCCAGCGCATGTTGAAGTTCTTGGCGCGCGGCCCCTCACTGCCGGCGAGGCAGTCGTCGATATAGGCGCGCACGGGCCTTGCCCAGTGGCGGTAATTCGAGGCGTTGATCGCGAATTCGGCGCTTTCCTCGGGAATGGTCAGCCGGCTGTTGACCAAGGTGAAGAGCCCGGTCTCGAGGTCGAGCACGTAGTCCTGCACACCGTCGCCGAAGGTCACCACCATCATGCATTGCGGGCCATAGATGATGTAGCCCGCTGCGATCTGCTCGTGGCCCGGGCGCAGGAAGCTGGGCTCGCCCGCCTCGCCGGCCTCGCGGATCGAGAAGATCGTGCCGATCGAGACGTTGGTTTCGATGTTGGACGAGCCGTCGAGCGGGTCGATGGCCAGCGCCAGACGACCGGCGGGGTCGAGCTCGATGACGCGGTCCTGCTCTTCCGAGGCGTACCAGCGGATGCCGGTCCCGCGCAGGGCGGCGGCAAAGGCGGTATCGGCCATGACGTCGAGCGCCTTCTGCTCGTCACCATCGGCATTGTCGCCCACGGCGGCGGCCAGCTGGCCGGCGAGTGGGCCGCGGGCGATGTGCCGGGCGAGATCGCGGCCGACCCGGCCGATGGCTTCCATGGCGGGGCGCAGACGGGCCGGGATTGGCGCATCGGCGGAATAGGGGTTGCGGTCGGTCATCAAGGCCTCCTCCTCCTCGACGGGTGACTGAGACTTGATCTTCCCGATTGGCGCTTGTTAGAAAATTTAAAACTTCTGATCTTGTTTTAGGAAAACTTGAATGCGCAGATTGGCCTCGCTGACCTTCAAACAGCTCCGCGCCTTGGAAGCCGTTGATCGGACAGGCTCAATTTCCCGCGCGGCGGAGGAGTTGGGGCTCAGCGCCCCGGCGGTTCACAGCCAGCTCAAGGCGCTGGAGCAGACCTTTGGCTGTGCCATGCTGTCGCGGGACGGGGCCGGCCCGTTCGCCGCAACCCCCGAAGGCGAGGCGCTCTTGCTCGCCCATGAGCGGGCCGATGCGGGGTTCCGGCTCGCCCTGCGCCGAATCGATGCGCTGCAGAAGGGCATGGCCGGGACGGTGGTGCTGGGCGTGGTCTCGACAGGGAAGTATTTCGCGCCGGCCATCGTGGCGCGACTGCGCAAGGCCTGCCCGGAGATCGAGGTGCTGCTTCAGATCGGCAACCGCGACGCCATCATCGGCGCGCTGCAGGACGGGGCACTCGACCTGGCGATCATGGGCCGCCCCCCGCGCGAGCCGGTGCTCGATGCGCTGTCGCTCGGGGATCACCCGCATGTGCTGATCGCGCCGCCGGATCATCCGCTGGTGGGCGCGGCCGAGATCACCCCGGACGAGCTCCTGCGGGAGACCATCCTGATGCGCGAGCAGGGGTCAGGCACACGCATCCTGGCCACGCGCTTTCTCGACCGGATCGGAGAGGGCAAGACCTATGAGCGCGCCGAGATGGGCACCAACGAGACCATCAAGCAGGCGGTGATCGCCGGGTTGGGGGTGGCGCTGATCTCGTATCACACGGTGGTGGAGGAGCTGCGCAGCGGACGGCTGGTGACGCTGGACCTGCCGGGGCTGCCGATCATGCGGCACTGGTTCCTGCTGCATCCGGCAGAGACGCCACTCAGCGGGGCGGCGCGCACGGTCTGGCAGTTCATCGCGACCGAGAAGGACAGCTTCCTGCCGCACTGGCCGCCCGAGGGATGAGCCCCAAGATTTTTCGTACGAAAAATCTTGGGGGCAAGAATTTTAGCTAAAATTCTTGGGCGCGCCGTTCAGCCGGCGGGTCCTTTGCGGATGTTGTCCGGCAGCCAGGTGGCCAGCTCGGGGAAGGCGATCAGCACGAAGACCATCACCACCATGATCAGGAACATCGGGATCGCCGCCTTGGCGATGAAGTTCATCTCGTGCCCGGTCATGCCCTGCAGCACGAAGAGGTTGAAACCGATCGGCGGGGTGATCTGCGCCATCTCGACCACCACGACGATGAAGATGCCGAACCAGATGATGTCGATGCCCTGCGCCCGGATCATCGGCTCGACCACGGCCATGGTCAGCACCACCGACGAGATCCCGTCGAGGAACATGCCGAGGATGATGTAGAACACGAGGAGCGCCATCAGCAGCTCGAAGCGCGACAGCTCCCAGCTGGCGATCAGGTCGGCAAGGCCGCGCGGGATGCCGGTGAAGCCCATCGACAGCGACAGGAACGAGGCCCCGGCGAGGATCAGCGAGATCATCGCCGAGGTGCGCACCGCGCCCATCAGGCTCTCGCTGAAGCTCGACCAGCTCAGCGAGCCTTGCGTTGCGGCGAGGATCAGCGAGCCGATGACGCCGAAGGCGGCGGCCTCCGTGGCGGTGGCGATGCCCATGTACATGGAGCCGATCACCACCAGGATCAGGCAGATCACCGGGATCAGGAAGCGCGAGTTCTTGAGCTTCTCCATGACGCTCATCTTCGGCTCGGGGTCGGGATTGAAGCCCTTCGAGACGAAGGACATCACCGCCACGTAGCCCATGAACATCAGCGCAAGCACAAGACCGGGGAAAACGCCCGCCATGAAGAGCTTGGTGACGCTCTCGTTGATCGTGACGCCGTAGACGATGAGCGTCAGCGAGGGCGGGATCATCAGCCCGAGCGTGGCGGCGCCGGCCAGCGTGCCGATCACCATGGTCTCGGGGTAGTTGCGCTTGCGCAGCTCGGGGATCGACATCTTGCCCACCGTGGTCAGCGTCGCCGCCGACGAGCCCGAGACCGCGGCAAAGACGGTGCAACCGACGATGTTGGTGTGTACGAGCCCGCCCGGAAGGCGCGCCATCCAGGGGCTTAGGCCGCGGAACATGTCCTCGGACAATCGCGTCCGATACAGGATCTCGCCCATCCAGATGAACAGCGGCAGCGCGGTGAGTGTCCAGCTCGAGGACGAGGCCCAGACCTTGGTGATCATGGCGTCGCCCGCGGGCCGCGAGGTGAAGAGCTCCATGCCGACATAGGCCACGCCCATGAGCGCGAGGCCAACCCAGACCCCGGAGCCCAGAAGCAGGAACAGCACGAAGAGGAAGATGGCGATGGGGATCATCTGCTCCATGTCACTCTCCCTGGCTCTGATCGACGAGATCGGTGGTGATGCCGTGCGATCCGGTGAAGATCAGCCGCACGAGGTGATCCCAGAAGGCGATGGCCAGCAGCACCGTGCCGATCGACATCGAGAGCTGCGGGATCCAGATCGGGGTGGCGTCGAGCCCCTGGCTGAGCTCGTTCCAGCGGTGCGAGATCTGGTTGCCTCGGATGGCGTACCACGCGAACCAAGTCGAGATCGCGGTGCCGATGCCGAAGCACCAGAGCTCTCCCCACCAGCGGAACCGCCCGAGTGCGGTGAGGAACAGCGACACCCGGATATGGGCGCCGTGGTTGAGCGCGTAGGCGAAGGCGAAGAACGACGCCGCCGCCATGCAGTAGCCGGCATAGGAGGTGGCGCCGGGAAACACCTGCCCGTTCCAGCGCGCCAGCATCTGCAGCACGATGATCGAGAGGATCGCGATCAGGAAGAGCGAGGCGATGACGCCCCCGATGAAATAGAGCGTGTCGAGTATGCGCCTGAGCGCCTTCGCGGCGGCCATGTCCTGTCCCTCACTGTTGGTCCTGGCACTTATTATCCTGCCGGGGCAGGGGTGCGCCTTGTCTTGTCGGGATGGCCCCGGGGTAGGGGCCGGAAAGCACAGGCCCGCGCCGTGGCGGGCCTGTGATCTAAGCGGTGCTGTCGCGCCGGGGCGCTTACTCGCCCTTGTAGGCGTTGACGATGGCCTGACCGTCTTCGCCGGCCGCCTCGAGCCAGTCATCGGTCATGGTGGCGCCAAGCTCCTGCAGCTGGCCCATCAGGTGCTCGGAGGCCCGCTCGACCGTCATGCCGTTCTTCTTCAGCTCTTCCAGCGTGAAGCTGGTGTAGTCCTTCGACTTGGCGAGGCCGTCGGCAGCGGCGGTGGCGGCACAGTCCTCCATTACCGCCTTGGACTCGTCCGGCAGATCATTCCACGCGTCGAGGTTCACGAAGACCGCGTTGCGCGGCAGCCATGCGTCGACCTCATAGAAATGCGACAGGTGCTCCCAGACGCCGCGGTCATAGCCGGTGGCCCCCGAGGAGATGAAGCTCTCGGCCACGCCTGTGGCCAGCGCCTGGCTCAGCTCCGCGGCCTCGACCTGCACCGGCAGCATGCCGGTCAGCTCGGCCATGCGCGCGGTCGCGGTGGAGTAGGAGCGGAACTTCACGCCCTTGAGGTCCTCGATGTCCTCGATCGCCATGTTGGTGTAGAGGCCCTGCGGCGGCCACGGCACCGAGTAGAGGTAATGCAGGTTGTCTTCCTCCAGCGCCGAGGCGACGTAGGGCGACGCGATCTCCCAGAGCGCTTCGTGATCGTCGAAGGAGGACACGAGGAAGGGGATCGAGTCGACGCCGTAGAGCGCGTTCTCGTTCTGGTGCGCCGAGAGCAGGCGCTCGCCGATATTGGCCTGGCCCGTCATCACCGCGCGCTTGATCTCGGCTCCGCCGAACAGCGAGCCCGACGGGTGGGTGACGATCTCGAGATCGCCGCCGGTGCCCTCGGTGACGCAGGAGGCGAAGGCCGCGCCGACCTCGGAATGGAAGTTGGTGGCCGCGTAGGCCATCGGCATGTCCCACTTCTCGGCCTGTGCCGCGGCGCCGATCCCGGCCAGCGCGGTGGCGGCGAGCAATGTGTTGATGGTCTTCATTTTCAGACTCCCTGCTGTTTGTGTTCTAATGTTTTTATGTCTCTTCAGTGAAACCGATCCGGGGCGTAGGGCGCAAGGTTGATGTTCGGGGTATGGCCCGAGATCAACTGCGAGAGGAGGCGTCCGGTCTTGGGACCGCCTGTCAAACCGACATGATCGTGGCCGAAACCCATGTAAGCGCCCCCCACGACAGGGGATTCCCCGATCACCGGCAGGGAATCGGACATCGAGGGGCGGTGCCCCATCCATTCCACGGTCTTCTTCCAGGTGAGACCCGGGATGGCGGCGCGGATCTGCTTTTCGAGCAGCGCGAAGGGGGCGCGCGACGGCGGCAGGTCGAGCCCGCCAAGCTCGACGATGCCGGCGAGCCGCAGCCGGCCGTCCATCGGGGTCGCGACGAACTTCCCCGAGGCGATCATCACCGGCGAGCGCGGCATCACCGAGGGCTCGTAGAGCTCGAGATGGTAGCCGCGCTCGGACTCGAGCGGGGGTTTGACGCCGAGCTTGGCGGCGAGCGGGCCGGACCAGACGCCGGTGGTCAGCACCGCTGCGTCGCAGGCGATGGTCTCGCCCCCGATCCGCACGCCGCTGACCACGCCCTTCTCGCGGGCGATGTCGCTCACCTCGCCAATGACCAGCCGGCCACCCTGCGCCTGCACGTGGGCCGCGAGATCCTTGACGTACTGGCCGGGATCACTGATGCGGCCGTGATCGGGGAAGCGGGCGGCGCAAGTCATCTGCGGGCCCCAGATCGGGTCATAGTCCCGGAACGCCTGATCCTCGAGCAGCTCCCACTCGAAGCCGTTTTCCTTGCGCACCGAGAAGCCGAAAGAGTCGGCCTCGTAGTCGGCGCGGGTGTTGTAGATGAAGACGTAATCGCCGGGCACGACCCATTTCTCGGCCCCGGTGCCGGTGGCGAGGGCAAGGTGATCCGACAGGCTGTCGCCGATGATCGAGGTCGCCGCCGCGGCCCGCCTGCGGGCGCTGTCGGCATTGGCATGACGCATGTATTTCATCAGCCATGGTGCCAGCTTGGGCAGGTAGGACCATTTCATGAAGAGCGGCTGGTTGGGATCGAGCAGCATCCTCGGCGCCTTGGTCCAGAGCCCGGGCCCCGGCACCGGCATCACCGAGCAGGAGGCCAGCACGCCGCCATTGCCGTGGCTGGTGCCTTCTCCGGGGCCGGCCTTGTCGATCAGGATCACGTCATGCCCGTCACGCTGCAGCCAGATCGCGGTCGAGACCCCCACGATGCCGGCGCCGATCACTGCCACTGTCTTCTTCATCTTGCACCTTTCTACACGGCGCGTCGCCCGCCGCCGCCCTTTCCTGTTGCCGGGATCAAGCGCCGCTTCGCCTTGCCTGTCAATCTGGAGGGCCGGGGAAAGGGGCTGGTATCGGGGGCGGCTCCGGGCGTAAGCCTCAAGAGACAGCACGAGACACGGGAGTTCGCATGAGCTTTGTCATCCCCCCGATGGAGACGCCTTCCATCGCCATCGCCGGCAGCGAAGACCGCTTCCCGGTCCGCCGCATCTTCTGCGTCGGGCGCAACTACGCCGCCCATGCCCGCGAGATGGGGCGCGACCCGGACCGCGAGCCGCCGTTCTTCTTTACCAAGCCCGCCGATGCGGTGGTGGGTGACGGCGCGACCATTTCCTATCCGCAGCAGACCGAGAACCTGCATTACGAGGCCGAGCTGGTGGTCGCCATCGGCGCCGGCGGGCGCGAGATCTCGGCCGACCGGGCGCTCGAGCACGTCTGGGGGTACGCGGTGGGCAACGACCTCACCCGCCGCGACATGCAGAACGCCGCCAAGGAGCTGCGCCGTCCGTGGGATCTCTCGAAGGGCTTCGACCGTTCGGCGGTGATCGGGCCGCTGGTCTCGGCCAGCGAGATCGGCCACCCCTCCGAGGGGCGCATCAGCCTGTCGGTGAATGGCACGGTGAAGCAGGATGGCGATCTGTCCGAGATGATCTGGCCGGTCGCGGACGTGGTGGCCTTCCTGTCGGAAAGCGTCGAGCTGGCCCCGGGTGATCTGATCATGACCGGCACGCCGGCCGGTGTTGGCGCGCTGGTGCCGGGCGACAGCTGTGTCGTCACCATCGAAGGACTGGGCGAGATCACCACAGTGATCGGCTCGCGCGACTAGGCGCGGGCCGCAGGCGCGTCAGTCGTCGAGCAGCACCGGCGGCGCGACCAGAAGCGTGGCGAACTTCTCGGTAAGCTGGCGCAGCATGGCGGTCGAGATCGCCTGCTTCGCGCCGCCCGCCGAGAGCACCTTGCGGTGGATCGCTGCCGCCTTCTCGACGGTCTCGACGAGCGCGAAGATCTTGTCGGGGTTTTCCTCGGAGGCGAAGATGCCGTGGTGGCTCCACGAGATCACCCGGCTGTGCGCGAGCTCGACCGACGAGGCCTGCGCGATCTCGACCGTGCCGGGCAGCAGCAGCGGCACCACGCGCACGCCATCGGGGAAGATGACGATGCATTCCGGCATTTTCTCCCAGAGCACGCGGGTCAGCCGCCTGGTGTCGAGCGGCTCGAGGAAACTCAACGCGACGAATTCCGGCGGGTGGCAATGCAGGATCATCCGCTCACGCCCGTCCGAGACGCGCTTGCGGATGGCGTGGGCCACAAGGTGGGTGGCAAACTCCGAGGTGGGCTTGGCACCCGACGAGAAGCCCCAGCATTTCTGCCAGGCGGTGCCGCCTTCGGTGATGCGCACGATGCCGAATACCTGGTTCGGTTTTTCCAGCGCGTGGCGGAAGAACTGCCCCGAGCCGGTGACGAGGAAGTACTCCCCGTCCAGTGCAGGCTCGTCGATCGGCATCGGCACCGGCTCTCCGGGGGCGAGCTCGGGATAGTGGCGAGTCAGGATGGCCTCGATCTCCTCCCGCGGCAGCCGCCACGAGAAATTGCCGCCATTGGCCTCGTTCCAGCCCATCTTCCAGCACAGATGCGCCAGCGGAGCGGCTTCCTTGACGAAGGAAATCGGATGCGTGAACGGTGCCATGGTCTCTATCCTCGCGAGGCGACAGACGCCTGGTAGGCGTCGAGATCGGAGATGAGCGGCGCGCCCGAGGGCACGCTCATGCGGTCGCAGAACTCGGCCCAGACTGCGCCGAAGGGCATGTCCTTCATCTCTTCGGTAAGCATCAGCCGTGTGGTGAAGTCGAGCGAGGTCTCGGCCGCCTTGAGCCGCGCCTGCGGCATCAGCAGCGACTCGAGCAGCGCCTTTTGCATGTTGCGCACCCCGATCACCCAGGCGGCGGTGCGGCTGATCGTGGCGTCGAAGAAATCGAGCCCGATATGAGTGCGCCCGAGCAGGTCGCCGAAGACCAACTCCTGCGCCATGGCGCGGATGCTGTCGTCGAGCAGGATGACGTGGTCGCTGTCCCAGCGCATCGGACGGCTGACATGCAGCAGGATCTCATCGACCGACAGCGCCACCGCGCTGAGCTTGTCGGCGATGTTCTCGGTCGGGTGGAAGTGCCCCATGTCGAGGCAGAGCAGGGTGTCGCGCCGGATCGCGTAGCCCATGTAGAACTCGTGGCTGCCCACGGTCATCGCCTCGACGCCGATGCCGAAGAGCTTCGATTCCACCGCGTCCAGCATCTCGGCCTTATTGCGCGTCTCGGCGCACATGGCGTCGAGCGAGGTCTCGAGCCGCTTGCGCGCGCCCATGCGGTCGACGGGATTGTCCTTGGAGCCGTCGGGCACCCAGATGTTGTTGACGCAGGCGCTGCCCTGCGCGCGCCCGAAGGCCGCCGCGATCTCGCGGCTGCGCTTGCCGTGCTCGATCCAGAAGTCGCGGATGCCCTGATCGGGGTGGCTGAGCGTCAGGTTGTCGTCGGCCTTTTCGTGGGCGAAGAAGGTCGGATTGAAATCCAGCCCGACGCCCTGGTCGCCGGCCCAGTCGATCCAAGGCTGGAAGTGCTTCACCTCGATCTCGTCACGGTCTGGCGACTCGTCGGTGTCCATGTAGCAGGCATGCAGGTTGAGCCGGTGCCGGCCGGGGATCTTCGCGTAGGCGAACTCCAGATCGGCGCGCAGCTCGTCGGGGGTGCGGGCGCGGCCGGGGTGGTTGCCGGTGGCCTGAATGCCGCCGCCGGAGCTGCCGTGGCGGGTTTCGAAGCCGACCACGTCGTCGCCCTGCCAGCAATGCACCGAGATCGGGATCGTGGCCAGCGTCGCAAGCGCGGCCTCGGTATCGACATCCCAAGCGGCAAAGGCCTCGCGGGCCATCTCGTAGCTCTTGGTGGTCATGGCGGGTCTCCTTATCAGGGGGCGGGGTGCGGCTGGCATCCCGGCAGGGCAGGCGCGCGCGCAGTCATCTGCGGCGTCCGGCCTGCGACGTTGTCATTGGGAAGATGGGGGTGGCGCGCCGGCGGCATCGCGGAGCGACGCCGCAAGGTGTCGGCCGCGCGCCGGGAACCGGGTCCGTGAGTGGTGGTCTTGTGGGAACATGCCGCATGGTCTCCTCCGGGCGGCGGGTGGGGCGGGCCGAGGCCCGCCCGCGCTCAGCGTGTGAACGCCTCCTTGTTGCCGGCATCGACGTTCAGAATGTTGCCGGTGGATTTCGCCGACAGGTCAGAGGCAAGGAAATACGCCGCCTCGGCGATGTCCTCGGGCAGCACCGAGCGCTTCAGCATCGAGCGGTTGCGGTACATCTCTTCGAGGCCTTCCTTGTCGGTGCCATAGGTCGAGGCGCGCTGTTCGAGCCATTCGCCCTCCCAGATCTTCGAGCCGCGCAGCACCGCGTCGGGATTGACCACGTTGACCCGGATGCCGGCCTCGGCACCTTCCAGCGCGAGGCAGCGGGCAAGATGAATCTCGGAGGCCTTGGCGGTGCAGTAGGCCGAGGCGTTGGGCGAGGCCGCAAGGCCGTTCTTCGAGGCGACGAAGACGATGGCGCCGCCGAGTCCCTGCGCGCGCATCAGCTTGAATGCCTCGCGCGAGACGAGGAAGTAGCCGGTGGACAGGATGTCCATGTTCTTGGACCAGAGCGCCAGCGAGGTCTCCTCGACCGGAGCCGAGGAGGCGATGCCGGCGTTCGACACGAGGATGTCGAGCCCGCCGAATTCGACCGCGGTCTCGTCATGGGCGGCGGCCACGGCGTTCTCGTCAGTGACGTTCATAAGCACCGTGCGCACCACGTCCTTGCCGTGGCGCTGGGCGAGCCCGTCCCGGGCGGCCTTGAGGTTCTCGGCGCTGATATCGGCCAGCATCACGCAGGCGCCCTCGGCGAGGTAGCGCTCGGCGGTCGCCGCCCCGATGCCGCCGGCACCGCCGGTGACCAGCGCCACCCGGCCCGCGAGGCTCTTGGGCTTGGGCATGCGCTGCAGCTTGGCCTCCTCGAGCAGCCAGTACTCGATGTCGAAGGCCTCCTGCTCGGGCAGGCCGCAATATTCGCTGACGGCCGACGCACCGCGCATCACGTTGATCGCGTTGGTGTAGAACTCGCCCGAGATCCGGGCCGTGGCCTTGTCCTTGGCGAAGGTGATCATGCCGACGCCGGGCACGAGGTAGACCACCGCGTTGGGGTCGCGGATCGCCGGGCTGTCGTCATGCTTGCAGCGCTCGTAATAAGCGGCGTAGTCCTCGCGATAGGCGGCGATCTGCGCCTCGAGCCCCTCGAGCACGGCATCGACGTTGTTCTGCGCCGGGTCGAACTCCACCACCAGTGGGCGGATCTTGGTGCGCAGGAAGTGGTCCGGGCAGGAGGTGCCAAGCGCCGCCAGCGCGCGCATGTCCGTGCCGTTGACGAACTCGAGCACCGCATCGCTGTCATCGAAATGGCCGACCATGTGCTGCTTGCCCGAGACGAAGCCGCGGATCGCCGGCATCAGCCGGGCGGCCACAGCGCGCCGGGCCTCGGGCGCGAGGCTTTCGTGCACCGCGCCGCCAAAGGCCGGCACATCGCGGGTCTTGTCGTCGAAATAGGCGATGGCCTTGTTGATGATCTCGAGCGTCAGAAGGTAGCAGTCCTTGGCGTCGTCGGCCCAGGTGAAGAGCCCGTGGCTTTCGAGCACGACGCCCTTGGCCTCGGGGTTCTCGAGGCAGAACGTCTCAAGCCAGAGCCCCAGCTCGTAGCCCGGCTTCTTCCATGGCAGCCAGCCGATCTCGTTGCCGAAGATCTCCTGCGTCAGCGCCTTGCTGTCCTTGGCGGCGGCAATGGCGATGATCGCGTCGGGATGCATGTGGTCGACATGCTTGCGCGGCACGTAGGCGTGCAGCGGCGTGTCGATCGAGGCGGCGCGCGGGTTCAGGTTGAAGGTGCAATGCGGCAGGTAGCCGACCATCTCGTCCTCGAACGCGACACCGCGATACTTGCCCTTCAGGGCGCGCAGCTTGTCCATGTAGAGCGTGGCGAAGCCATCCATCTTGATCGAGCCGACATCACCGCCCGAGCCCTTGACCCAGAGCACCTCGGCCTCCTCGCCGGTCAGCGGGTCGGTCTCGATCACCTTGGCGGAGGTGTTGCCGCCGCCGTAGTTGGTGATGCGCTTGTCAGAGCCCAGCAGGTTGGAGCGATAAAGCAGCTTTTCGGGCTCCGACATCGACGCGGCGCGCGAGTCGTCCCACAGGGTTTCGAGCCGCGGGGCGGCGGTCGTCTTGAGCATGGCTTCCTCCCATTGGCGCGGCGCGCCCGATTCAATCTTGCTCAAAACCTGCGCCCCGCGGGCGTCTCTGTCAATCACAAACAATCATGTTCAATCATTCTGCGCCGCAGAATGATCATTGATGACAGAAAATGATTGACGATGATCGGGAATCCGCGCAAGTTTCTCGCCAAGAGGGAGGACGGCATGCACGAAAGCGAACGCCACAGGCTGATTCTGTCAGCGGTTCAGGAGCGACCGGTCGCAACCGTGGTCGATCTGGTGAACCTGACGGGCGTATCCGAAGCGACGGTGCGCCGCGACATCGCCACCCTTCACATGCAAAAGAAGCTGCGTCGTGTGCGCGGTGGCGCCGAGGCCATCGCCCCGCCGCAGTTCGTGGGCCTTGCCGGTCGCACCTTCGCGGTCAACGAAACCATGCGGATCAAGCAGAAGCAGGCCATCGCCCGCGCTGCCTGCGAGCTGGTGAACGACGGTGATCCGATCATTATCAACGGCGGCACCACGACCTTTCAGATGGTGCATCCGCTGGCCAGCCGCCGGGTGCAGGTCTTCACCAACTCGTTTCCCATCGCCGAGCACCTGCTCAAGCACTCCAAGAACACGGTGATGCTGTCGGGCGGGGTGATCTACCGCGAGCAGCAAATCGTGCTGAGCCCGTTCGAGAACGACGTGACCCGCAACTTCTATGCGCGGCGCATGTTCATGGGCGCGCAGGGGGTCGGGCCGCTGGGTCTGATGGAGGCGGATCCGCTGCTGATCCAGGCCGAGCACAAGCTGATCGGCCAGGCCGACGAGCTGGTGGTGCTGGTGGACAGCACGAAATTCGAACAGCGCTCGTCGCTGGTGCTCTGTCCGCTCGAGCGGGCGAAGGTGGTGATCACCGATGACGGGATTTCGGATCGTGCCGCCGCGATGCTCGAGGCGGCGGATGTGGAGCTGATCGTCGCGCCGGTCGCGGCGGCAAACGAGGAGGATGGGGCGGCCTCCTAGGTCTTCGCCCAACACGCTTCATACGGGAGGAACTTATGCGCGTGATCAACAAGGTACTTGGAACGGTGGCGCTGGCCGCAACGATGGCGGCGGGCTTCGGCGCAACGGCGGCCTCGGCCGACGAGACGCGCATCGCGCTCGTGGTGAAGGCGCTGGGCATCGGTTTCTTCGAGGCCGCAGCCAAGGGCGCCGAAGAGGCCGCGGCCGAGCTTGGCGACACCGAGATCATCTATACCGGCCCGACCGACACCACCGCCGAGGGGCAGATCGAGGTGATCAACTCGCTGATCGCGCAGGGCGTCGATGCCATCGCGATCTCGGCCAACGACTACGACGCGCTGGTGCCCTCGCTGAAGAAGGCCATGCAGCGTGGCATCACCGTGATCAGCTGGGATTCGGGTGTGGCGCCGGAGGGCCGGCAGATGCACCTCAACCCGTCCTCGAACGAGTTGATCGGCAACATGTGCGTCAAGCTCGCCGCCGATCACCTGCCCGATGGTGGCCAGGTGGCGATCCTGTCGGCTTCGGCCACCGCCACGAACCAGAACATCTGGATCGAGGAGATGAAGAAGGTGCTGCCCGAATACGAGGGCATCGAGCTGGTCGCGACCGTCTATGGCGACGATCTCGCCGACAAGTCCTACCGGGAAGCGCAGGGCCTGATGGCGACCTATCCCGATCTCGACGCCATCATCGCGCCGACCTCGGTCGGCATCGTGGCCGCCGCGCAGGCCGTTGCCGACGCCGGCAAGGCGGGGGAGGTGAACGTGACCGGTCTCGGCCTGCCCTCCGAGATGGCCGGCGCCATCGAGTCCGGCGCGTCGCAGTCCTTCGCGATCTGGAACCCGATCGATCTCGGGTACTCGGCCACGATGATCGCCCACGCGCTCGCCTCGGGCGAGGCCACCGCCGAGCCTGGCGCGACCCTGCCGATGGGCCGCATGGGCGAGGTGACGCTCGATGACGAGGGCAATGGCGCGATGGCCGATCCTTTCGTCTACGACGCCGGCAACATCGACGAGTTCAAGTCGATCTTCTGATCGCGTCCACTTTGGACATGCCAGACGCGACCCCGGCGCCAAAGCCGCGCCGGGGCGCTCCCTCCAATCGACGGGGCGCCACGACATGCTGATGCAAACACAGACCCAGGCAGAGACAGATCCAGTGACCCGCCCGACGCCCGTTTTGGCCCTCGACGGCATCACCAAGACCTTTCCCGGTGTGCGCGCCCTCTCCGAGGTGTCGCTCAACCTCTATCCCGGCGAGGTCACCGCGCTGATCGGCGAGAACGGTGCCGGCAAGTCGACGATGGTCAAGATCCTTACGGGGATCTACCAGCCGACCGAGGGCCGCATCCTCGTCGACGGCGAGGAGACCCGCTTTCCCACCGCTCAGGACGCCGCCGACGCCGGCATCACCGCGATCCATCAGGAGACGGTGCTGTTCGACGAGCTGTCGGTGGCCGAGAACATCTTTCTCGGCCATGCGCCCCGCACCCGCTGGGGCCTGCTGGACTGGGCCGAGATCCACCGCCGCTCGTCCGAGATCCTGACCGGGATCGGCGCCGAGATCGATCCGGCCACCCGGCTGCGCGACCTCGGCATCGCCAGCAAGCACATGGTTGCGATCGCCCGTGCGCTGTCGATCGATGCCCGCGTTGTGGTCATGGACGAACCCACCGCGGCGCTGTCGCACAAGGAGATCGAAGAGCTCTACGAGCTGGTCGATCAGCTCAAGGCGCAGGGCAAGGCGATCCTGTTCATCAGCCACAAGTTCGACGAGATCTTCCGCATCGCCGACAACTACACCGTCTTCCGTGACGGCCAGTATGTCGGCGAGGGGCGCATCGAAGACACAGACAACGACGCGCTGGTCAAGCTGATGGTCGGCCGCGAGGTGGCGCATATCTTCCCCGAGCGCACGCCGGAGCTTGGCGACGAGGTGCTGGCGGTCGAGAACTATTGCCACCCGACCGAGTTCGAGGGCGTCGGTTTCTCGCTGCGCAGGGGCGAGATCCTCGGATTCTACGGCCTTGTCGGGGCAGGGCGTTCAGAGGTCATGCAATCGCTCTTCGGCATCACCCGGCCCTCCTCGGGCCGCATCCGCATCGACGGCGAGGCCCGCGAGATCGCCTCGCCCGCCGACGCGGTGGGGGCGGGGATCGTCTATGTCCCCGAGGATCGCGGTCAGCAGGGGGCCATCACCGCCATGCCGATCTTCCAGAACGTCACGCTGCCGTCACTTGGGCGCACCTCGCGCAGCGGCTTCATCCGGCTGGCGGAGGAGTTCAAGCTGGCGCGCACCTATTGCGAGCGGCTCGACCTGCGCGCCGCCTCGCTCGACACCGATGTGGGCAATCTCTCGGGCGGCAACCAGCAGAAGGTGGTGATCGCCAAGTGGCTCGCCACCCAGCCCAAGGTGATCATCCTCGACGAGCCGACCAAGGGCATCGACATCGGCTCCAAGGCCGCGGTGCACGATTTCATGGCCGAACTGGCCGGGCAGGGGCTCGCGGTGATCATGGTGAGCTCCGAGATCCCCGAGGTACTGGGCATGTCCGACCGGGTCATCGTCATGCGCGAAGGCCGCATGGTCGCCGAGCTCGGGGGCGACGAGATGACCCCCGAAACCCTTGTCCGTCACGCCGCAGGCATTCGGGAGAGCTGACATGCTGAAACGTATCCTCACCGCGCGCGAAACCATCCTTGCCGCCGCCATCCTGGCGCTTCTGGTTCTGATCGCCATGCGCTTCCCGGCCTTCGTGGCGCCCTCGAACCTGATCGCGGTGTTCAACGACACCTCGCCGCTGATGCTTCTGGCGCTGGGGCAGATGATCGTCATCCTGACCAAGTGCATCGACCTCTCGGTCGCCGCCAACCTCGCGCTCACCGGCATGTGCGTGGCGATGCTCAACATCATGATGCCGGGCCTGCCGGTGGCGGTCATCATCGTCATTGCGGTGGCGCTCGGCACCCTCATGGGCATGATCAACGGCCTGCTGGTGTGGAAGCTCGACATCCCGCCGATCGTCGTGACGCTTGGCA
This sequence comes from Salipiger bermudensis, assembly GCF_017309175.1. NCBI lineage: Bacteria > Pseudomonadati > Pseudomonadota > Alphaproteobacteria > Rhodobacterales > Roseobacteraceae > Salipiger > Salipiger bermudensis. Next base: position 21,201 of record NZ_JAEKJV010000020.1, on the reverse strand, counting down.
CGATGACCATCTTCCGCGGCATCATCTTCCTGATCTCCAACGGCAAGTGGGTGAACGCGCACGAGATGTCGCCGGCCTTCAAGGCCTTCCCCCGCGCCGAGCTGCTGGGTCTGCCGATGATGAGCTGGGTCGCCATCCTCGTGATCCTCGCCTTCTTCGTGCTGATGACCCGCACCAGCCTCGGCCGCGCGGTCTATGCGGTGGGCGGCAACCCTCACGCGGCGGTCTATACCGGCATCGACGTCGGTCGGACCAAGTTCACCGCCTACACCATCTCCGGCGCGCTCGCGGGCCTGACGGGCTATCTCTGGGTCAGCCGCTACGCGGTGGCCTATGTCGATATCGCCGGCGGCTTCGAGCTCGACACCGTCGCCGCGGCGGTGATCGGCGGCGTCTCCATCGCCGGCGGCGTCGGCTCGGTCTTCGGCGCGGTGCTCGGGGCGCTGTTCCTCGGCGTGATCAAGAACGCCCTGCCGGTCGTCAACATCTCGCCCTTCTGGCAGCTCGCGATCTCGGGCAGCGCGATCATCGTCGCCGTCGCCTTCAACGCGCAGGCCAACAGGACCAAGGGCCGGGTCATCCTCAAGCAGGCGGAGGCCGCAGCATGAGCACGAGTTCCACCCATCACATCCCCGACACGCTGGTCTCGCCGCTGGCAAAGCGACTGAAAAGCTGGGAGAGCCTGCTGCTGGTGGTGGCGGTGGCGATCTTCATCGCCAACTGCTTCGCCTCGCCCTACTTCCTCAACGCCTGGAACCTGAGCGACGCCACCTTCAACTTCACCGAGAAGGCGATGATCGCCTTCGCCATGGCGCTGCTGATCATCGCCGGCGACATCGACCTCTCGGTCGCCTCGATCATCGCGCTGGCCTCGACCGCCATGGGGGCCGCGGTGCAGGCCGGGGTCGGCACGCCGGGGCTGGTGGCCATCGGCCTTGCCACCGGGCTGGCGGCGGGTGCGTTCAACGGCGTGCTGGTGACGCGGCTGGCGCTGCCCTCGATCGTGGTCACCATCGGTACCATGAGCCTGTTCCGCGGCATCGCCTATATCGTGCTCGGCGATCAGGCCTATCGCGGCTACCCCGAGAGCTTTGCCTTCTTCGGGCAGGGCTACGTTTTCTGGGTGATCAGTTTCGAGTTCGTGCTCTTCGCGGTGCTGGCGGTGATCTACGGCGTGCTGCTGCACAAGACCAATTTCGGCCGCTCCGTCTATGCTATCGGCAACAACCCCACAGGGGCGCTGTTCTCGGGCATCAGGGTGCAGCGGGTGCGCTTCGTCCTGTTCCTGCTCACCGGGCTGATGTCGGGTGTGGCTGCGATCTGCCTGACCTCGCGACTGGGCTCCACGCGCCCCTCGATCGGCTTCGGCTGGGAGCTCGAGGTCGTCACGATGGTGGTGCTGGGCGGGGTCAGCATCCTTGGCGGCTCGGGCTCGATCCCGGGCGTGGTGATCGCGGCCTTCGTGATGGGCATGGTGACCTTCGGGCTGGGCCTTCTGAACGTGCCGGGCATCGTCATGTCGATCGTCATCGGCGCACTGCTGATCGGGGTGATCGCGCTGCCGCGGCTCTGGTCGAAGCTGCGCTGGGGGGCATGAGCATGGAGAAGCACGCCTTCCGCATGGTCCTGAACGAAGGCCAGCTCGACGAGTACAAGCGCCGCCACGACGCCATCTGGCCCGAGCTCGTCGAGGCGCTGAAAGCGGCCGGGGTCGAGGATTACTCGATCCATTACGACCCCGAAACCCGGCATCTCTTCGCGGTGCTCTGGCGGCGTGAGGATCACGGCATGGCGGCGCTGCCCGCGCATCCGGCGGTGCAGAAATGGTGGGCCTACATGGCCGACATCATGCAGACCAACCCCGACAACAGCCCCGTAGAGACGCCGCTCGTACCGGTGTTTCACCTGCCATGAGCGCGCCGCGCAACATCGCCGTGATCGACGTGGGCAAGACCAACGTCAAGCTCGCGCTGGTCGATCTCGAACGGCTCGAGGAACTGGCCGTGGTCACCCGTCCCAACGCCGTGCGCCCGGGCCCGCCCTATCCGCATTTCGACCTCGAGGGCCACTGGTCGTTCTTCCTCGAGCATCTGGCGGCGTTCCACGAAAGCCACGGGATCGACGGCATCTCGGTCACCACGCACGGGGCTGCGGCGGTGCTGCTCGACGCGGACGGCGGGCTCGCCGCACCGATGCTGGACTATGAACACACCGGCCCTGATGCGATGGCCGAGGCCTACGACGCGCTGCGCCCGCCCTTTGCCGAGACCGGCAGTCCGCGCCTGCCTATGGGGCTGAACCTGGGCGCGCAGCTGCATTGGCAGCTGGCCTGCGACCCGTCCCTGAAAGACCGCATCGCCCACGTCGTGACCTACCCGCAATACTGGGGCTTCCGCCTCAGCGGCGCGCTGGCCACGGACATGTCCTCGCTGGGCTGCCACACAGATCTCTGGCGCCCCCGCGAGGGCCGGTTTTCCGACTTGCCGGGCCGCCTTGGCCTCGAGGGAAAGATCGCCCCTCCGCGCCGCGCCACCGAGGTGCTGGGCCCGATCAGCGCCGAGATCGCCCATCGCACCGGCCTGCCCGCCGACACGCAGGTGGTCTGCGGCATCCACGACAGCAACGCCTCGCTGCTGCCCCACCTGCTGGGCCGCGCCGGGCCGGTTTCGGTGGTCTCCACCGGCACCTGGGTGATCGCCATGTCGGTGGGCGCCACGGCCCCGGCGCTGGACCCCGCTCGCGACACGCTGATCAATGTCGACGCCTTCGGTCAGCCGGTGCCCTCGGCGCGCTTCATGGGGGGGCGCGAATACCAGCTGATGAGCGAGGGCCTCACCGGCGCCCCGACCGGGGCCGAGCGCGAGGCGGTGCTGCGCGACGGCATCATGCTGCTGCCCGCGGTGGTCCCCGAAAGCGGCCCCTTCGCCGGCCGGACGCATCGCTGGAGCCGCGAGCCGCGCAGCGACGGAGAGCGCCTCTTCGCGCTGTCACTCTATCTCGGGCTGATGACCGACACCTGTCTCGGGCTCATCGGCGCCGAAGGGCCCCAGCTCATCGAGGGCCCCTTCGCGCGCAATCGCGACGTGCTCGACATGCTCTCTGCCCTGCGTCCCGGCGGGGTCGAGACCGCCGCCTCTGCCACCGGCACCTCGATCGGCGCGGCGCTGCTCTTCGCGCCCGGACACAGCAGCGCCACCGCGCGCCACGACGGACCGGCGGACCCGGCGCCCTACCGCGACTATGCCGCCCGCTGGCGCGCCGCTCTCGGCACCCAAGACCGGGCACGCGCGCATCAGCCGGTCTGACCGAGCGACATCCCTGTCTTCTCTGGTTCGGAAAATACCTCGGGGGTGAATTGGCGCTTGCGCCAAGAGGGGGCAGCGCCCCCTGATCCGGTCCCTGAACCTGCCGGATGGGCGCACCGTGGCGCGATCTTGCCGCGCCACGACAGTGTCGTTGCCAGCCCTCAGGCCGCGATGCTGCGGCCGTTCGGGGCTTCCGCTTCCGCATTGCGGGCGGCGGCATAGCTCGCGGCGCCACGGCTCGGGGGTGCGCCGAGCTCGGGGGCGGATTCGCCGGTTTCGGTGCTCATGCTGGCCACCAGCAGGCTCTTCTTGAAGCTCTCCTGCGTGGCGATGGCCTCGGCACGGGCCGCCGCAAGGTCATCCTCCGAGGCGGTCTCGGGGGCGGCTGCCGTCCCGGTGGCGCCCGAGGGGGCGTCGGCCCTGGCGCTTGCGGCGCCAGACCGCTCGGACGGCTTGGCGGCGGTGCTCGCGGTTTCGTCGCTACCCGAGTTTGCCGCGACCGGCGTCGCGCCAGCGCTGGCTGTCGTCTCCTCGATGGCGGTTTCGACCGCGGAAACAGTCACGGGGGCGGTGGTTTCGGGCTCTGCAGGCTTGGCCACAGGCTGCGCCGCGGAGGGGGAGAAGAGGCCCGCTGCGGCGCTCGTTATCATACCTAGCATTCTGTTAACCTTTCTGATCGTAACGGCTTTTGCCTGCGGGCGAAGCGTGGAAAAAGTTGGGCGACAGATAGACCTTTAAGCGCCTGGATCGTTTCTGTGCCAACAATCTCGCAGCTGCGGCATGATTGTCGGCAAATCCGTCCGCGTTGCCGATTTCGGCGCGGTCGCGGGCCTTGGAATGCTCACGCAATGCGTGTGCCAGGGGGGCTTCACAGCCGGCGGCTGTCCCGAGAGCCCCGATGGGCGGCGGCAAGGACTCGCCCAATCGTCGCTGCATTTCGCCCGATGCGCGATTACGTCGCGTTGTGCCCCCTTGTCTGCGGCAGCGGAATCGGATGTTGGTCCGCCCCATGTCATCGAGACCGCAGGATCCGTGGTTCTGCAATGCGCAGCCACACGTTTCACGTGATGATTGCTGTGGCTCGAATTCACTTTACCTTGGCGAGAAGGGGGCGCACCGCTCCCGACCCCAGAACAGGGAGGCACATGCCATGACGCGATTGACCCGACTGACCCTGACCACGTTCCTCAGCGCCGGCCTTGCCGCCAGCGCGGTGGCGCAGGAGACCCATCCCGAGACCGGCGACACGCTGGCGGCGGATCAGACCTTCACCTACCGAATCCTCGACAACATTTCCTCGATCGACCCGCAGATCGTCGAGGATACCGACGGCTCTGACGTGGTGCGCGATCTGTTCGAGGGCCTGTTGAATCAGGATGAGAACGGCGAACTGGTCCCCGGCGTGGCCACCGACTGGGAGGTCTCGGACGACAAGATGACCTACACCTTCCACCTGCGCGACGACGCCAAGTGGTCGAACGGCGATCCGGTCACTGCCGGCGATTTCGTCTATGCCTGGCGCCGCGCCGCCGATCCCGCCACCGCCTCGCCCTACCAGTGGTTCATCTCGCTGATGTCGCTCGAGAACGGCGATGCCGTGGTTGCCGGTGACATGGCCCCCGAGGAGCTCGGCGTCGAGGCCATCGACGACACCACGCTCGAGGTGCGCCTGACCTCGCCGCTGCCCTACTTCCCGCAGATGGTGGTGCACTCGACCACCTTCCCGTCGCCGCAGAGCGTCATCGAAGAGCACGGCTCGGCATGGACCAGCCCCGAGAACTTCGTCGGCAACGGCGCCTATGTGCTGACCGAGATGAACCCCGGCGAGTCCATCGTGCGCGAGAAGAACGACCAGTACTGGGATGCCGAGAACGTCATCCTCGACAAGTCGGTGGCGCTGATCATCAACGACGAGAACGTGGCGCTGACCCGGTACCGCGCCGGTGAGCTCGACATGACCGACATTCCCGCCGGCCAGTTCCCGCGCCTGCGCGACGAGTATGGCGAGGAGGCGCACAGCTTCCCGAAGCTCTGCAACTACTACTACACCTTCAACCTTTCCGAGAGCGGCCCTGAGGCCTTCAAGGATCCCAACGTCCGCAAGGCGCTGGCGCTGGCGGTGGACCGCGACATCATCGTCAACAACGTCATGGCCGGTGGCCAGCCCCCGGCTTACGTCTTCACCCCCGAGGCAACCGCGGGCTTCAACGCGCCCGAGACCGAGATGGCGGGCATGACCCAGGCCGAGCGTGATGCGAAGGCCAAGGAACTGCTGGCCGAGGCCGGCTTCGGCGAGGACAATCCGCTGAGCTTCGACATGGTCTACAACACCTCCGAGGCGCACCAGAAGGTGGCCGTGGTGCTGTCGCAGATGTGGAAGCAGAAACTCGGTGTCGAGGCGCAGCTTTCCAACATGGAGTGGAAGGTGTTCCTCGAGGAGCGCGGCAACCAGAACTTCGAGCTGGCCCGCGGCGCATGGTGCGGCGACTACAACGAGGCGTCGACCTTCCTCGACCTGCTGCAGTCCGACTCGGGCTACAACGACGGCAAGTACGCGAACGCCGAGTACGACCAGCTGCTCGAGGACGCGCTGACCGCCGAGGACACCGCGCCGCTCTACACCCGGGCGGAAGAAATCCTCGCCGCGGACATGCCGGTGATCCCGCTCTACCACTATGCGGGCGTCTACATGATCGACGATTCGCTGAAGAACTTCCCGGTGAACAACATCCAGTTCAACTGGTACTCCAAGGACCTCTACAAGGCCGCCGAGTAAACCGACCCGAGCGCCCCGCCATCCGGCAGGGGCGCTCCCCCACGGGGAACCCCTGACATGCTGATCTATATCATCCGGCGGCTTCTGGTCGCCATTCCCACCATTGCGCTTCTGGTCATCGCCGCCTTCTGCATGATGCACCTCGCGCCGGGTGGCCCGTTCACCTCCGAGCGGCCGCTGCCGCCGGACGTTCTGGCCAATATCGAGGCCCGCTACGGGCTCGACCAGCCGCTGTGGAAGCAGCTCTGGGACTATTTCGTCAACATCGTGTTGCATTTCGATTTCGGGCCGTCCTTCGTCTACAAGGACCGCGACGTGAACGACATCATCGCGACCGGCTTCCCGATCTCGCTGACCTACGGCTCGCTGGCCTTTCTCGCGGCCACGCTGGTGGGTGTCGCGCTCGGCATCGCCGCCGCAATCCGCCACAACACCTGGATCGACTATTTCGCCGTCAGCCTTGGCATCGCGGCGCAGGCGCTGCCCAACTTCATCATGGGCCCGATCCTGATCCTGACCTTCACGCTCTGGCTCGGCTGGCTGCCCGGCGGCGGCTGGAACGGTGGCCAGTGGCAGTATCTCATCATGCCGGTGATCGCGCTCTCGACCTCCTACATGGGCTCGATCGCGCGCATCACGCGCTCGTCGATGCTCGAGGTGATGAACGCCAACTTCATCCGCACCGCGCGGGCCAAGGGCCTGCCGCAGCGCTCGATCATCTGGCGCCACGCGATGAAGCCGACGCTGCTGCCGGTGGTCTCCTACCTTGGTCCGGTCTTCGTCTACGTGCTGACCGGCTCGGTCTTCGTCGACCTGTATTTCTCCACCGGCGGCCTCGGGCAGGCCTATGTGAACTCCGCCCTGACCCGCGATTATGCGGTGCTGCTGGGCGTGACGATCCTCTATGGCGCCCTGACCGTCATCGTAAACCTTCTGACCGACCTCGCCTATGCGTGGTTCGATCCCAAGATCCGGTACTGACATGGCATTCTTCGGCACTTCCCCCAAAGCCGCGGAGCTGGCGGACGAGATCACCGATTTCACCGCCGTGCGGGGCCGGTCGCTGTTTCGCGACGCGCTCAACCGCTTCCTGCGCAACAAGGCCGCCATGGCGAGCCTTTTCATCCTCGTGCTGATCGTGGCCTTCGTGGTCCTTGGTCCGTTCTTCTCGCAATGGTCGAACGAAGAGATCGACTGGGTCGTTATGGGCGACGTGAAGGGCATGGGCGGCCCGTCGCTCGAGACAGGGCACTATTTCGGCGTCGACGACCTTGGTCGCGACCTCTTCGCCCGCACCATCCAGGCGACCCAGACCTCGCTGCTGGTGGGCCTGATCGGCGCCGCCATGGCGCTGCTCGTCGGCACCTTCTGGGGTGTCGTGGCAGGCTATTACGGCGGCAGGCTCGACAGCATCATGATGCGCTTCGTCGACATCCTGCTGGCGATCCCGCTGACGCTGGTGCTGATCCTGATCCTCGTGGTGGCAGGGCGCAGCTTCACGGCGCTGTTCCTCGGGCTCGGCGCGGTGTCTTGGCTCACCATGAGCCGCATCGTGCGCGGCCAGACGCTGGCGCTCAAGAGCCGCGAGTTCATCGAGGCGGCGCGCGCCACCGGCGTGTCGGAAGGCACCATCATCTGGCGACACATCCTGCCCAACCTCGCCGGCGTGGTGATCGTCTACGCCTCGCTGCTGGTGCCCGAGATGATCCTCGCGGAATCGTTCATCTCGTTCCTCGGCCTGGGCATCTCCGAGCCCAACACCTCGCTCGGCCGGCTGATCGCCGAAGGGGCAGGGACCATGGCCTACGGCACGCTCTGGCAGCTGCTCTTCCCGCTCTTCTTCTACGTTGCGCTGATCATTGCGATGTTCTTCGTGGGCGACGGCCTGCGCGACGCGCTCGACCCGAAGGATCGCTGACATGACCGTTCTTTCCGTATCCGATCTGAAAGTGTCCTTTGACACGCCCGACGGCACCGTCGAGGCGGTCAAGGGCGTGTCCTTCGACATCGCGCCGGGCGAATGCCTCGGCATCGTGGGCGAGAGTGGCTCAGGCAAGAGCCAGAGCTTCATGGCCGCGATGGGGCTGATGCCCCCCAACGGCCGCGCCAGCGGCTCGGTGACGCTGTCGGGGAACGAGATCCTCAACCTGCCGATCGGCAAGCTCAATGCCATCCGGGGTGCCGATGTCGGCATGATCTTCCAGGATCCGCTCACGGCGCTGACGCCGCATCTCAAGATCGGCGTGCAGATGGCCGAGGTGCTGCGGGTCCACAAGGGGATGCGCGGCGCTGCGGCGCGGAAGCATTGCCTCGACTGGCTCAACCGCGTGCAGATCCCCGAAGCCGAGCGCCGGCTCGACCAGTATCCGCATGAGCTTTCGGGCGGGATGCGCCAGCGCGTGATGATCGCGCAGGCGATGCTCTGCGAGCCCAAGCTGCTGATCGCCGACGAGCCGACCACCGCGCTCGACGTGACGGTGCAGGCCGAGGTGCTCGACCTGATGGCGCGGCTGCAGCACGAACTGGGCACGGCGATTGCGCTGATCACCCATGACATGGGCGTGGTGGCGCGGATGTGCGACCGGGTGAAGGTCATGCGCAAGGGCGCCTTCGTCGAGGAGGGGGCGGTGGAGCGTATCTTTGCCGCGCCCGAGCACGACTACACCCGCAAGCTGCTCGAGGCGATGCCGCGCATCGATACCGGCGACGCGCCGGGGCAGGTGAGCGGCAAGACGATCCTCGATGTCGACGACCTCAAGGTGCATTTCGACATCCACCAGAAGGGCGGGCTGTTCGGTCGCAAGGTGCCGCTGAAGGCGGTGAACGGCGTGAGCTTTTCGCTGCAGGAGGGCGAGACGCTGGGCATCGTGGGCGAGTCGGGCTGTGGCAAGTCCACGCTGGCCCGCGCCGTGCTGCAGCTGATCGAGCCCTCTGCGGGCGCGGTCTCGTGGCTGGGCAAGCCGTTGAACGAGATGGACCGCAAGGCGCTCACCCGCGAGCGCCAGGATCTGCAGATCGTCTTCCAGGACCCATTGGCGAGCCTCGACCCGCGGCTGACGATCTCGGATTCCATCGCCGAACCGCTGAAGACCCATCGCCCCGAGATGACGGGCCGCGAGCGCCGCGAGGCGGTGGTGGCGATGATGCAGCGGGTCGGGCTCGATCCGATCATGTACAACCGCTACCCGCACGAGCTCTCGGGTGGGCAGAACCAGCGGGTGGGCATCGCGCGGGCAATGATCACCAGGCCGCGGCTGATCATATGCGACGAGGCGGTGAGCGCGCTTGACGTCTCGATCCAGGCGCAGATCGTGCAGCTGCTGAAGGAGTTGCAGGCCGAGTTCGGCATGTCGATGCTGTTCATCAGCCACGACCTGTCGGTGGTGCGGGCGATCTCGAACCGTATCATGGTACTGTATCTCGGGCGCATCGTCGAGCTGGGCGATGCCGGCACGGTCTGCGACGCGCCGCGCCATCCCTACACGCAGGCGCTGATCTCGGCGGTGCCGATCCCGGACCCCGAGGCAGAGCGCGCCCGGGCCCGGATCCGCATCCCCGGCGAGCTGCCCTCGCCGCTCGACCCGCGCGCGTCGCTGCGCTTCCTGCCCTCGAAGCTGAGGGACGGCGAAGAGGCGGTCTACGTGCCGCGGCTGGATGACGTTGGCGGCGGGCATCTGGTGGCCGAGCACGACCCGCTGGAGCGGTTGCTCGGGCGGGCTACGGTCTGACATTGGGGAGGCCCCCGTCGAGAGGCGGGGGCTTTTCTTACAGACGGTCAAGCGGTGCCCTCGCGCGGAATCAAGGCGCGGCACGCGCCGCCGGGCATCGGTCACGCTGATAGCATGCCTTCGGCATGACCCGCCCCCCGGACCGGCGATTTGGTGACGCAAGCGCCGAGCTTGGAGGTCCTTCGGACGTGGCCGGGATAAATCAAGGGATTCCTCGGTAGGCTCGCCAGTCCGCGGCCCAACGATGCGCGGCGGCGCTGGCTTTGCGGTTTGTCCCTATCGACCGCAGGGCAGGGGCTCTTACCGCGCCGCCTGCTCCCGCAGCTTTTCCTCCGGCACCGCCACCAGCTCCGTCAGCGCCGCGACCTTGTGGAACATGGCGGCCTTCAACGCGTCGAGGCTCATGTCCTCGGACACCGTGTAGATCGTGAAGAGCCCGTTCAGCGCGAGGAAGATCACCTCGCCAAGCGCCCGTGCATCCGCCGCTGCGTCGATCCGACCCTCGCCCTGCAGCCGTTCCATCAGCGCCACCATCTGCTCGGACAGCGCCGCGTCCAGCGCGTGGTAGCGGCGCGAGAACTTGGTGTCGGCACTCTGGATCGAGAACGCCATCGCGGTGCGCCACATCTCCTTGGTCAGGTAGACCAGAGAGTGATCGTAATAGGTCGCGATCAGCGCGCAGATCGCGTCCTGTGCCGTGCCGGGCGGTGCTGCGACCACGCTCTCGCCCTGATGCAGAACCTCCTCGACCTCCATCGAGACGATGGCGAGCAGCAAGTCGGCCTTGTGGGCATAGTAGTTGTAGAGCGTCCCCACCGAGACCTCGGCGCTCTCGGCGATGGCCTCGATCCGGGCCGCCTCGTACCCATTCTGCTTAAAAAGCGTGCTCGCCGCTTCGAGAATGGCGCGATTGCGTTTCGCTTTCTGTCTTTCGCGAAGTCCGGCCATGGGGTCTCCTCTGGGTCTTCAAAATTAGTATTGACTGTAAAAATGAATGGCCTCAACTTTTTTGTGTGACGCGGCCGCCAAGTGCCGCCAAAAACCACAGGAGAGGACAAATGCTCATCAAACTGACCTGCTCGGCGCTGGCCGTGACGGCCGGCCTCGCCTCCGCGGCGCAGGCCGAGGACCTCAACGCGCTGATCTGGTGTGACCATGCCGACCCCGAGCTGCTGCAGCCGTTCGAAGAGGCGCATGACGTGCGCGTCAACGTGAAGGAATACGAGGGCACCGCCGCGGGCCTGACCCTGCTCGAGCAATCGCGACCCGGCGACTGGGACGTGATGGTGATCGACGCGGTCGATGTGGGCCGTGCGGTCGAGCGTGGCCTGCTGGCGCCGCTGCCGACCGAAGACCTCGCCACCGGCAGCTATTTCCCCGAAGCCGTGCTCGCCGATCACACCACCGTCGATGGCACCACTTACGCGGTGACCGAGAAATTCGGCTACAACACCATCGCCTACAACAAGGCGGCGGTGGATCCGGCCGACATGGAGAGCCTCGATGCGCTGTGGTCGGGCAAGTATGACGGCCGCATCGCAATCTATGACTATTACCTGCCGGTGCTGGGGCTCGTGGGCCTCGAGGCGGGTGTTGCCACCGCCGATCTCGATGCCGCAGCGCTCGAGACCCTGCGCGAGCCGCTGATGAAGCTCGGCGCGGCGTCCAAGCAGGTCTCGGACGTGGTCGGCAGCCAGACCGCGCTCGCCACCGGCGAGGTCGACGTGCTGATCGGCGGCGGCGAGTGGCTGACCGCGGTGCTGAACGCCGAGAACCCGGATCTCGACTGGACCATCCCCGAGGAGGGTGGCCTGCTCTGGGCGCAGTCGCTGGCCATCGTCGAAGGCACCGAAAAGCCCGAGCTGGCGCTCGAGTTCATCAAGTACGTGACATCGCCCGAGGGGCAGGCGCGGCTCGCGACCTCGTCCTGCTACTGGGGCATGCCCGCCAACAAAGCCGCCGGCGACGTGCTGAGCGACGAGCAGAAGGCGATCCTGCGCTGGGACGACCAGGCCGACTACCTCGCCCGCGCCCAGCTCTACCCGGTGCCCGACGCCGAGACCGATACGGCGATGCAGGACCTCTGGACCGACATGCTCCAGAACTAAGGCCCGATGATGAGCATCGAGAGACAGGAAAGACAGCAGGGAGCGGCCTTGGTCGCTCCCGCGCTGCTGTGGACGCTGGCGTTCTTCGTGGTGCCCTTTGCGGCGATGGTGATGATGAGCCTCGCCCACATGGAGGGGCGCGACATCGTGCAGGGGCATGACCTCGGCAACTACCTGAAGATCTTCACCGATCCGTCGCTGCTCCGGGGCATCTTCGTGTCGCTGGAGATCACCGTGGTGGTGACCCTGATCTCGGTGCTACTGGCCTGGCCGCTGGCCTGGATCATCGCCACGCGGGTGCCGGCGCGCTGGCGGCGCATGGCACTGCTGCTGGCGGTGCTGCCGTTCTGGACCTCCTACGTGGTGCGCTCATACTCCTGGGCGCTGGTGCTGGGCGAGAAGGGCGTGGTGATGAATGCGCTCGTGGGCCTCGGACTGCTGGCCGAGCCGGTGCAGATCATGGCCACCCGCGCCGCCACCGTGATCGGCTTCGTGCATTTCTTCGTCATGCTGCTGACGCTGACGATCTATTCCAACCTGATCCAGCTCTCGCCGAACTACGCCCGTGCGGCGGAAGATCTCGGCGCCTCGCGCTGGCAGGTGATCCGGCTCGTGATCCTGCCGCTGACCCTGCCGGGGGTGATGACCGGCGCCTTCCTGACCTTCGTGCTCTGTATCGGCGATTACATCACGCCGCAGATCCTTGGCGGCAACAACGAGCTCAGCCTGCCGCAGCTGATCATGCTGCAGCTCGGACGGCGCGGCGACTTCCCGATGGCCTCGGCGCTGTCGGTGGTGCTCATGGTGATCGTGACGCTGGCCTATGCGGGTTGCGCGCGCTGGCTCAAGATGGAGCGGCTGTGATGCGCTATCTCTCCTGGGCCTACCTGCTGGCGCTCTTCGCCTTCATCCTGCTGCCGGTGGTGACGCTGGTGATCTTCTCCTTTCAGGATGGCCGCCTGCCGGTGCCGCCCTTCAAGGGCGCGACGCTCGACTGGTATCGCGAGATCCTCACCGACCGGGCCCTGATGGAGGCGCTGGGCAACTCGCTGATCGTGGCGCTGCTGTCGGCGCTGGTGGCGCTGACGCTGAGCTTTCTCGCGGCCTCCGGGCTCGCCCGCGTGGCGCTGCCGGGCTCGGTGGTGATGCGCGGCCTGCTGATCGCGCCGATGACGGTGAGCTACCTGATCATCGCGCTGGGCCTCCTGCAGATGTTCAACAAGGTGGGCGTCCGGCCGTCGCTGCTGGCCACCGGCATCGGCCACGTGGTGATCAACCTGCCGCTCTGCTTCGCCATCCTCTACGCCGCCATCGGCGAGCACCAGAAGAGCGCTCTCAAGGCGGCGCGCGATCTCGGTGCGAAGGAATGGCAGGTGCTTTGGTTCGTCGCCGCTCCGATGCTGACCCCGGCGCTGGCCGCCGCCTTCTTCCTCGCCTTCACCTTCAGCTGGGACGAGTTCATCATCGCCTTCCTGCTGACCCGCTTCGATGTCACCCTGCCGGTCGAGATCTGGTCGATGCTGCGCTCGGGCCTCTCGCCCGCCACCAACGCGGTGGGCTCGCTGGTCTTCCTCGTCTCGGTCATCGTGGTGGTGGCGCTCGAACTCACGCTTTTCCGGAAGGGATCGAAATGACCGCGGATGTTCACATCAAGGCCGTCGAGCACCGGTTCAACGCCTTCACCGCCCTGCACCGGGTCGACCTGCAGATCGCCGCGGGCGAGTTCATCGTGCTGCTGGGGCCCTCGGGCTGCGGCAAGACCACGCTGCTGTCGATCATCGGCGGCTTCCTGACGCCCTCGGAAGGGCAGGTGCTGATCGGCGGGCGCGATATGACCCATGTGGCGCCGAAGGACCGGCCGACCACCACGATGTTCCAGGACTATGCGCTGTTCCCGCACATGTCGCTGCGCGACAACGTGGGCTTCGGCCTACGGATGCGCGGTGTCGGGCGCGCCGCGCGCAACGCCAAGGCGCTGGAAATGCTCGAGATGGTGGGGCTGGCCGACAAGGCCGGGCGCCGTCCGCACGAGCTTTCGGGCGGGCAGAGGCAACGCGTGGCGCTGGCCCGCGCGCTCGCGGTCGAACCGGATGTGCTGTTGCTCGATGAGCCGCTGGGCGCGCTCGACCTGAAGCTGCGCCGGCAGATGCAGGAGGAGCTGAAGGCGATCCAGCGCCGCGTCGGCACCACCTTCGTGCACGTGACCCACGATCAGGAAGAGGCCATGGCCATCGCCGACCGCATCGTGGTGATGAACCACGGCCGGGTCGAGCATTGCGGCTCGCCCGAAGAGGTCTACCTGCGGCCCCGCACGATGTTCTCCGCGGATTTCATGGGCGAGACCAACCGCGTGCCGGTGACGCCGTCCGGCGGCGGCGTCAGCTCCCCGCTCGGGCCGCTGGCCATCGCGCCCGCCGAGGGGATGCTCTGCCTACGTCCCGAGAATATCGGCCTTGCGGAGGGCTTCAGTCTTGGCCGCGCCACGCTGGTCGAGGCGGCGTTCTACGGCTCCTACCATCGCTGCCATTTCCGCCCGCTCGCCGCGCCCGACATCCTGCTCACCGCGCACCTGCCGCAGGGCGCCCACCCGGGCCTCGGCGACGAGGTCGAGCTCTTCGGGCGCAACCCCGTCGTGCTCGCTTCGGAGGCCGCATGACCCGGATCCCGCCCAAGGACTGGTACCGCCAGCGCAAGCTCGACGACGGCATCACCTGGATCGACGAGCCCCATATCCAGGAATTCTACCGCTGCAACATCTGGCACGTGCGCGGCCGCGACCGCGACCTGATGGTCGACAGCGGCATGGGCGTCGTCTCCCTGCGTGAATGGGTGCCGCTGGTCTCCGAGCGCCCGCTCGACGCGGTGGCGAGCCACACCCATTTCGACCATGTCGGTTGCCACCACGAGTTTCCCTGCCGGCTCTGTCACTCCGCAGAGGCCGAGATCCTCGCCTACCCGACCCGTGCCAGCACGCTGGCCGACCCCTATGTCACCGACGACATCTTCGACGCGCTGCCCGATGTGCCCTACAGCTCGACGAGCTACGCAGTGAAGGGCGCGCCCGCGACGCGGCTTCTCGAGGATGGCGACGTGATCGACCTTGGCGACCGGCAGTTCGAGGTCATCCACACCCCCGGCCACAGCCCCGGCGGCATCGCGCTCTGGGAAGCTGCCTCGGGCGTTCTGATCTCGGGCGATATCGTCTATGACGGGCCGCTGATCGAGGATACCTATCACGCCGATGCCGAGGCCTATATCCGCTCGATGAAGCGCCTGGCCGACCTGCCGGCGCGGGTGGTGCATGGCGGCCATTTCCCGTCCTTCTCGGGCGAGCGACTGCGCGAGATCGTCACGGGCTGGCTGCGCGAGAAGGGCCTCTGAGGGCGCCACAAGAACACCCATGGGCAGGCAAGGCGCCGGCCCCGGAAGCAAGGAGAACGCGTTGACCGAGCGCAGCCTGAACCAGCCCCTCGGGGGCAACCAGATGCCCCGCACCGGAGGCCCCGCCACGATGATGCGGCTGCCCGCCGCCGAGACCGCCGCGGGGCTCGACGCCTGCTTCGTCGGCATCCCGATGGATATCGGCACCTCGAACCGCCCCGGCACCCGGCTTGGCCCGCGCCAGATCCGCGACGAGAGCCGGATGATCCGGCCCTACAACATGGCCACCGGCGCCGCCCCCTTCGAGCACCTGCAGGTGGCCGATATCGGCGACGTGCCGATCAACCTCTTCGACCTGAAGAAATCCGTCGACATCATCACCGAGCATTACCGCGGCATCCTCGCCCACGGCGCGATCCCGTTGACGCTTGGCGGTGATCACACGCTGACCTGGCCGATCCTGCGCGCCATCAAGGAGCGCCACGGGCCGGTGGCGCTGATCCACGTGGACGCGCATTCCGACACCAACGAGGAGATGTTCGGCGAGACCGTCGCCCATGGCTGCCCGTTCCGCAGGGCCTGGGAGGATGGCTGCCTGATCAACGACAAGGTGTTCCAGATCGGGCTGCGGGGTACCGGCTACGCCGCCGACGATTTCGACTGGGGGCGCAAGCAGGGCTGGACCTGCATTCAGGCCGAGGAGTGCTGGTACAAGTCGCTGGCGCCGCTGATGGCCGAGATCCGCGCCAAGATCGGCGATGCGCCGGTCTACCTGACCTACGACATCGACAGTCTCGACCCGGCCTTCGCGCCCGGCACCGGCACCGTCGAGGTCGGCGGGCTGACCACCATGCAGGGGCTCGAGATCATCCGCGGCTGCGCGGGGCTGAACCTCGTGGGCTGCGATCTGGTCGAGGTCTCGCCGCCCTACGATCCGGCGGGCAACACCTCGGTGATCGCGGCGAACTACCTCTACGAGATGCTCTGCGCCCTGCCGGGCGTGCCGCAGCGCGGCTGAGGGCTGGCGGCAACAGGTGCGGAGCGGGGAACACCCTAGCTCTGCGCCGAAATGTAAGGTGGTGACAGCACGCACCAGTGTCGGCTCTGTAGCGCCTTGCTTGCCACGAATATGAGGGGGGCGCGTGAGACGGCTGGCGAAAACCCGCTCGCTTTGCATGCAAAGCAAGGGGTTCAGAGCCATCATGAAGGGATGGAGGCGAGTACCGGATTAGCTGTCTGTAGTGGAGATTCTTAAATTTTCATTTATTAACAATTATTTAGTAAAACTTTCCCTGGGGGGTGTAGTGTCGCCTGTAATGTCATGTGTACCTCCATCTTAGAGGTTGACATGGCCTCGTTGAGATCAGGGCGATGGGTTGCGGCAATCGCAACGACAGTTGAAGCCGAACTTGAGTTGAAATATTCAATAATTCAAAGGCGACTGAGGCATTCTATCGAGAATTGGCAGGAGACCGTTAGGTGAGTAATTCGGGTGTGTCTAAACTCGAAGAGGGTTTGGAAGAAATCTGGCTGGACGATAAACTCGGGAGGCGGAACGATGCTGAAAATATTCGAAGATTTTCGATTGGCCACCTCGCACTGCAGGATCGGGCCAACAGGCCGCGGACCTATGTGCTTAATTTGGATTCCGAGTGGGGTAGCGGGAAAACGTTCTTCTTAAATAGATTTAAAGAGGATCTACGGATCAGAGGGCATATAGCAGTATACGTCAACGCTTGGGAGAACGATTATTCTCAGGACCCGTTCCTGACTGTAGTCGATGCAGTTCAGAGTGAGGTCCAGCACGCCCTCATAACGGCCGGGAGGCCCATGTCGCAGGTGAAGGACCATCTGAAGCCTCTGGCATTCTCCGCCGCTAAGGTCGCCGGGCGTGCTGCCTATGCTGGGGGCAAACATTATCTTGCAAAGATGATAGGGCAGGAGGCGCTTTCAGAGTTCAAAACGTTTTTCTCTGAGGCAGGTCCAGGTGATGAGCTGACTTCTGGCGAGGAAGTTTTCTCGGACAGTACTCAAAAAGCAATAGACGCCGCGATAGATGCAGCAGGGTCTGAGATCCTCGATAATTTCAGAAAATACCGGCGTTCACAGGGGCGTTTCAAGAAAGCCCTCTCGGAAATTTCTCAAGAAGCCATCCGAATATCTGGAGTTGAGGCGCCGATTTTTGTACTTGTCGACGAACTGGATCGGTGCCGCCCAAGCTACGCCATAGAGCTTCTTGAGCGTGTTAAACACATTTTTTCTGTAGAGGATATCGTCTTTATCTTGGGAACAGACACCGAGCAGCTCTCGCACGCTGTACGAGGTGTCTATGGGGAGGGCTTCGATGGTCGGAGGTACCTGAGGCGTTTCATTGATCGAACATATAAGTTTCAAGACAGCGAATTGGATGGGCTTGTTGAGTTTTGCCTAGATCGTTTGGGCTTGTCGGAGGAGATTTTTTCGACTCCACCGCGGCTCTCTGCAAAGAATGTATTGTCGTCCGCTTTCAAGAGTGATGCGACTCCGGCGCGGGATATATTGCAGACAATTGATATCATATCTACTTTTGTCGCCCTCTGGCCGCACGGCGATTTGAGGATTGATATTATCACTCTGGCCTACCTCGCAAGCGCGCAACATAGAGGTGTTAAGCTCCACGAACTGGGGCAGACGCAGTTTTACTCACCTGCATTCGCTGTGGCTGGCGTGGGAAATGCGGCAAAGAAGGTCTCGCTCAAGGAGATGTTGAACAAAATTCAAAATGTTTCGAAGCGTCCGGATCAAGGGGGCGGAGTTACGAAATTTGACGATTGGCTCGCCGAGAAAACTTGGCTTGAAGGGCGTGCATTTGCTGAAATGTACGGAGATGAAGGGGTGAAGAGGAGTGTTCAGGAGGAGTACTCTGCTTTGCTTAGTCAGGCTTTCAGGATTAAATCTCCGGAAACCAAGCGCGCATTTGATGGGGGCGGGGATAAGTAATAATCCCGGGGGTTCTGCTGCTTGTGGTTTCAATATTCGGGCGGTCTCCGCTTCGGGTTTTAACTCAAGGTGCCAGAAGATTCGGTCGTTGCGAAAGCGCTTAGCCGCCCACGACCTCCCCTGCTGCTCCGGCGCTAGCGTCCACAGGGCCGATAGGCTCGACAAATTGGAACCACTCACACGAGTGTGATGCCTTGGCGCCACATTGCGCAAATATAGGGCCGCGTATGTGGTGCCGGCGGACTCTTGCTGATCTTCTCTGATGAAGAATGACTGGAGGACGAAAATGATTCCGCGAGGTTTCCTTCTTGCTTTGAGCTGCTGCACGACCTTGGCTGGGTGTAACGCTTCAACCATGGGTGGCTTTGCAGAAGCGGCTAGAGAAGATCGAATGATGCGAGAAGACCCCTACGCATACAGTGCCTATAAGCGTGACCGCGAACTCGATGAGCTTCGAGATGAGGTGGAAGACCTTCGTCGGTCTCAAAGACGCCTTTGCCAATCCCGTGGTGGGTATATGATAGGCTCAAACTGTTACGATTGATTGCCCCATGCTCGAAGGTTGACCTTACCTTTCGAGGGTATGCGCAATCTAAAGGCCCCAACGATCCAGCGCGGCTTCCGCCTTGGCTGGGTCGTTTTTCGCCCGCAGAACAGTTTGCCGCGTTAGCCCGGTCTGTTGAGACGTTGCGGAGGTGCCAACACCCTCGCTAATAAGCCGAAATACCTCCTCCAGCTGCTCTCTCGAATAGCTGGGCTTCTTCCCCCGGTACTTCATCCCATCGCGCTTGGCAGCCTCTATACCGGCTTTCTGAGCCTCTTTTGTCGCTTCTGCCTGGGCCTGTGCCGTCGCGGCCATGAAAGCGATCAGCGCGTCTCTTACGGCCTGCTGTACGGGGTCTGTTGTAGATCCATCGAAGGTCATCCTGTTTATCACGGTTCGGATGATCACTCTGCGGCGCATGAACTCCCGGATCGTGTCAGTCACATCCTGGTAGTTCCGTCCCAGACGATCCACCCACCGCACGACGAGGGTATCTCCAGCCCGGAGACGGTCATACAGCCGTTTTCCGCCCTCTCTGTCGCATAGTCGCGTGGAAATGCCTGAGACCCCTTGGTCGGCGATCACGTCGTCTATGGCGAAGCCTGCGGCCTCTGCCAGTGTCTTCTGATGATCGAGAGTTTGGTCGGCGGTGCTGACGCGGGCGTAGAGAATGGTCTGGGGCATAAGGAAGCCTGTACGTTAGGGTGGTGACTGTATAAATACATGTCCGTTGACTTGTATCAACCCTTACGTACGTCCCTCATGTCGTCATTGATGATGTTCGTTGGGGTATACCTTTGCGGTCACCTCACGCCATGCTCTAGGCTAATGGAACCCTTTCTCTCAGGCTGGATTGCACCCAAGACTGGAGTCCTCGACGAAGCCCACATCCCCGGTCGATCGCTCGAACGGCCCTCTGAGTAGTGGAACTCTAATGTTCTACCTCCGAAGTGAACTCGCAGAACGTCGTCGCCTTTCGCAGTATAGGCAAAGTCGAAGCAATTATGGCTGTTCAGGTCTTCTTCAATCTTCGCGTTCAAGAACCTTGTTTCTAGCGGAAGGTCAGGAGGCGGTGCGAAAGATCCTACGGCGGCAAGCTTCTCCACTGCCCCACCGGGGAAAAGCTCCCAATAGCTGTCCTCCGGGATCTTGTCTCCGCACGTGCAGAGCTTGATAAATGTTGTGACCGTACACATAGCTTTCTCCATTGCTTGTCATTGATTTAGCCTGAAATCCCACTTTGAAATCAAGACAGCACTTACCTTCTACCTGCGCAACTTCCGAGTCTGGTAGCTCTGCATGCCGGGCGAGTGCCACCCGGGGTACCCCGGTTACCGTGCATAGCTAGGATCACGGACAGAGCTTGTAGCTTGTCAACGCACTCAGCCTATACGCCGCATTCGACGCTAGCTCTGTGCCGAGTGCTTTCGCGCTTCGAGCAAGACCTGCAAGGCCCCTGACATACCGCAAAACCGCCCAAGGAGGCGCGGACTTGCATTTGGTTGCCCCCCCCTGACGAAGAGGCAGCGAGACGCCCTGCGGTCAGCATACAGCCTCTCTGGCTGCTTATTCCTTGGCGGATCCGTAGTGATCCCAAGTGCTGGCGTTGGAAAGCGAGGTCCCGGCACTCAAAGGTTCGGCTGTGCCGCGTGGTGAGCAGCTGCAATGCGTTTTTCGGGAAGCCTCAACGCGCCGCAGAGAGGGCTTGGGTGATCTACCGCGTCCCTTGGTGGCCGTAAGCGCTAGGGAGCTAAAATCGGCCTCTACGGGGACGCAGCGCCGCGTCGCTTCTTATATGCCTTGCGGGCGGAAGGTGGGCCAGATTGCATGCCCCTGCGAAACCCCATTCAGGGTCTCATTCGGACCTTAATTAAGGTTTATTTTCAAGGGCTTGATCGATATTTGTGTCTGCATTAAAGGGGCAGCACGATCCCTCCCTTCCAAGAGGTGCTGAACCTTGCCAAACCCGCACGCCAAACTAACCGCTGAGCAGCTCAGCAAGCTCGCAAAGGAGGTCGGGGCAGCCCCCTCGAATTGGTCCAGTCGTGATTTCCGCTCGAATTTCCTTCTGTGGCACGAGATCACGGGTGCGGAGACTTACAAGAGCAAACTGACGAACGCTGCCGAAAGCCTCTACAAATTGGTCCAGCAGGATGAGCGTGTACGGGCTAACTTCGGCAAACCTGTTCACCTCAAAGGCAGGGATCGGGGCAAGCTGGATGCTCTGCCTGACAACCCGAAGGTCGGACATCGCTTCGCGTGATAGTGCCCCACGGCATGGTGTAGGAGCGTCGACCTTCGGAGAGGTCCGGGCCTGATCAGGATGCCACTGCGGGCAGCCTGACGGTTGGATTGTCGGTGACGCGGGCCAAGGTTTCAA
>NZ_JAEKJV010000019.1:0-114425 GCF_017309175.1 Salipiger bermudensis | reverse complement strand
TTGATCCTGGTCGGCCGGGCCATCCAGTCGAGCCGCTGTGCCTCGTCGGCCCAGAACCCCTCCGGGTCGCTGATCGAGCGGGCATACATCTCGTCATACTTGGCAGCGTCCACATGTGCGTTGCTGACGAAATCGGATGACGGCGGGTAGGTATCGGACATCTTGGCTCTCCTCCTCCTCGGAATGCGATGCGCAAGGGAACCGCGCCACGGGAGGGATGGCAATAGGCATTTGGTGGAATGTTTCGGCAACCTGCGCTGAAATTTTGCACTTGTTACCCTGACCGCAAAGCGGTAACGGCGCGGCGACCCGGGGCCGCCGCGCGCAAGTCCTTGGAATCACGCCTCAGATGGCGAGATACTCGGCGCGCAGGCTCTCGTTTTCGAGCACCTCTGCCGCGGTGCCGTCGAACACGATCGAGCCTGTGTCGAGGATGATCGCCCGGTCGGCGAGCTGCAGCGCGCGCACCGCGTTCTGTTCCACCAGGATCGTGGTCATGCCTTGTTCCTTGACGTGGCGCAGGGTCTTCTCGATCTCGTCGACGATCACCGGGGCGAGACCTTCGTAGGGCTCGTCGAGCAGCAGAACCTTGATGTCGCGCGCCAGCGCCCGGGCGATTGACAGCATCTGCTGCTCGCCGCCCGACAGCGTCACCCCCTCCTGCTTGCGGCGCTCGCCGAGGCGGGGGAACAGATCGTAGAGACGGTCGAGCGACCAGCCGATGGGCGGCGCGATCTGCGCCAGTTGCAGGTTCTCCTCGACCGTGAGGCCCGGGATGATGCAGCGATCCTCGGGCACCAGGCCCAGCCCCGCCGCCGCCGCTTCGTAGGAGGCCATCTTGTGCAGCGGCTGGTGGTCGAGCCAGATCTCGCCGTGGTTCACCTGCGGGCTGTCCATCCGCGCGATGGAGCGCAGCGTCGTGGTCTTGCCGGCACCGTTTCGGCCCAGAAGAGCGAGAATCTCGCCCTCGTGGACGTTGAAGTTGATGCCCTGCACGATGTAGCTCTCGCCGTAATAGGAGTGCATGTCCCATACGGAGAGGAAGGCCGGGGCGGTTTCCGCCTTGTTGCCGTGCTTGGAAAAATCCGGTCTGACGTTCATTCCCTGGTCTCCTTACGCATGCTCGCCCAGGTAGGCTTCCTGCACCTTGGGGTGGCCCTTGATCTTCTCCGGCACGTCCTCGACGAGGGGCGTGCCCTGCGCCAGAACGGTGATCCGGTCGGCAAGGCTGAAGACGACGTGCATATCGTGCTCGATGATGCACATGGTGATGTCGCGGCTCGCCTTGATCTGCTTGAGCAGGTCGATGGTATTGTTGGTGTCGGCCCGTGCCATGCCCGCCGTCGGTTCGTCGAGCAGCAAGAGCCGCGGCTCCTGCACCAGGCACATGGCCATCTCGAGCCGACGCTTGTCGCCGCGCGACATCGAGGCCGAGTGCATGTGCCGCTTGTCGAGCATGTTGACGTCCTCGAGCATCTGCTCGGCGCGGCCGCGCAGCTCGGATTCGCTCTCGACCGACTCGATGGCGTGCAGCCGGAAGACCCCGTCGCGCTTGGCGAAGAGCGGGATCATCATGTTCTCCATCACCGTCAGGTCGCCAAAGATCTCCGGCGTCTGGAACACCCGGCTGATGCCCATCTGGTTGATCTCGAACGGCTTGCGCCCGAGCACCGACTGGCCGTCGAACATCACCGAGCCGGTGTCGGGGATCAGCTTGCCGACGAGGCAGTTGAGCAGCGTGGACTTGCCGGCTCCGTTCGGCCCGATGATGGCGTGCACGGTGTTCTCGACCACCGAGAGGTTGACCTCGGACAGCGCCTTCAGCCCGCCGAAGCGCTTGTTGACGTCCTTGACTTCAAGAATGCCCATTCTCGCTCTCCTTATTCAGCGGGTTCGGTGCTGGCCGACTTGGCGTCGTCCTCGGCCGGTTTGCGACGCAGGCGGCGCGAGATGCGCTGTCCGCCTTCGACGAGGCCACCGGGCAGGAAGATCACGATCAGCATGAACATCAGGCCCAGCGTGAGGTGCCAGCCCTTGCCCACGAAGGGGTGGATGAGGGCGACCACCAGATCCTCGAGCCCGTCGGGCAGGAACGAGACCCAGCCATGCACGACCTGGTCGTTGATCTTCGAGAAGATGTTCTCGAAATACTTGATGAATCCCGCGCCCAGCACCGGCCCGATCAGGGTGCCGGCACCGCCGAGGATGGTCATCAGCACGACCTCGCCGGAGGCCGTCCACTGCATGCGCTCGGCGCCGGCCAGCGGGTCCATGCAGGCCAGCAGGCCACCGGCGAGCCCGGCATACATGCCCGAGATAACGAAGGCCGCGAGGGTATAGGGCCGCGCGTTGAGGCCGGTGTAGTAAAGCCGGTTCTGGTTCGACTTGATGGCGCGCAGCATCATCCCGAAGGGCGAGCGGAAGATGCGGATCGCGATGTAGAACGAGATCAGCATGATCACCGCGGCGACGTAGTAGCCCGCCGAGAACTGGAACGCCCAGGGTCCGATGTTGAGGGTCTCGAAGCTGCGCATCTCGAGCCCGAAGAGGTTGGTCACCGGGATGCCGCCATCGGCGGTGGCCGAGACGCCGAGGATGCGCGGATCGTCGAGGGTGATCTGCAGGCCGGTCTCGCCATTGGTGATCGGGGTGAGCACCGAGTAGGCGAGGTTGTAGCTCATCTGCGCGAAGGCCAGCGTCAGGATCGAGAAGTAGATTCCCGAGCGGCGCAGCGAGACATAGCCGATCACCACCGCGAACAGGCCCGACACGATCATCGACAGCAGGATCGCCGGGATGACGTTCATGCTCAGCAGCTTGAACATCCACACCGCGGCGTAGGAGCCCACGCCGAGGAAGGCGGCGTGACCGAAGCTGAGATATCCGGTCAGGCCGAACAGGATGTTGAAGCCGATCGCGAGGATGCCGAAGATCACGAAGCGCTGCATCAGGTCGGGATAGCCCGCGTTGAACTGCGCCATGCCGCTGTCGGTGGGGAAGGGGTTGAGGATGAAGGGCGCGAACAGCGCCATCACCGCAACGATGAGAAACAGGGTGAGGTCTCTTTTGCCGAGTCCGAACATGGGTCAGTCCTCCATCACGCCCTTGCGGCCCATCAGGCCCCTCGGACGGGTCAGCAGAATGATGATGGCGACGAGGTAGATGATGATCTGGTCGATGCCGGGAAGAATGGACTTGATCTGGTTCATCGAGGCGAAGCTCTCGAGGATGCCGAGAAGGAAGCCGGCGAGCACGGCGCCCGGAAGCGAGCCCATGCCGCCGACGACCACAACCACGAAACTCAGCACCAGAAAATCCATGCCCATATGGTAGTTGGGCGAGTTGATCGGCGCGTACATCACCCCGGCAAGGCCCGCGACGGCGGCGGCGAGGCCGAACATGATGGTGAAGCGGCGGTCGATGTTGATGCCCAGTAGGCCCACGGTCTCGCGGTCGGCCATGCCGGCGCGGACCACCATGCCGAAGGTGGTGAACTGCAGGAAGGCGAAGACCGCGCCGATGATGATCGCGGCAAAGCCGAAATAGACCAGGCGCCAGTAGGGGTAGATGATCACGTTGGGATCGAAGCCCAGCATGGTGCCGAAATCGAACGAGCCGCGGAACACGTCCGGGGCCGGGGTCGGGATCGGGTTGGCGCCGAAGATCTGCTTGATGATCTCTTGCAGCACGATCGCCAGTCCGAAGGTCACGAGGATCTGGTCCGCATGCGGGCGCTTGTAGAAATGCTTGATCAGGCCGCGTTCCATGATCACGCCGAAGCCGATCATGATCGGGATCGAGAACAGGATCGCCAGCGGCACCGACCAGTCGATGATTGCGGCCCCCGTGGCCTCGCCGAAGATGTCCTGCATGTAGGGCACGTCGACCTTGAGCGGGTTGCCGAGAAAGTCGGTGCGGGTCTCGTCGACGACCTGGTGCGACAGGGTGAGCAGCCGGTTGAGGGTGACGGCGCAGAAGGCGCCGATCATGAACAGCGCGCCGTGGGCGAAGTTCACCACACCGAGCGTGCCGAAGATGAGCGTCAGACCAAGGGCGATCAGCGCATAGGCCGATCCCTTGTCGAGCCCGTTCAGGATTTGAAGGATGATTGCGTCCATGATCCGTGGCCTTCGAGGTCAAAGAATGAGTGTGCGCTCCCGGCGGAAAGCCGGGAACGCTGGGGATACGCCGCTGACAACGCGATCAGCCGACGTATTCTGGGTTTTGGATCAGACGCCCGGGTTGCAGGAGCCGAGCGCACCACCCGCGAACATCGGGTGATCGGGCGCGTATTCCACCTGGCCGCGCGGGGTGATCTCGACCACCTCGAGCAGGTCGAACTCCGAGGTCGGGTTCTCCTTGCCGCGCACCACGAGCACGTCCTTGAAACACTGGTGATCCTCGGCGCGGTAGAGGGTCGGACCGTTGCCCAGACCGTCGAACTCGTAGCCCTCGAGGGCCTCGGCCACGGCGCAGGGATCGAACGATCCCGCACGCTGCACGGCATCTGCATAGAGCAGGGTCTGCACGTAGCAGGTGTGTGCCGCCTGCGAGGGCGGGAAGCCGTACTTGGTGCCGAAGGACTTCACGAAGGCCTTGGTGCCCTCGTCCTGCAGCGACCAGTGCCAGTTGGTCGAGCCAAGGATGCCCTTGATGTTCTCGCCGGCACCTCGGGCCATCAGGCGCGAGAACAGCGGCACGACGATCTCGAAGTTCTTGCCGTTGGCCTGCTTCTCGCGAAGACCGAACTGCACGGCGTTGGTGAGCGAGTTCACCATGTTGCCGCCGTAGTGGTTGAGCACCAGCACGTCGGCGCCCGAGTTCAGAACCGGCGCGATGTAGGACGAGAAGTCGGTCTGCGCGAGCGGGGTCTTCACCGCCTCGACGGTCTCCCAGCCGAGCGCCTCGGTGGCCGCCTTGATCGACTCTTCCTGGGTCCAGCCCCAGGTGTAGTCGGCGGTCAGGTGATAGGCCTTGCGGTCTTCGCCATAGGCCTTGGCCAGCACCGGCGCGAGCGCCGCGCCCGACATGTAGGCGTTGAAGAAGTGGCGGAAACCGTTGGCCTTCTTGTCCTTGCCGGTGGTGTCGTTGGAGTGGGTGAGGCCGGCCATGAAGATCACGCCGGCCTCCTGGCAGAGACCCTGCACGGCCACGGCCACACCGGAGGACGAGCCGCCGGTGATCATGATGGCGCCGTCCTTCTCGATCATCGACTTGGCCGAGGCGCGCGCCGCATCCGATTTGGTCTGGGTGTCGCCGGTGACGTACTCGACCTTCTTGCCAAGGATGCCCGAGCCTTCCAGCGCCTTGGACGAGAAGGTCTGCATCATGCCGCCGTCGCCGCCGCCATTGAGGTGCTCGACCGCGAGCTCGTAGGCGCGCAGTTCGTCGGCGCCCTCGTCGGCATAGGGGCCGGTCTGCGGGACGTTGAAGCCCAGCGTCACCGAGCCGCCGGTGGGCTCGTTGGTGAAGGCCCGGGCCGACGAGGCGGTAAAGATCGTCGGCAGCGCGACACCGGCGCCGGCCACGGCACCCGTTCTCAGCACGCCACGGCGAGTCAGAGTCGTCTTGGACATGAAAATCCTCCCATTTTGTAAAAGTGCGCGGACGGGCTCCTCTTCCCCTCGGCGCGTGCACCCCTGAGTGCAAATTCAGTATTTCTCGGTATAGGTAAACCGATCAACAACTGCCTTGTTGAGAACAATTTTTTTGTCAACGACTGAACAGTATACTACAGTCTTCTGTAAATGAATTGATATTGCAGCGCAGAAACGCGTTGAAAGGACAGGGAAAGGCCCCATGGCGCGCGATACGCTGACCGGCTCCCGAATCCGCGAAAGGCGGATTATTCTCGGAATGAAACAGGCCGAGCTGGCCCGGCGCGTCGATATTTCGGCCTCCTATCTCAATCTGATCGAACACAACAGGCGCAGAATCGGCGGAAAATTGCTGCTCGATCTGGCCGAGATCCTCGGGGTGGAGCCCTCGGTCCTGACCGAAGGCGCCGAGGCCACTCTGATCGGGGCGCTGCGCGAAGCGGCGCTGCGCGAGGCCGATGCCGGGGCCGAGCTCGACCGGCTCGACGAGTTTGCCGGCCGCTTCCCGGGCTGGGCGCGCCTGCTGGCCGAGAGCCGGGCGCGGATCGACACGCTGGAGCGTAGCGTCGAGGCGCTGACCGACCGGCTGGCCCATGACCCGCATCTCGCCGATGCGCTGCACGAGATGCTGTCGACGGTGACCTCGATCCGCTCCACCGCCTCGATCCTCGCCGAGCCGGGCGAGATCGACCCCGACTGGCAGCGCCGCTTCCACCGCAACATCTATGAGGACAGCGCCCGGCTGGCCGAGAGCAGCCGCAGCCTCGCCTCCTATCTCGAGGCCGAGGGCAAGGCGGCGGCCGAGAGCGGCACCCCGCAGGAGGAGGTCGACGCGCTGTTCGAGGCGGCGCAGTACCACATCGCGCCGCTCGATGCGGGCGAGGGGGCCGACGCGGTGGCCGAAGATCTGGGGCACGAGCTCTCGCCGATCGCGCGGGCGCTGCTGCGCCGCGCCTTCCGGCGCTATTCCGAGGATGCGGCACTGATGCCGCTCGACAAGGTGCTGGAAGCGGTGGTGGTGACCGGCACAGACCCGCTGGCACTGGCGCGGCGCTTCGGGACCGATCCGGCCCGCGCCATGCGCCGTCTCGCCACGCTGCCGGCGGATGCGCCTTGCGGCAGCGTCGGGCTGGCGATCTGCGACGCCTCGGGGGTGTTCACCTTCCGCAAGCCGCTGCCGGATTTCCCGATCCCGCGCTTCGGCGCCGATTGCCCGCTGTGGCCGCTCTTTGCCGCGCTCAGCCGGCCGATGTCGGTGCTGAGCCGGGTGCTGCAATCGGCCGGTCGCCAGAGCGGCGCGGTCACCGCCATGGCCTTCGCCCAGCCCTCGGGTCCGCCGCAGGTCAACCGCGAGCCGGTCTTCGAGGCGCATATGATGATCGCGCCCGCCGGCCCGCGCAGTTCCGAGACCCCCGAGGACGTGGGCATCACCTGCCGCATCTGCCCGCGCGCTGCCTGTCCCGCGCGGCGCGAGCCGTCTCTGCTGGGCGATGGGCTGGCGCAGGGCTTTTGATCTTTTGACACCCGCCGCCACATTCGCGATAAGTTTTTTACAGGGGGAGGACGGTTTTGGCTCGGGGAGGGCCGGGCTGCCCGGTGTCGGGAAGGGGACGTCATGTCGAAACGAGTGATGCTGATCGAGGATGAGCCGAATATCATCGAGGCGATCAGCTTCATCCTGTCGCGCGAGGGGCTGTCGGTTGAGACCCATTCCGACGGCACCACCGCCAATGACAAGCTGCGTGCCAGCACGCCGGATCTGCTGATCCTCGACGTGATGCTGCCCGGCAAGAGCGGCTATGACATCCTGCGCGAACTGCGCGAGGAGGCGGGCACCGCCGAACTGCCGGTGCTGATGCTGACCGCCCGTGGCCAGACCCGCGACCGCGAGATGGCCGAGCGCGCCGGGGTATCTGCGTTCATGACCAAGCCGTTCTCCAACGCCGAGATGCTCGACCAGGTCCGCGCATTGATGGCCGAGACTTCATGACCGAGGCCGGGCCGCCGCGCCGGGGCAAGCCTCCGGTGTTTCTTGAACGGCAGTCCTACCGCCGGCGGCGAGTGATCGACGCGGCACGGGTGCTGCCCTTCATCGGCATGCTGCTCTGGGTGATCCCGCTGCTCTGGCGCGAGGATGGCGCGGTCGCGGTGCGCTCGTCGAGCGCGATCCTCTACCTGTTCGGCGTCTGGATCCTGCTGGTTGCGGGCGCCGCCGTGCTCTCGGCCAAGCTCGCCGCGCAGGCCCGTGACGGCACGGCCGAGGTGGAGGCCCGGGGCGAGGGGGCGCCGTGACCATGCTCAACACGCTGGTCTTCGTCTGCAGCGCCTATGCGCTCTTTCTCTTCGCCATCGCCTTCGCCGCCGAGCGCGCGGCGATGCGCGGGCAGGCGCGCTGGCTGCGCTCGCCCATCGTCTACACGCTGTCGCTGTCGATCTACTGCACCGCCTGGACCTTTTACGGCGCGGTCGGCTCGGCGGTGCGCTCGGGCTTCGAGTACCTGACGATCTATCTCGGGCCCTCGCTGGTGCTGATCGGCTGGTGGTGGATCCTGCGCAAGCTGGTGCGCATCGGGCGCTCGCAGCGCATCACCTCGGTGGCGGACCTGATCTCGTCGCGCTACGGCAAGTCGAACCTGCTGGCGGTCGGGGTCACGATCCTCGCGGTGGTCGGCACCACGCCCTATATCGCGCTGCAGCTGCAATCGGTGACGCTGAGCTTCGAGGTCTTCGGCGTCGGCGACATCGCCACTGGCGAGGAGCAGGGCCACACCGCGCTCTGGGTCGCTGCCGGCCTCGCGCTTTTCACGGTGATCTTCGGCACCCGCAATCTCGACGCCAACGAGCGCCACAATGGCGTGGTCATGGCCATCGCCGTCGAGGCGGTGGTCAAGCTCGCGGCGCTTCTGGCGGTGGGGGTGTTCGTGGTCTGGGGGCTGTCGGGCGGAGTCTCGGAGGCGCTGGCCAAGATCGATGCCTCCAGCCTCGGACAATGGCAGATCGACGGCGGGCGCTGGGTCGGGCTGATGATGCTTTCTGCGGCGGCCTTCCTCTGCCTGCCGCGGATCTTCCAGGTGCTGGTGGTCGAGAACGAGAACGAGACCCACCTGCGCACCGCAAGCTGGGCCTTCCCGCTCTATCTCGGGCTGATGAGCCTCTTCGTGGTGCCGATCGCGGTGATCGGGCTCGAGATGCTGCCAGAGGGCTCCAACCCCGACCTCTTCGTGCTCACAGTGCCGCTCAGCCAGGGCCGCGACGGGCTGGCGGTGCTGTCCTTCCTTGGTGGCTTCAGTTCGGCCACCTCGATGGTCATCGTCGCCGCCATCGCGCTCTCGACCATGGTCTCGAACCACGTGGTGATGCCGCTCTGGCTGCGCTACGCCGGCGGCGGCGCCAAGGTCTCGGGTGACGTGCGGGGCGTGGTGCTGCTGGCGCGGCGGTTGTCGATCATCGGCGTGGTGATGCTGGGTTATCTCTACTACCGCCTGTCAGGCGGCGGCGCGGCGCTGGCCTCGATCGGCCTGGTGAGCTTTGCGGGACTGGCGCAGATCCTGCCGGCGATGCTGGGCGGGATCTTCTGGCGCGGCGCCTCCCGGCTGGGCGCGCTCGTGGGGCTGACGCTGGGCTTCGGCTGCTGGGGCTACACGCTGTTCCTGCCGAGCTTCGGCGCGGGCGTGTTCCTGCCGGAGGCCTGGGTGACGGCGGGGCCGTTCGGCATCGGCTGGCTGCGCCCCCACGCGCTTTTCGGGATCGATGCCATCGATCCGCTGCTGCACGCGGTGTTCTGGTCGCTGGCGCTCAATACCGGCGGCTTCGTGCTGGCCTCGCTGGGAAGCTTCCCAGGTCCGCTCGAGCGCCTGCAGGGCGCGCAGTTCGTCAACGTCTTCGAGCATTCCGCCGCGCCGCGCAGCTGGACCGGTCGGGTGGCGCAGGCCGAGGACCTGATGATCATGGCGCAGCGCATCCTTGGCGCGCGCGATGCGCAGCGGTTGTTCGAGCGCGAGGCGCGGCGACAGGGCATGACCGATACCCTGCCGGCGCCGACCCCCAGCTTCCTCGAGACGCTGGAGCGCGAGCTGGCGGGCTCGGTGGGGGCGGCCACGGCGCACGCGATGGTCGGTCAGATCGTCGGCGGGATGTCGGTCTCGGTCGAGGACCTGATGGCGGTGGCCGACGAGACGGCGCAGCTGATGGAATATTCCGCCCGGCTCGAGGCGCAGTCGCAGGAGCTGGCGCGCACCGCTGCGCAGCTGCGCGAGGCCAACGCCAAGCTGACCCGGCTCTCGGTGCAGAAAGATGCCTTTCTCAGCCAGATCAGCCACGAACTGCGCACGCCGATGACCTCGATCCGGGCGTTCTCCGAGATCCTGCGGGACACCACCGGGCTGGCCCCCGAGGATCAGCACAAATATTCCTCGATCATCCATGACGAGGCGATCCGGCTGACCCGTCTGCTCGACGACCTGCTCGATCTGTCGGTGCTCGAGAACGGGCAGGTGAACCTGAACCTGCGCGAGGGGTTGCTCTCGGACGTGCTCGACCGGGCGGTGGCCGCCGCGGCTGCGGACGAGCATGGCGCGCGCCTGCGCATCATCCGCGATCCGGCGGCCGAGCAGGTCCGGCTCAACACCGATCTCGACCGGCTCAGCCAGGTGTTCATCAACCTCGTGGCCAACGCCCGGAAATACTGCGACGCCGCGCGCCCCGCGCTCGAGGTCCGGGTCCATAGCAGCGACCGGCTGGTGATCGACTTCGTCGACAACGGCACCGGGATCTCGCTCGAGGCGCAGGACGTGATCTTCGAAAAGTTCAGCCGGGTCAGCGACCAGAAGGCCGGCGGGGCGGGGCTCGGGCTGGCGATCTGCCGCCAGATCGTCACCCGTCTGGGGGGCGAGATCTCCTATCTGAAAGGGCAGGGCGGAGCGGCGTTCCGGGTTGTGCTGCCGGCAGATATCGCGATGGCCGCAGAGTAGCGGCCGACCCGGTTTCAGGGGCGCTCTAAAGCCCATGGTAACCAAATCCCTCCATACACTTCGCAGAGTCCGCCCGAGAACAGGCTGCCCGCACGATGGGAGATCCCGCAAGACAGGATGAGGTTCTGGCCCAGAAGGCCAGCGCGGCCCGCCGCGCCCTTGAGGCGCGGTCGATGTCGCCGTCCAAGGCGCTGCGCCGTGCGCTGTCGCGCACCGCGGATGTGCTTTGGGATCTCGCGCTGGTGACCCACGGGGTCGAGCAGGCGCATCTAGATCAGGACGGGGTCGTCGCCGCGCTTGGCGGTGATGCGCTGCTGATCCTGCTCGACGGGCCCGATGGCGTGCCCGGAGTGGCCCGGATCGAGCGCCCGGTGATGACCGGGCTCATCGAGGTGCAGACCATCCTGCAGGTCACCCAGATGCCGGTCGAGGAGCGACCGCTGACCCAGACCGACGCGGCGATGATGGCGCCGCTGCTCGACAGCGCACTCGAACGGTTCGAGCGTTATCTCGAGGATCATCCGCTGCAGCCGCAGATTGCCGGATTCCGCTTCGGCGCCATGGTCGAGGATTCGCGCACGGCCGGGCTGCTGCTGGATGCGTCCGGCTATCGCGCCTTTCGGGTGTCTCTCGATCTCGCGCTTGGTCGCCGCACCGGAGAGCTGGCGTTGTTCCTTCCAGACCGTGCCGAGGCCGACGCGGCGGACGAGGCCGGGGCTTCGGGGCAGGAGGGGCCTCACGAGCAGAAAATGAAGCTGCTGCCGGTGCACATGGATGCGGTGCTGCACAGGCTGGTCCTGCCACTGTCGGCGGCGGAGAAACTGCAGCCCGGCGATCTGATCTCGCTGCCGCCCGAAGCGCTCGACGGGGTCGAGCTTCTGGCCGGCGACGGCTCGGGTGTCGCGGGCGGGCGGCTTGGTCAGATCAACGGCATGCGGGCGGTGCGGCTGGCCTGGCCCGAGGGCTGCGGTTTGCCGGATCCGGCAGAGGACGGGAGCACGGCGCCGCCAGCTGCGTTGTCCGAGGGCGCGGCGCCGGCCGCGGCGGAGGTGGCCGCGGCACCAGCGCCCGAACGCGGGCCGGACCTTGCCGAGGATCTGCCCGAGCTGCCGCTGATGGAGTTCGACGCAGGAACCTTCGATACGGGCGCCGCCGACACCGAAGAATTCGGAGGCGATTTTGGCACGGATTTCAGCGGGGAGTTCGGCTCCGGAGAGGATGCCGAGGAAAGCGGCGGGGCGGAGTTCGATTTCGCCGCCGCGCCGTTCGAGCTTGATGAGGACTGAGCCGGGGCTCAGCCCTTCTGGGCTGCCAGCGTCTCGAGCGTTGGGCGGATACCCTCGAGTTGGTAGCCGGCCTTGGCGGTGGTGGCGAGGATCTCGTCCACCGGCATCTCGCCGGCCTTGCCCATCGCCCAGACGATCGAGCAGCGGGTGCCCGAGCGGCAATAGGCCAGCACCGGTCCGTCGGCCTCGGCCAGAAGCTCGGCCTGCTGCGTCACCTGCTCGAGCGTCAGGCTCTCGTTGGTGACCGGGATGTAGACGAACGCCATCCCGGCGGCGCGCGCCGCCTCTTCCATGGCCCGATGCGACAGTTCCGGGGGAACCTCCGCGTCCGGACGGTTGCAGATCACGAGCGTGATGCCCGCGTCGGCGGCGGCCTGCACGTCCTCGAGCGCGATCTGCGGAGAGACGGAATAGCCGGGGGTGAGTTCGATCATAGCCATGCGCGCGATATCACTCGGCAGGAACGGCTTTGTCCAGACGTGATCTTACGAAAGGCGCCACAACCATGCCGGTGAGCATGGCCGCCACGAAGACATACAATCCGCTCCCGCCGAAGCTCAGCGCTGCGATCGACGGCCCCGGGCACAGACCGGCCAGACCCCAGCCGATGCCGAACAGCACCGAGCCGATGATCAGCTTGCGGTCGATCTCGCGCGAGGGGGGCGGTGGAAGCGGCACGCCCAGCACCGAGCTCTGGCGCTTGCGCGCCACCATCCACGCGATCGCCATGGGGATCATCGCACCGCCCATCACGAAGGCCAGCGTCGGGTCCCAGGCGCCGAACACGTCGAGCCAGCCCTGCACCTTGGCGGTGTCGGTCATGCCCGAGATGAACAGACCGCCGCCGAACAGGCCGCCGGCAATGAAGGAGAAGACAAGCCGCATCATCTCAGATCACTCCCAGGATGTGACGGAACAGAACCACGCCGACGCCGCCGGCGAGGATGTAGCAGGCCGTCGCCACGATGCCGCGCACTGACAGGCGCGACATGCCGCAGACGCCGTGTCCCGAGGTGCAGCCATTGGCAAGACGGGTGCCGAGCCCCACCAGCAGGCCGGCGGCGACCAGCACCGCGGTGTTGTCGGTGATGTGGGTGTCGACGGTGCCATAGGCGGGCATCAGCAGCACCGGCAGCAGCACCACGCCAGCGAGGAACACCAGCCGTTCCCATTTCAGGCCGCCGGCCGATCCGTCGACCAGCGAGCCGACGATGCCCGAGGCGCCCATGATGCGCCCGTTGAAGAGCAGATAGACCGCCCCGCCGGAGCCGATCAGCAGGCCGCCGATGAGGCCCCAGATCCAGTCCTGTTCCATGTTGCGCGTTTCCTTTGTGTCGATTTGAGAGTTGTTCCGATGGCCGGAACGCCAAGGCGCCCCCGGTTCGCAGCGGGGGCGCCGGCTTGGGTCGGGGGATGCGGATCAGAGCTTGTTGACCGGCACCTTGAGGAAGACATCGCCCTTCTCGTCCGCCGGCGGCATCTGGCCGGCGCGCATGTTGACCTGCAGCGACGGGATGATCAGCTTAGGCATGGCCAGCGTCGCATCGCGGCTGTCGCGCATCTTGACGAAGTCCTCGGCCGACTTGCCTTCGCCCACGTGGATGTTGAGCGCCTTCTGCTCGCCCACGGTGGTCTCCCACGCGTATTCGTCGCGGCCCGGGGCCTTGTAGTCGTGGCCGACGAAGATCCGGGTCTCGTCGGGCAGGGCGAGGATCTTCTGGATCGAGTTGTAGAGAGTCTCGGACGAGCCGCCGGGGAAGTCGCAGCGCGCGGTGCCGAAATCGGGCATGAACAGCGTGTCGCCGACAAAGGCCGCGTCACCGATCACGTAGGTGAGGCAGGCCGGCGTGTGGCCGGGCGTGTGCAGCACGTCGCCGCGCAGCTGGCCGATATGGAAGCTGTCGCCCTCCTCGAAGAGCTGGTCGAACTGCGAACCGTCGCGCTGGAACTCGGTGCCCTCGTTGAACACCTTGCCGAAGGTGTCCTGCACCACGGTGATGCGCTCGCCGATGCCGATCTTGCCGCCCACTTCCTGCTGGATGTAGGGCGCGGCCGAGAGGTGGTCGGCATGAACGTGGCTCTCGAGCAGCCACTCGACCTTGAGCTCGTGCTCCTTGACGAAGGCGATGATTGCATCCGCCGAGCGGGTGTCGGTGCGGCCAGAGGAATAATCGAAGTCGAGCACGGAATCGACCACGGCGCAGGACGACCCGGACGGATCGCGCACGACGTAGGAAATCGTGTTGGTGGCTTCGTCGAAGAATGCGGTGACGTCTGGTGAGATCATGGGATGGTCCTCCGTTTCGACATTCACATAGGTAAACGTGAATATGTTTGCAAGGATTCTTTCGCGATTGACCTGCGTCAAGGCGCCCATCCGCCGATGGTTTCATCACTATACTCGGAGGAGGCCGAGGGACCGTCATCATGTCGCACGAAACCTACAGAATCATGTTATGCAACAGGCTTGAGGAGCTCGGTGTACGGTTGGAGGAGATCGAGAGCTCTCTCGATGCGCCGCGCCCGAAGGACTGGGAGGACAGTGCCAGCGAACGCGAGGGCGACGAAGTGCTCGAACGTCTTGGCTCCAGCGGCCAGGCCGAGATCGCGCGCATTCGCGCCGCGCTGAGGCGCATGGACGAGGGCGAGTACGGGTTTTGCGTGAAATGCGGTGAGCCGATCCCGGAAGGGCGGCTCGATCTGTTGCCGGACGCGGCGCTCTGCGCGAGCTGCGCGGACGAGGCAAGCCATCAGGCCGGTCACTCCCGGCCGCTGTGAGGAGGAAAGACATCATGATCGAAGCGCTGAAGAACCGGATTGTCAAACTTGCGGCAGCCATCCGCGAGGCAGGAGCCTCTGCCGATGCCGCCGCCGAGAAGGACTTGCTCGAGGATCTCGAGCGCCACATCGAGGAGCTGGAGGCGCGCGGCGGCAAGGTGCCCGAGAGCGCGTTGCATCTGGTCCGACCCGATGGCGACAGCGAGGTCGAGGACCAGTTCGACAACATGCCGATCTGAGCGGCCCGGTTTCCAACCTTGCCTTGAGCCCGTGTTTCCCGTCTAATGCGCCGTGATCGCGCAGATAAGCGCGGCAGGCACAGGCGCCGGCAAACGGGCCGGCAGGCAAGGACGGGCAGATGTCAGAGGCGCGGGATACGGTCGGGTATTCGGTAGGCGACGGAGTCGTACGGATCGGCATCTGCAACCCGCCGGTCAACGCGCTCGTCCGGGATGTGCGCGCCGCGCTGATCGCGGCGTTCGACCGGGCCGCCGACGAAGAGGGCGCGGTCGCGATCGTCCTTTATGGCGAGGGGGCGGCGTTTGCCTCCGGTGCCGAGCTTTCCGAGACCGACGGCACCACTGACGCTCCCACCATGGCAGAGCTCTGCGCGCGGGTCGAGGCCAGCCGGCTGCCGGTGGTGGCAGCGCTGCACGGCACGGTGCTCGGGGCGGGCGTCGAGCTGGCTCTGGCCGCGCATTACCGCGTGGCCGATGCCGAGACCCGCATCGGCTTTCCCGAGGTCAAGCTGGGCCTGATACCGTCCGCCGGCGCGACCCAGCGCCTGCCGCGGCTGGCCGGGGCGGGCGCTGCACTCGAGATGATGCTCACCGGTCAGCTTTGGAGCATCGACGACGCGCCGGCCGAGGCGCTGGCCGATCTGGTGGTCGAGGAGGATGCGCTCGCGGGCGCTACGCAATTCGTCGAGGCGCTGCTCGAGGACGGCGGAGCGGTGCGCCCGACCTCCGGGATCCGCAGCGGTTTTTCCGATCCGATGGCCTACCAGCAGGCGGTGACGCAGCGCCGCGAGGCGCTTGCCAGCGCGCCGGAACTGGCCCCGCGCGAGATCGTGGCGGCGGTCGAGGCCGCCATCCTGCTGCCCTTCGAGGCCGGGCTTGCCTTCGAGGCCGATGCCGCCCAGACCTGCCGCGACTCCGAGCAATCGCGCGCCCTGCGCGCCGCCTTCGTTGCCGAGCACCGGGCGCGGCGGCTGGGGCTGCCCGAGGACGCGCCACTGCCGGACCTGTCCCGGATCGCGGTGCTGGGCGGCGGCCCGCTCGCGATCCAGCTGGTCTTTGCGGCGCTGGTCCGCGGCATCGCGGTGCAATGGGGAACACGCGACCCCGCGGCGCTGCGCGAAGGCGTGCCACGCCTGCGCGACGTGTTCGACGAATTCGTCAGGCGCGGGGCGCTGTCCGAGGACGACGCGCTTGACCGGCTGGCGGATCTGCGCATCGGCGACAGCGCGGCGATGACCGGCGGGGTCGAGATGATCGTGCACGCAGCGCGCGGGCAGGGCGACGTGCCGGCCCCCGAGGGCATTCCCAGGGTCAGCGCCTTGCCCGGCAAGGTGCGGCAGGTCGGGCTGCGCTTCGCCCCGCCGATCCACGCAGCGCGCCTGATTGAGGTGATCGTCGGACCCGCGGCGATGCCCGAGCAGATCGTCGCCGCCCGCGCGCTCGCCAAGGCGCTCGACAAGATCCCGGTGCGGGTGAACTCGCGTGGCGAAAGCATCGCCTCGCGGCTGCTGGCGGCCTGTCAGCGCGCCGCCGACGCACTGGTCGACCTTGGCCAGCATCCCTACGAGATCGACCGCAGCTTCCGCGACTGGGGCTGGCATCGCCCGCCGTTCCTTGCCTCCGACCAGCGCGGCCTGCCGGATCTCGCCACGCGTCCCCGCGCAGAGGGCGCGCGCAACTGGTGCGAGGTGATGGTCGGGCACGACCGCGCCGGCCGCACCGGTGGCGCTGGGTTCTACCTCTGGGACGGAACGCCCCCGGTCCCATCCGAGGATCCCGAGCTGACCGCGCTGCTGAATGCCGAGCGTCCCGCGGCCAAGCCGCTGTCGCATGAGCAGATCCGCCGGCTGATCTTCGGGGCGATGGCCAATGAGGGTGCCCGGATGCTGGCTTCGGGCATGGTGGCCCGGCCCTCCGACATCGACGTGGTGGCGACGCTGGCGCTCGACCTGCCGCGCTGGCGCGGCGGTCCGATGCATCTGGTGGGCGTCTACGGCCTGCTTTCGGTACGTCGCGCCATGGACGGGCTCGACCATCCGGACGCCGCCTTCTGGGCGCCGGAACCGGTCTTCGGCGAGCTGATCAAGAACGGCCGCAGTTTCGAGACGCTGAACCGCTGACGCGGCCCGGCCCGATCTGGCCCGGCCAGGGTCCCCGGATCAGCCGAGGAAGATGCCCATGATGACCATCATCAGCCCCAGCACCGAGAACAGCAGCGCGCCCATGTTCAGCGGCACGACCTTGCGCACCACCTCGCGCAGCGCCTCGTCGTCGAGCCCCTTGCGGCGTGCCCCCCAGACCCGCGCGATGCAGAACAGCAGGCCCAGAAGCCCCAGCACCGAGATCAGCGCACCCAGCCAGATCAGCCATTCCATCGCGATCGTCCTTCACTCCCGGAAAACCCGGCCTGCGGTAATCCATCGCGTGGCATGTCGCAACCCCTTGATGGTCGCGCGCGGGCTGGAGTAATCAGGGCGCCATACCGGCAGGAGACACAACCGATGCAAGACGAAGGTTCGAGCAACAGCTACGGCGTCGCGGCAGGCGAGCTGCGCAGCTTTATAGAGCGCTACGAGCGCCTCGAGGCGGAAAAGAAGGAAGTCGCCGACCAGCAGAAAGAGGTCATGGCCGAGGCCAAGGGCCGCGGCTACGACGTCAAGGTGCTGCGCAAGGTGATCGCGCTGCGCAAGCGCGACAAGGACGACATCGCCGAGGAAGAGGCGGTGCTCGAGATGTACAAGGCCGCGCTCGGCATGGAGTGAGGCTGCGCCGCCCCGCAACGGGCAGCACTCAGCGAAAGCGGCAGGGGCGATCTCGCGTCCCCGCGCCTGCCGCCTCCAGAAGCCGGGCCCAGCCAGTGCCAGCGCACAAGCTTCGCACCTCCCCCCAGCTTCTTCTGGCCGAAAATATCCCGGGGTGAATTGGCGCCTCGCGCCAAGAGGGGCAGCGCCCCTCCACCCCCGGCGGCTCCGCAACGCCCTCAGGGCGTGAGAAGCCGCACCCCCGGCATCTGGCCGATCTGCCAGACATCCTCGTCATAAAGCTCGGTCAGCATGTCGACATAGGCCGCGTCCCAGCCCGGCAGGTCGAGCTCTTCCTCGATCGCCTCGTCGAGCGCGTACTTGTCGAGAAACGCCGTCATCACCCGGCGCTTCTGTGCCTCGTTGACGCCCGGGTTCTCCTTGAGGAAGGCGCGGAAGCGCCGCATGCCTTCGGGGTTGATGATCTCCGAGAACACGTCGAACGAGCCGATGATCTTGCGCTCGAGCGGAATGCCGGCCATCTCGCGCAGGATCTGACCCCAGATCAGCGGCGTGTCCTCGTTGCACCAGACCGTGACCGGCATGCCCGGCACCGCCTCGCGGATGCGCCGGACAAGGTCCGACCAGCGCAGGTGCATCGGGTCGACCCCGCCGAGGAACTCGTCGAAGCTGCCATGCGGCGTGGCCTTGTAGACCGTCGGCAGAAAGGTGGCGAAATCGCGCAGCCCGAGAAACACCCCGATGCGGTCGCGGGGAAACAGCTTCTGCACGCCCTGCAGGCGTTGCTCGGTCTTGCGGTAGAGCCGCCCGCCCGCCAGCGCCAGTTTCGGCACCGAGAGCAGGTTCTCGTGGCTCAGGCAGAGCCGCGAGACGGTCTCGGGATCCTCGCTCAGGATGGTGTCGAGCAGCACCTCGCGGGCCTCCGGCGCGGGCGTGCCGTCGCCAAGCCCGTTGAGCGCGTCCGACAGCAGCGCGCGGTAACGCGAGGGGCCGGGGATCGCCACGCCGTCTTTACGGAAATCGTCGGCATTGCGCAGCATCCCCTTGAGCAGGCGGTCCTCATCCGTGCCGTGGACGCCGATGTGAAGACTGATCTGCATGGCCTGCTCTTTTGAAACGCGCACGGCCGGACTATAAGCGCTTTCGCGCCGAGTAAAACCGCATTCCCCGCGCAGCCCTACCGGAGACCGAGATGAGCCTGGCCGATCACAGCACCGCCAAGACCACCCGTGGACCGCGCTGGCCCAGCCCCTGGTCGGCCGGCGCGGCGCTGATCGCGGCGGTGGTGCTGGGACCGATCCTCGCGGTGCTCTGGATCGCCGCCTTCCCGGCCGAGAACATCTGGCCGCATCTCGTCTCGACCACGCTGCCACGCTACATGAGCAACACGCTGGTGCTGATGTTCGGGGTGGGCGTGCTGGCGGGATGTGCGGGCTCGGGCGCGGCCTGGCTGATCGCGCGCTACGAGTTTCCTTGGCGACGCTGGCTGGAATACCTGCTGCTGCTGCCGCTGGCGATCCCGGCCTATGTGGGCGCCTATGCGCTGGTCGACCTGCTGGAATATGCCGGCCCCGTGCAGACGGCCCTGCGCGGTCTCTTCGGCTGGCAGACCGCGCGCGACTACTGGTTCCCCGAGATCCGCTCCATGGGCGCCGCGATCGTGGTGCTGGCGGCGGCGCTCTATCCATATGTCTACCTGCTGGCGCGCAACGCCTTTCGCGAGCAGTCGGCCTCCTCGGACGAGGTGGCGCAGTCGCTCGGCGCCGGTGTCTTCGGCCGGTTCTGGCGTGTCGGCCTGCCGCTGGCGCGGCCTGCCATCGCCGCGGGCGTGGCCATCGTAATGATGGAATCGGTGAACGACTTCGGCACCGTCGATTATTTCGCGGTGCAGACGCTGACCACCGGGATCTTCTCGGTCTGGCTGCAGAGCAACAATGCCGGCGGCGCGGCCCAGATCGCCGCCACCGTGCTGGCGCTGGTGATCCTCTTGGTGCTGCTCGAGAAGAGCTCGCGCCGCCGCATGCGGTTTTTCAACCTCTCGACCCGTCACCGTCCGGTCGAGCGCAAGCCGCTGCCCGGACGGGCGGCGTGGCTGGCGACCCTGGCCTGCGCCATTCCCTTCCTGATGGGCTTCGTGTTGCCCGCGGGCGTGATCCTGCATCATGCGCTCGGGCACGCCGAGAACTGGTCCGATCCGCGGCTCTGGCAGGCCGGGCTGCACACGCTCACGGTTTGCGGGCTTGCAGCGGTGCTGACGGTGCTGGGCGGCGTGTTCCTGGTCTACGGCGTGCGGCTCTCGGGGCGGGCGCTGCCGCGGCTGCTTCTGCCGGTGACCACCATCGGCTACGCCGCCCCGGGCGCGGTGCTGGGCGTCGGCATCCTGATCCCGCTTGCGGGGCTCGACCACGCGCTGGCCGACGGGATCGAGGCGCTCACCGGCTACGATATCGGCCTTGTCCTGACTGGCTCGGCCTTCGCGCTGGTGCTGGCCTATTTCGTCCGTTTCTTCGCCATCGCGCAGGGCGCGGCGGATGCGGCGATGGGGCGGGTCTCGCCCAACCTCGCACTGGCGGCGCGCTCGCTGGGGCGCAGCCAGGGCCAGACCCTGGCAGAGGTCTACTACCCGCTGATCCGCGCCTCGGTGGCTTCGGCGCTGCTGCTGGTCTTCGTCGACTGCGTCAAGGAGCTTCCCGCGACGTTGCTCCTGCGCCCGTTCAACTACGAGACGCTGGCCACGCGGGTGCACGAGCAGGCCTCTCTGGAGAACCTCGGCGGCGCCGCGCCGGCGGCGATGCTGGTGATCGCGGTTGGGCTGGCGGCGGTCGGTCTTCTGGCCCGCGCAAACCGCTAGATATCGCTTGCACCCACCCCGCCGGCTGGCATATCCCTTGCGCCACGGTGCCCCTATAGCTCAGCTGGTAGAGCAACTGATTTGTAATCAGTAGGTCCGCGGTTCGAGTCCGTGTGGGGGCACCAGTCAAATCAAAGTCTTGAGAGGCGATGGGGCTCAGAGATTGTAGCGGTTGCTCTTCTCGGGTAACGGCTGTGGTATGGTGTGCCCGATAGTCGCTAAGTGCGACACGTGGCCTCACGTGCTGGTCGCTGAGGCAAAATAGTCAGAAAGGGAGTGTGACTAGCTTCTTGCCTCTCTGGACGAGGATTTCCAGCATAGAAGGTGCAGCAAGGATTCGGGTTAGCCGGACCATCTCGCGTCAGCGGAAGATCAGCACGGCCGCGCGGTCTTCGATTGGCATCTTCTGGAAGCCGCGCGCCATGATGAATCCGTGAAGCCCAGCAGCTCGAAGTGCGGTGCGTTCCCTGTCTCATCTCCACTCCTTGGCGGTTACGATGAGCTAGAAACCCTCCTTTCCGAAATCAATTCAGATGTCCCATGGGGGCTGACGCCGGACAGCGACCATTCCGGTCGTTTGCCGAAGCGGCAGGCCGAAGAGCAACTTGATCATCAGGCAGAACTGGATGGCTGCGTCGGAGAAGACCGGCGGACGTCCGGGCTTGCCTGCGTTCGGCGCAAGCCAGTTCATGTCCTGGTCTAGCCAGAAGAGCAGAGATCCGCGCCGCTTCAGCGCGTCATTGTAGGATTTCCAGTTGGTCGTACGGTAGGGGGCAGGTTCGAGCTTGCTCATGGCAGGCGCTTAACCCAACGGATCCACGCAGTGAATCCCGGAAGCCGATGAGTTCTGCAACAACGCCCCTGGGAATCATTGCGCGAGCACCTTTGCTTTCTGGGCGTTGAATTCCTCTTCCGAAATCACGCCCTTGTCCTTCAGCGCGCCGAGCTTCTCGAGTTCGTCGGCGGCGGAAACCTGGGCGATCGAGCGAATGTAGTCACGCTGAGCGTTTTCGATATTGGTCACCGTCTCGGCGCGGTGGGCCTCCATCTTGTCGCCGCGCAGAAGCAGATACGCGAGCACGCCGAGCCATGGGATGAGCATGACGAAGGCGACCCAGGCCGCCTTGGCAAACCCATTCAGATCGCGTGAGCGAAAGACGTCGGTGACGACGCCGATCATCACCCAGAACCAGGCCACCATGAGGAACAGCCAGAATATGGACCAGATGATTTCGAAGAAGCCGATCGTTTCTTCCATGTGTCTCTTCCTTTTCGTTAATCCGAACCGGGGGCCCGGCGCGCCGCGGCGACGCTCAAGCCACGGCCGAGCGTGACCGGAGGCGCAGACCTCCGGCCACCATTACCATTGCGCCGCCGAAGGATTGCGGGCGGCGCGCCACGTCACTCGAGCGTGTTCTTGTAGATCACGCCGTCCTTCATGAT
The DNA here is from genome assembly GCF_017309175.1 of Salipiger bermudensis. Classification (NCBI taxonomy): domain Bacteria; kingdom Pseudomonadati; phylum Pseudomonadota; class Alphaproteobacteria; order Rhodobacterales; family Roseobacteraceae; genus Salipiger; species Salipiger bermudensis. The sequence continues at coordinate 92,499 of NZ_JAEKJV010000019.1, read as the reverse complement.
GATCCTGAAGTTCGCGCCCGGATCGGCAACGATCTCGATGTCTTCCAGGGGATTGCCATCGACGAGCAGCAGGTCGGCATAGGCGCCTGCCTGCACCACGCCGAGCGGACCTTCCTGATAGGGGTGCCGCGGGCCCGACAGACGGAAGAACTCCTGATTGACGCTTGTCGCCATCTGCAGCGCTTCAACGGACGTGTACCAGTTCGTGAGCTTCACCAGCTGCGCGCCCCAGCGATCGATCATGGCAGGGTTCTGCTGCATGTCGGTGCCGAAGCCGACCTTGAGGTCGTATTCGGCGGCGAGCGTGTAGGCGGTGTCGACGCCCGCGAGCATCAGGTCGTACTTGTAGTTGCTAAACTCGCTGTCGAGCGGGATCCGGTCCTCGTCATCGAGGAACGGCTGCATGCAGACCCAGGCGTCGTTCTCGGCGATCATCTGCGCCGCTTCCTCGTCGATCATCTGGCCGTGCTCGATGCTGGTGACGCCGGCCTCCAGGGCGTGCTTGACGGCCTTCGCGGAATAGGCGTGAACAGCGACGTAGGTATTCCACCTCTTGGCTTCCTCGACAGCCGCACTGAGTTCTTCGGGGCTGAATTGTGCGCCATCCAGGGGGTCCGTTTGCGAGGCGACACCGCCGCCGGCATGGGCCTTGATCTGCGACGCCCCGCGCATCAGGTTTTCGCGCACACGCCTCAGGATCGCGGGCACACCGTCGACGATGAACGTGTGTCCGGCGATCTCCAGATCGATGAGGGCGCGGCCTTCGGGGCGCGGCAGCATGTTGGGCAAGCGCACTTCGCCATGGCCGGAGGTCATCGAGATATTGGCGCCCGACGGCAGAACGCGAGGTCCGACGATGCTCCCCTCGTCGATCAGATCCTTGATGGCGAACAGGTTGCCGCCCATGTCGCGCACGGTGGTGATGCCCTGCATCAAGGTGTGCTCTGTCTTGAGCGCAACCTTGATGATGTTCTTGTAGGGATCGGAGAAATACAGGTCCGGATTGGAGACCGCGATCTGGAGCAAGTGCCAGTGGCAGTCCGAAAGGCCGGGCATCAGCGTCCGGCCATCGCCGGCGATGAGTGTCGCGTCGCCGGCGGCCGTCACGTCGGGGCCGATGGCGGCGATCAGGTTGCCGGTGACGAGAACGTTGGTCGCCTCGCTCAGCTCCGACCCGACCCCGTCGAAGACCCGAACGTTCTCGAACAGGATCTGCGTGTCATCTCCGTCGTCCTGGGCCCCCGCGACCGAAGCCGTGAGGACAGAAGCCGTGAGGACAAGGGATGTCGATATCAGAAATCCGCGCATTGGAATGCTCACTCCATATCGAATTTGTAGATCACGCCGTCCTTCATGATCATGCCGAAGTTTTCCTTCGGGTCGCTGATCAGCTGGAGATCCTCCAGCGGATTGCCGTCGACGAGGATCATGTCGGCATAGGCGCCTTCTTCGATCACGCCGAGCGGGCCGAGGGGATAGGGCGTCACGAGGCCCGACATCTTCAACAATTCTGCATTGTCGCAGGTCGCCATCTTCAGCGTCTCGTAGGGCGTGAACCAGCGTTCCAGCTTTGCCAGCACCGCACCCTGCCGTTCGGCGAGATCGGCACTGAAAAGCGTGTCGGTGCCGAAGGCGATCTTGAGGCCCAGTTCCTTGGCGGTGCGGTAGACGAAATCCGTGCCGTCGGTGACGAACTTGTACTTCGCCTTTTGGAAGTCGTTCAGAGCGGGCGCGTCCTCATCGTCGAGGAAGGGCTGCATGCTGAGCCAGACATCGTTGTCCTTGAACATCTGCAAGGTCTCGCGCGTCGACATATGCGCATGCTCGACGCTTCGCGCGCCGTTCTCGATGGAATGGCGGACGGCATCATCGTTGATCGCATGGGTCGTGACATAGGTGCCCCAGGCCTCGGTCGCCTCCACGGCAGCGCGGAATTCCTCGTCGGTGAATTGCACGGTATGGATTGGGTCGTAGGCCGAGGTGACGCCCCCGCCGGCCATCAGCTTGATCTGCGTCGCGCCCTGCATCAGGTTCTCGCGGGTGCGCTTAAGCACGTCCGGCACGCCATCGGTGATGTAGAACATGTTGCCGCGCTCGAAGCTGTGCAGGTCGCCCGCCGCCTGCGGCACGTCGGTGGTCATGCGGAAATCCTGATGGCCCGCCGTGATCGACAGCGCCGGGCCGGAAGGAAAGATCCGCGGCCCGTCGATCAGCCCCTCGTCCGTCGCCCGGGCGATGTCGAACATCGGCCCGGCAGTGTCGCGCAGGGTCGTGAAACCGCGCGCCAATGCGTTGTTCGACGCGCGCGCCGCCAGCAGGTTCCAGTAGCCCTCGCCGGTGAGCGCCAATTGCCCGATGGTCGCCTCGGCGAAGACGCCATGCCAGTGGTTGTCGATCAGGCCGGGGATGAGCGTGTAGCCCTCGGCGTCGATCTCGAACGCGCCCTCCGGCGTCGCGATGTCCGGCCCAATCTCCGAGATCAGCTGGCCGCTGACCAGTACGTCGGCCTCCGTCACCCCGTCGTCGCAGCCGTTGAAGATCTGCGCGCCGCGGATCACGACATTGTCGAACCGCATCTTGATCATGGTGGTCTCGATCTCGCCGACGACGCCGGCAGGAATGACCGCGTGATTGTCTTCGTGCGCGAGGATCGCTGTGGGCGAAACGGCCATGGTCGTGCAGAGCAGACCGGTCAGTGTGCAGTTCTTCATGGCTTTCTCCAAAATGAGAATTGAAGTGGCTTCGGTTTCTTGGTGCGGTTCTGGATGAATGTCGTCCAGGCCACTTTGCTGGGCGGCAGGCCCGGGGTCATATGCCCGAACCGCCAGGGATCGCCGCTGAGCGGCTCGATCTTGATGACCTCCGCCCCGAGATCGGCAAGGATCACGGTCGCGTTCGGCGCGGCCGCCATCGAGGCGACCTCGATCACTCTTATTCCTTCAAGAATTGCGGCCATTGTCTTTCATCCCTTCTTGCAGCGGTCGCAGGAATTCTGCCCGCGTCTTTCGTGTGAGGTGTTCGAGCAATTCGTCCTGAAGTCGGTCGAAGATCGCCGCGTACTCGTCCGCGCGTTCGGGTAGGTCGCGCCACCGGGCACGCGCAGCGTCGGCCACTTCCATCTCTTCGCAGATGGCCCTGAACTCCGGATCTTTTCGATAAAGCCTGGTGATGCTGAGCTCGAGGCGCGGAAATCGTGAGATCAACGTCTGCAGATATGCGTCAGCCATGTGCCCCCTCCTTGGGGAATCCTAGCTGGTCACGCGTCCGACGTGCACGTTGGAACATGTTGCAACTCGGGAGCGCGCTTCTCGGTCAGGCTATCAACCATCCGTGATCCCGTGCTAACTTCGGATCAGTCTGCGACTCATCACCTTTCGTTCAATGGCCTATCCGGACGTCAACGATCAGCCCTGTCTTGATGACATCGACATTCGTCGGCAACTTGACCGCATCCTCGCTTACCCCGAATTCCAGGCCAGCGATCGGCGCCGTGACCTGCTGAGGTATATCGTCGAAGAGGCACTCGCGGGCCGGCCTTCGCAGATCAAGGCGACCACCATCGCTATGGCGGTATTCGGCCGGGGGCCCGATTTTGATCAGCAGTCCGATCCCGTCGTCCGGCTGGAAGCCCGCAAACTTCGCCGGGATCTGGACAATTACTATGCCGGCGCAGGTCGGGACGACCCGATCCTGATTGCTGTCCCGAAAGGGGGCTATGTTCCGGTTTTCTCTCCTATGATAGGCGCGCAGCCGGACCAGGACGTCCCGCAGGAAACGGTCGACACCGGCATCCCCGGGCAGGCGACGGCCCCCGAACCAGCCTACGGCGGATGGCGATCCCGGACAGTCTTCTGGCGTGCCGCGCTGACAGTGACCGTCATCGCTCTTCTCGTCGGTGCGCTGGTCTGGGTGACGCGTCCCGAGGAGCAAGGAGAGGTTGTGGCGCTCGCCATGCCCTCTCGAGGTGTGACGATCTTGGTCGAGGACTTTGAACTGGGCAGTGTCGATGAACTGGCAACACTTCTCGCTCAGGGGCTGACTCATGCGGTCGCCGCGGCTCTGATCCGCTTCCCGGATCTGCGGATCTTCAGGTCCTCCGCTCAGGTAAAGACGGGCGCAGGGTCGCCTTCAATCGAGGAGATATCACGCCAGGTGGAATTTGTTGTCGCAGGCTCTGTCTGGCGCGAAGCCGATGAGCTCTTCGTGCGCGCCGAATTGATCCGCCAGGCAGATCAGCAGATCCTCTGGAGCGAGCGCTATGCAGAAGGTGCCAAGGGCCGCAGCCTTACGGAGATCGAGGATGAGATTTCATCCCGGATCGCCTCGGTCGTCGGTCAGCAATACGGTCTGGCCATGCAGGATCACCGGGACGGTCTGAAAGTTGCTCGAAGCGATCCGAGCGTCCAGGGCTTCGCCTGCGTCGCCCGGGCTCAGATCTATCGTCGGACCTATCGCACGGAGGAATACCAAGCCGCGCGGGATTGCCTGGAGGAAACCGTACGCAAGGACCCCGACTACGTGCGGGCGTGGGCCATGCTGGCCTATCTGCGCAACGATGCCACCAGGTTCGGCCATGATACCGCGCGCACGCGGGAGGCCGGCTTCGACCACGCGCGCGAGGCTGCGCTGAGGGCGCTCGACCTGGATCCGAACGATACCGATGCCTTGCAGGCGATGTCGCATATCGAGCAATATTCCGGCGATATGGACCGGTCGATCGACTATGCGCGCCGGGCCGTCGAGGTGAACCCGAACGATCCCGCAGCCGTCGCCAATCTGGGCATCCGCTATCACATCCACGGTCGCTACGATCTGGCGGTCCCGCTCATGCAGCAAGCGATCGAGCTGTCCGTGTCTCCCCCACCTTTCTATTTCCATGTGCTGGCCGCGGACCACCTGATCAAGCAGGAATGGGACGACATGCTGAGCGCGGCCCAAAGGGCATCCCTTGACGGCTGGTCCTTCGGTCAGGCCATGCTCGCCATCGCCCATAACGAGCTTTCTCATGGACGAGCCGCCGCGGCGGCCCTTGGGAAGCTGGCCGAATTGGATCCGGTTCTGTCCGAAACCCCCAGAGTATGGCTCGACAGCCATCAGGCGAGTCCCGCCCTCCTGGAGGCGGTCGTCGCCGGCCTGAAGAGGGCAAATGCAGCTCAGAGGAACGGTTTGCCGCAACCATGACGGCATCAATGCCGGTCCGCCGCCGCCTAGCGCCCTGCTGGCGGCGCGGGTTGGGCGGGGTCCGACTTCAGCTCGGCCAGCGTGGCTCTGGCCCAGGCGCGGGCGGCTTCGGAATAGGGTGCGTCGGGCGCGGTCTTGGCGCGCATCTGTTCCTTGGCGTCGGCCCGCAGGGCGTCGAGCTTGACGGCGACGCGGCGGTCAAAGTCTCGGTCTGAGGCGGGGCGCGTCGTTTCCTCGGCCCGCTCGCGGAGGTCCATCGCCAGCTCGCCCAGCGACACCACCAGCCGGTGCAGGAAGGCCATGTCGCGCATCACCCGGGTGCGGGCCTGCACAAGGCCGGTGCGGTTCAGGCCGTAGACCTGAATCGAGACCGCTCCCATCGGGCTCAGCCCGGCCTCGGCGGCGGCACGCACCATCGGGCCGGTCTCCTCCAGCGCCGGCAGCGCTCCGGCGGCATCCGTACGCCCGGGATCGGGCCGGTCGGGATCCGGGCGCGCGTAGATCAGCCCCAGAGGGGCGGCGAGATCGACATCGAACGCGAGGTGCAGGGCCGGGTCGTCGCGGGTCGGGTCGAGCAGCAGACGGCCTTCGCCCGAGCCGTCGTCCTCGCCCTGTGCGGCGCTGTCTGCCCACCGCCTCGTCGGGTCGCGCAGGGGAAACAGCGTCTGCTTGCCGGCATTGACGTCGGTCGCGCCGGCCGGGCCCGCGATGCGCTGGCCGCGGCGGCGGTTGCAGTCGATGCAGGAGGGCAGCAGGTTGCGCCAGTCCATCGCCAGCCACCAGTAGCCGTCATGGCCCTCGGCGCCGTCGACCGCGCCCTTGGGGCGGTAGTGCTCCACGTCGACCGGCTGGACGATGTCATAGGCGCTTTCGCAATAGGCGCACTTGCGGAAGAACAGCGCCTCGAGCGCCTCGGTGACCGCATCTTCCTTGTAGCGCAGGAAGGTGTAGGATCCGGTCGCCTCACCAGCCTCCTTGCGCGCCATGAAATCGGTGACGTCGTCAAGCTCGGACCGGCCCTTCTTCCTGCCTCGGGTGAAGGGGGCCTGCAGGATCTCGGGCTCGGCCACGGCCTTGCGGTCGACGAACCTCATCGCAACAGCTCCTCGAGAAACGAGCGGATCTCCTGCTCGACCGCCGCCCGGCGCTTGCCGCGGGCGGTCGCGTCCAGCGTGCGGCGATCCCGGAGAAAATCGGCGACCGCCTTCTGCACCAGCGTGGTGACCTCGCTCACACCGGCGGGCATGCCCTCGGCGACCTCCTCGTGAAAGGCGCGCAGCTGGTCGCGTTCGATGGCGGTGAGGCCGGCATCCGGGTTCCCGGAAGCCTCGGCCTTCGCCTGTTGCCCAAGCAACCGGGCGACCTCAGCGTAGCGTCGCTCGGCGCGGGGATCATCGACGGACACCAGCTGGAACATGTCCGAGGTCAGCAGCTGCTCGATGGTCAGCCGCTCGAAAGCGCCGAAATCCGAAACCCGCTCCACCACCTCCATCTCGGAGGGGCCATCGCCCACGGCATCGGGATCACGCAGGTGACGGTTCAGCATCAGAACCTCGCCCGGTCGCATGCCACGCACGCAGAGCGGGTCATGCGAGGTGAGCAGGAACGTGGCCCGGGGCAGGGCGCGGCGCAGGCCCGAGATGATCTGGAGCTTCCAGCGCGGGTGCAGATGCGCCTCGATCTCGTCGATCAGGACAAGGGCGTTCGAGGTCCGCGCCTCGTAGACCGAGGCGCCGTCCGCCATCAGCCCCTGCAGCACGTCGCAGACCAGCGCCAGCACCGCCCGGTAGCCCGAGGAGGCGAAGGCAAGGCGCTGGCGCACGCTGCTCTTGCGGCCCTCCGGCCCGTTGCGGGTGAGGTGGATCCAGGCGCAGAGCGCGTCGCCTTCGAGCGGATCCGGGGCAATCTCGATGGTCTCGAAGCGCCCGTCGATCTGGATGATGTGGCGCAGCGCGGCCACGACCATGTCGAGGGCGCCGTCATCGCGTTGCGCCAGCTCGACCAGCCAGGCTTCCGGGTTCGACAGCCGGCGGCCGGATTCGAAGAGCGTGTCGTAGTGGCGCCAGGGCGTGTCCAGCGTCTCGCTGCCATAGATGCGGTTGGGACCGTAGGCGAAAACGAAAGGGCGCGGACCGGGCAGGTCGTCGCGTTCGTCGAAGACACCGCCGCGGGCGTCGCGCCGCGCGGTGAGGGCAAGGTGGCGACCGGTCTCATCGGGCTCTTCGGGGTGAAAGAGGATCTCGACGCTGGCACGGTCTCGCGGCTCTTGCTCCGGGGCGCCCATGTAGCGCGGATCGAGCGTGAGGCGGCGGGGGCTCAGGCCCACGCTCTCGGCCAGCGCGGCGCGGGCCGGGGCGTCGAGGCAGGCGAGCGCCACGCCCTCGAGGATCGAGCTCTTGCCGGTGGCATTCTCGCCGAGGATCAGGAGGCAGGGGGCCGAGGGCGGCTCCATGCTGGTCTCTGTCAGAATCTCGTCGCTCTCGGTATCGAGTGCTGCGGGCAGCTTCAGGTCGATGGCCTCGAGCGACTTGAAGTCGCGCAATGCGATCTGCGCGATGCGTGGATGGGCGCGCCGGGCGGCGGGGTCGTCGGAGGGAGGCGCCGGCTGCGGTGCCTCGGGGGCCTGCGCTCCGGTGCCGGCAGTGCCCTCATCCTCGGCCTGGAACGCCGCGAGCGACTCGGTCAGGGCGCGGGGGAAATCGACGTCGCGTTCGAGAGAGAGCGTGCTGCGCATGATCTGGGAGAGCGAGAGCGGGCGCTCGAGCCCCATGCGCCCGAGCGCGTCCGCAAGCAATTGCCTGAAGACGAGATAGGCGAAGCCGGGGAACTGCAGGCCCTCGGGAATTGGGTGGGCTTCATCGGTCCGCAACCCGGTCAGCCGATGAAGGGTCTCGCTCGCGCGGTCCGGCGCTTTTTCAAGACGAAGTAGCAGCTCGCGCGCGACCCGGCTCCGGACGGCGACGAGCTCCGCGCGGTCGAGGCGGTAGGTCTTCACCGTCTCCCGGGCGCGGCGGTTGAGGGGGATCAGCGCGCCATCGAGGGTCGCGCGGAAGGCGCTGGCGGGCTGTGCGGGTTCGCCCGGGTGATAGAGGATGGCTTCTTCGTCGGGCGAGCGCCCCGGTGCCTGCCCGGGCCCGATGATGGTCTGGTGCACATCACCAGAGAGCGGAAGCCGCCAGAAGCTGCCGGTCGAGCTGCTGCTCTTGTCGGGCGCGGGACGGGGCGGAGGGCCCTCGCGAGGACCGTCGACCGGGAAATAGGTTTGCGGCGAGGGGGTGCAGTCACGACAGATCGGGAAGAAATTCGGCCACTCGAAGCTGCGCCAGAGATAGGCGATCCGCTCATCTGGGGCGGCCATCGGCATGGCATGGGCCGGCGGGCGAAACCGCCAGGCCCCGAGCCGGGCGCGCTGCTCGCAAAAGGCACAGAGCCCCATCGAACGATGCTCCAGCGCGTCCAGCACATCCCGACCCACGGGGAGCTTCCAGACCGGCGGCGGGTCGGTCTGGGCACGCTCACGTGCTCCCAGCGACAGGAAAGTGTCGATCTGGCGGAGCGCCTCCTCGACCTCGCGCGAGGCGAACCATTCGGGCGCGTCGCGCTCCCGGTCGGCATGATCGAAGAAGATCATGCGGAGCCCTCCCTGGCCGCGCCCGAGCGAGACTTCGGCCGGCGGTCGGCATCCGCCAGCAGCCGCAGCGAGGCATCCTGCCCCGGTCGCGGGCCCTCCTGCACGGTCTTCTTTTCCCCGGCCGCGTGCGCTTTGGCGACCTCTTCGCCGATCTCGGCGAGCCTGTCGGCAAACGGGGCGAGCACCTCGCGCCGCCACCTTTTCGAGGCATTCTTGATTGTGGCCTGGTCGTACTCGGTCAACAGCGTCTCGTAGGGCATGGCATCGGTGCCGACGGGTGCCTCGCGATAGGCGCGGGCGAAGCCTTCGAGATTGCTCTCGATCTCTCCCATCAGCGACATGGCGCGGCGCCAGCGGTTCTCCTCGAAGTCGAACTCGTCAACCAACATCCGCCCGGCCTGACGGCCCAGCCCGATCAGGCTCTCGATCGTGTCCTTGTTCATCGAGAGGTTCAATCCGCCTTCCTTGGTTTCGTCGAGGCGGATCTCGACGGTGCGCTCGGCAAAGCCGGGCAGCGCGGTCTGCAGCGTGTCCTGCCAGTCCTTCGCAGTGTTGAGGACAGACGACAGGAAGGCGCCGAGGCCGCCCAACTCCTGGGTCGGCAGATCCGTGCTCTGCCCGGATTGCCTGGGCAGGTGCACCCGCTCCCTGCCATGGCGTTCCGGATCCCACGAGGCGAGCGAGATCGCGAAGGTCGGGCGGCGCGGCAGCCATGCGTCGAAGAGGTGGATCGGCAGGTTCGACGAGATGCCGCCGTCGGAGAACAGGCAGCGGCGCCAAAGCCCGTTCTCTCCTGCCGGCGTCTTGAGTTCGTAGTCCTTGCGCCACAGCGGTACCGCCTGAAACAGCCCGGGAAAGCTCAGCGACAGGCGCGCGACGAGCAGAAGCGGAAAATCCTCGTCGATGCGCATCGGATAGAGATCGCTGGGGCCGCCGGCGGCACTGGCGTCGAACGGCGTCGCCTCGCCAATGAGATAGGCCATGATGCGCGGCGGAAACAGCGCCTCGAACTCTTGGGCCGAGAAGAAGTGATGGCCCGAGCGCAGCGGCAACTGGAAGGGCCGCTTCGAGGTCAGATCGGTGGTCATCGCGGCAAGCTCGATATCGCGCTCGTCCAGCGCGCCGACGGTCAGCGGGGTCCCCGGTTTGCCGTCGACGCCGAGATTGCCCGCCACGATGTCGATCTTGTCGGCCAGCCAGTCGGTCAGGCCCGGGCCCTCGCCACCGGGCTGCGTGGTGCCGGGCAGCAGGCCGAAGCGGTTGGCGGGCAGATCCCTCACAACCAGCCGGCGCAGGTCGAGCGCGATGAGGCCGACCGTCAGCACCAGACCGAAGAGAGCCCCGAAAAACAGCCAGCCGAGATCGCACAGCACCGCCGCCGCGATCAGCCCTGCCAGCGCGGTGCCGGCCCCGAGCAAGATCGGGCGCTTCCAGAGGCCGGTGGCGGCGGACAGCAGGCCCCTGATCTTCGAGCGGCCTCCCGCCGGGTCCGAGACCGCTGCGAGTAGGAGCTTGAACAGCCCGGCGAAGGGGGGCGCCGGCTGCAGCAACTTGCCGAGGTCCTCGGCAAGTTCGCCGGCGATCTTCTCGATCTCGTCGAAGCCGCCCATGTCGTCCTTCTGGGGCGACGACTGACGCCGGTATTCGGCGGCTGCGGCGAGGGCCGCGGCGATGGCTCCGGCCGAAGATCCGCCGATGCTGCGCAGGCGGTAGCTGCGCGCCAGCTCGGTGATGGCATAGGGATAGACCACCCCGGAGGTGATCCCGCCTTTCATGATCAGATCGCAGTCCTTCATCCCGGCTTCTCTCCCGCAAGCGGTGCCGCCACAGGGGCGCATCAAGGAGAGGCGTTGGCGCCTTCCCCGGCGTCAAGCATCAACACGCAAGGCGTGTGCGTCAACGAATTGCTTTCGCGAAGGGGGAGGGAAGAGAGAGGGTGCCGGGTCCGGCGGGCCTGTGAATCCGGCAGGCCGAGGCGCCTTGGGCGCAGTCACAGGCGGCACGTTGGTGTCCGCCTGCGACAGTCTTTGCGGGACGGCGGGGCTCAGAAATCCCAGTCGTCGTCCTCGGTCGCGACGGCGCGGCCGATGACATAGCTCGAGCCCGAGCCGGAGAAGAAGTCGTGGTTCTCGCTGTCGGGGCTGAGGGCCGCGAGGATCGCCGGGTTGACCTCGGCCGCCTCTGGGGGAAACAGCGCCTCGAAGCCGAGGTTCTGCAGCGCCTTGTTGGCGTTGTAATGCAGGAAGGCCTTGACCTCTTCGGTCAGCCCGATGCCGTCATAGAGCTCCTCGGTGTAGCGCGCCTCGATGTCATAGAGCTCGAAGAGCAGGCCGAAGGCGTAGTCCTTCAGTTCCTGCCGGCGTTCGGGGCTTTCCAACTCCAGACCGCGCTGGAACTTGTAGCCAATGTAATAGCCATGCACCGCCTCGTCGCGGATGATCAGGCGGATCAGGTCGGCGGTGTTGGTCAGCTTGGCGCGGCTCGACCAGTACATCGGCAGGTAGAAGCCCGAGTAGAACAGGAAGCTCTCGAGGAACACGCTGGCGATCTTGCGCTTCAGCGGGTCGGCCTCGGGGGCATAGGTCTCGAGCACGGCGCGGGCCTTGGCCTGCAAGTGCGGGTTCTCGTCCGACCAGCGGAATGCCTCGTCGACCTCGCGGGTCGAGCACAGCGTCGAGAAGATCGACGAGTAGCTGCGCGCGTGTACCGCCTCCATGAAGGCGATGTTGGTCAGCACCGATTCCTCGTGCGGCGTGAGGCAGTCAGGCATCATCGCCGGCGCGCCGACCGAGTTCTGGATCGTGTCGAGCAGGGTCAGGCCGGTGAACACGCGGATGGTGAGCTGGCGCTCCTCCTCGGTCAGCGTGGCCCAGCTCTGCACGTCGTTCGACAGCGGCACCTTCTCGGGGAGCCAGAAATTCACCGTCAGGCGGTTCCAGACCTCGAGGTCCTTCTCGTCCTGCAGGCGGTTCCAGTTGATCGCGCGGGGCACGGCGCGGGCGGAGGCGGGGGCATTGTCCTTCATGGCGGATCTCTTCCTAAGCGTTTCGGGAGGGGCTCAGAGCGTGCAGGACACGCAGCCCTCGACCTCGGTGCCTTCCAGCGCGGTCTGGCGCAGGCGCACGTAGTAGATCGTCTTGATGCCCTTCTTCCAGGCAAGGATCTGGGCGCGGTTGATGTCGCGCGTTGTGGCCTCGGCGGGGAAGAACAGGGTCAGCGACAGGCCCTGATCGACATGCTCGGTGGCGGCGGCATAGGTCTCGATCAGCGCCTCGGGGCCGATCTCGTAGGCGTCGCGGTAATACTCGAGGTTGTCGTTGTTCATGAACGCCGCCGGGTAGTAGACGCGGCCGATCTTGCCTTCCTTGCGGATCTCGATCTTCGACACGATCGGGTGGATCGAAGAGGTCGAGTTGTTGATGTAGCTGATCGAGCCGGTGGGCGGCACCGCCTGAAGGTTGCGGTTGTAGAGCCCGTGCTCCATCACATCCGCCTTCAGCGCGGCCCAGTCGGCGCGCGAGGGCAGGGCGATGCCGTCGAAAAGCTGCGCCACGCGGTCGCTCTCGGGCAGCCAGTCGCGCTCGGTGTACTTGTCGAAGAACACGCCCGAGGCATAGTCCGAGGCCGCGAAGCCCTTGAAGCTCTCGCCGCGCTCCTTGGCCAGCGCGCAGGAGGCGCGGATGGCGTGGTAGGCCACGGTGGCGAAATAGACCGAGGTGAATTCGACCCCCTCGGGGCTGCCATAATGGATGTGCTCGCGGGCGAGGAAACCGTGCAGGTTCATCTGGCCGAGGCCGATGGCGTGGCTCTCGTCGTTGCCCTTGCGGATCGACGGTACCGAGTCGATGGCCGACATTTCCGACACCGCGGTCAGCGCCCGGATCGCCGCCTCGACGGTGGCGCCGAGATCGCGGCCATCCATGGACTTGGCGATGTTGAGCGAGCCGAGGTTGCACGAGATGTCGGTGCCCATGCGGGCATAGCTCAGGTCCTCGTTGTATTCCGAGGCCTCGTTGACCTGCAGGATCTCAGAGCAAAGGTTCGACATGGTGATCCGCCCGTCGATCGGGTTCATCCGGTTCACCGTGTCTTCGAACATGATGTAGGGATAGCCGCTCTCGAACTGGATCTCGGCCAGCGTCTGGAAGAACGAGCGAGCGTTGATCTTGGTCTTGCGGATGCGCTTGTCCTCGACCATCTCGTCGTATTTCTCGGTGACCGAGATTTCCGAGAACGGCACGCCGTAGATCTTTTCCACGTCATGCGGCGAGAACAGGTACATCGGCTCGTTGCGCTTGGCGAGCTCGAAGGTCACGTCGGGGATCACCACGCCGAGGGACAGCGTCTTGATGCGGATCTTCTCGTCGGCGTTTTCGCGCTTGGTGTCGAGGAAGCGCAGGATGTCGGGGTGGTGGGCGTTGAGATAGACCGCCCCCGCGCCCTGACGGGCCCCGAGCTGGTTGGCGTAGGAGAAGCTGTCTTCGAGCAGCTTCATGATCGGGATCACCCCCGAGGACTGGTTCTCGATGCCCTTGATGGGCGCGCCGTGCTCGCGGATGTTGGTCAGCATGAGGGCGACGCCGCCGCCGCGCTTCGACAGTTGCAGCGCCGAGTTGATGCCGCGGCCGATGCTTTCCATGTTGTCTTCGAGCCGGAGCAGGAAGCACGAGATCAGCTCGCCGCGGCTCTTCTTGCCGGCGTTGAGGAAAGTGGGCGTGGCCGGCTGGAAGCGGCCCGACAGGATCTCTTCCATGAACGACATGGCAAGGTCCTGATCGCCGCGCGCCAGCGCCAGCGCCACCATCACGACACGGTCCTCGTAGCGCTCGAGGAAGCGTTTCCCGTCGCGGGTCTTGAGCGTGTAGGAGGTGTAGTACTTGAACGCGCCGAGGAAGGTCGGGAAGCGGAACTTCTTCTTGAAGGCGGCGTCCCAGATCTGCTGCAGGAAGGCGCGCGGATAGGCCTCGAGCACCTCGGCCTCGTAGTAGCCCTCCTCGACGAGGTAATCGAGCTTCTCGTCGAGCGAGTGGAAGAACACCGTGTTCTGGTTGACGTGCTGCAGAAAGTACTGCCGCGCGGCCATGCGGTCGGCGTCAAAACGGATGTGGCCCTCGTCATCGTAGAGGTTCAGCATCGCATTCAGCGCGTGGTAATCGAGCGTCTCGCTCATGCGGTCAAGCATTCGGTCCCCCAGAAGGCGTGCAGCCCGTCTTTGACGCGGGCAATGTCGGTGAGCGTGCCAGCGAGCTCGAACTTGTAGAGCAGGGGCACGGAGCATTTCTTGGCGATGACATCGGCGGCGAGGCCATAGGTGGCCCCGAAGTTCCGGTTGCCGCCGCCGATGACGCCGCGCAGGCGGCGGCGGTGGTCGGGATCGTTCAGGAAGCGGATGACCTGTTTGGGCACCGCGCCGCGGCCTTCACCGTCGGCATAGGTGGGGCAGATCAGCACGAACTCCTCGGGAATGCGTCCCAGCACCGCCTTGGGCGAGACCGGGATGCGGCTGGCCAGCATCCCGAGCCCGTCCACGAAGCGCGCGGTGTTGCCGCTGGCCGAGGAGAAGTAGACGATCCCCGGCATGGCTCAGGAGGCGAGCGCGCCGATCATGTCGGGGCGGAAGCCCGACCAGTGGTCCTCACCGGCGATCACCACGGGCGCCTGGCGGTAGCCGAGCTCGGTCACGCGGGCCATCGCGTCGGCATCCTCGGTGAGGTCCACCACGTCATAGGGCAGGCCACGGGCGTCGAGCGCACGGGTGGTGGCGGTGCACTGCACGCAGGCGGGCTTGGAATAGACGATGATCGACATGGGCGGCGTCCTCTTTGTGGCTGGCGGGCAGGGACGCGACCGGACGGCGCGGCCTGTGCCGCTCCGGTCCTGTGACACGCCCCGAACCCACCGTTCGTGGTCAAATCCTGTTGCTTCCGGCAGGTCTCCTGACTCACGGCGGGTCCCGCTTGGCCGGCCTTCCCGGGGTGGCAGCCCCAGTGGCATGATCGGCCTCGCGCGCCGCTTACAGTTGCGGGGGCAGTGCCGGCTTTTCACCGGCTTCCCTCTTGCCGGCGGATGATTCCGCCGAGCACCTGAAGCACCTATATCTAGATCATGCGGCCCAAGGTGCGTCAATATGCAGTTGTGCAACGGTTCCGGGCACAAGAGCTTGTGTGGCCTTGCAGGGCTGGGATTCGGGTGATTTGGGGGCGGATTTTTTCGCTCCGGACGTGGAGATCGGGTGCCTTATTTATGGGCGGGCATGGGGCCGGGTCTCGTGTCTCCGGCGCGTCGCATTGTTTGAGTCCCGCTCTGGCGCGGAACACAGGCCGAAGGCAGTCGCGCCATCGCCTGCCTGCCTCGACGGGCTGGCGATTTGGGGAGGCCGGGTCTGCAGGATATAGGTCTTTCGGACTTGACCGGGATAAATCGAGAGGCTCGGAAGGGGGATCGTCCCCCCCCGCGGGCAGGCGATGGCGCGGCGGCGTCCAAAAGCTGCCACCGAGGCGCATTGCCCGGCACCTTCCGATCCTGTAGATTTGCGCCATCCGCTGTGAAGGATGCCGACATGGCCAGCCCCGCCAAGATCCCTGCCAAGCGTCTGAGCGTCGCCTTCGTTCTGGCCGACCGCTTCACCCTCTCGGCCTTCGCCAACTTCGTTGATGTGCTCCGCCTTGCCGCCGACGAGGCCGACCACTCGCGCCCGATCCTCTGCGACTGGGTGGTGCTGTCGGACAGTCTCGAGGCGGTGCGCTCCTCCTGTGGCGTGCGGGTGCAGCCGGAAAAGCGCCTGCGCCATGCCGGGCGCTACGATTATGTCGTCGTGGTGGGCGGGCTGATCGGCGACAGTGCCGCGCTGGGGGGCGAGGCGCAGGCCTTCCTGCAGCGGCAGGCCGCAGCCGGGGTGCCGCTGGTTGGGCTTTGTACCGGCGTGTTCATCCTGCAAAGGCTCGGTCTGCTCAAGGGCTACCGCTGCTGTGTAAGCTGGTTCCACCACCAGGACTTTCTCGACCAGTTCGAGGCCGAGACGCCGATCTCGGACCAGATTTTCGTGGTCGACCGCGACCGGCTGACCTGCTCCGGCGGGCACGGGGCGGCGCATCTCGCGGCCTTCCTCGTGCAGCGCCATGTCGGGCAGAACGCCGCGATCAAGAGCCTCAACATCATGATGATCGAGGAAGCGATGAGCGGCGAGCGCCCGCAGCCCGGACAGGCCACGGCGCGGCGCGCCGGCGATGCGCTGGTGAAGCGTGCGGTGCTCAGGATGCAGCAGAACCTCGAGCATCCGAAGACCGTCGAAGAGCTGTCGCGCGAGCTTGGCGTCGGGCGGCGCACGCTCGAGCGGCGCTTCCTCGCGGATCTGGGACAGACGCCGCTCAAGGTTTATCTCGACCTGCGGCTGGAGCGGGCGTTGCAGCGGCTGAGGGGTTCGGAGGCCTCGATCACCGAGGTGGCGTTGGCCTGTGGCTTCTGCGACGGGCCGCACCTGTCGCGCACTCTCAAGGCCGAGCGGGGCGTGACCCCGGCGGAATACCGCAAGGCGCAGGCCGGGCAGGGGCGGGCGGAGGATCAGCCGCCGGTGGGGGTGCTGATGCGCGGCGCGGAGTGACCGCGCCACGCGTGTCTCAGATGAGCGAGATCAGAGCTCGACGGTGACCTTGCCGCGTGGGTTCGAGCAGCAGGCGAGGATGTAGCCTTCCTCGATCTCCTCCTCGGTGATGCCGCCGTTGTGCACCATGTGCACTTCGCCCTCGAGCTTCTTGACCTTGCAGGTGCCGCAGACCCCGAAGGTGCAGCCCGACGGGATCGCCACGCCGGCACCGCGCGCCGCGGCGAGCACGGTGTCGGTCTCGGGGCAGGAGGCGCTGACGCCGGAGATGTCGAAGAGGATCTCGGCCTGCACGTCCTCTTCCGGCAGATCGTCTTCCGGCAGCGGCGCTTCGACCAGTTCGGGGCCGGGGGTGCCGGGCGCCTGGAAGCTCTCCTGGTGGTAATGCTCCATGTCGAAGCCGAGGCCTGCCAGCGCTTCGCGCACCGCGGTCATGAAGCCCTCGGGGCCGCAGCAGAACACCTCGCGCTCGAGGTAGTCCGGTGCCATCAGACCCAGCATGAGCTGGTTGAACTGGCCCTGGTAGCCGGTCCAGGGCTTGTACTTGTCACGCTCGGCCACGACCCAGCGCAGGTCGAGCCCCTCGATGCGCGAGGCCATGTGCTCGAGCCGCTCACGGAAGATGATCTCAGACGGCTTGCGGGCGCAGTTGACGAAGACGATGTCGCAGGTGCGGCCGCGGTCGTAGAAATCCGTCACCATCGACATCATCGGGGTGATGCCCGAGCCTGCGGAGATGAGCAGGTACTTTTCCGCCGGGTGATCGGCCGCGGTGAAGCGCCCGCCCGGGCCGAGCGCGCGCAGCGTCATGCCCGGCTTGAGGTTGTCCATCATCCAGCGCGTCCCGATGCTGTCGGACTGCGCCTTCATGGTCAGGGTCAGCGACATCGGACGCGAGGGCGAGGACGAGATCGTGTAGGTCCGGTAGAGCGGCCCGCCGGGCACCGGCAGTTCCAGCGTCAGGAACTGACCGGCCTTGAAGTCGAAGGGCCGGCCCGAGGGCGACTGGAAGCACACGGTGATGACGTTCGGTGTCTCGGGCAGGATGGAGACGCATTCCAGCGCCTCGTCGTCGGTCCAGTGCCCCGATGCGGCGACGAGGGAGGTGGTCATGGGCAGTTACTCCGCTGCAAGGGTGGCGGGGGCGTGCGCAGAGCGCATGCGGCCGAGATACCAGTTCACGAACTGGATCACGCCGTCTTCGTGGGTCTTCGAGTAGGGGCCAGGCTCGAAGGCGGGCGAGTTGATGCCCTGCTGGTTGTCCTCGACCACGCGGCGATCCTCGTCGTTGGTGTGCTCCCAGACCGTGGTCAGGTTCTTGAGGTCGTAATCCACGCCCTCGACCGCGTCCTTGTTGACCAGCCAGGTGGTCTGCACCTCGGTCTCCTGCGGCCCGATGGGGGTGACGCGGAAGGTGATCGAGTGATCGGTCAGGAAGTGGTTCCAGGTGGTCGGGTAGTGGAACAGCAGCAGCGTGCCGGCGTCGAGATAGGGGATGTTGCCGAGGCGCTTCTGCACCGCGATCTTGCCCGAGACGGTGTAGCTCTCGGCGCCGTCGAGCAGCGGCATGCGCGCGACGCGGTACTGGCCGCCTTCGTCAACCTTGAAACGCGACGGCGCGCCGGCGGCCTCGAGACGGTTGAAGTGGCTCTCGACCTTCTCGGGGAAGGTGCCGTCGGCGCTGACACCGGTAATGGTGGGATCCTCGGGGTAGGTGCGGCACAGATCGGGGTGGTTGCCGGCGCAGTGATAGCACTCGCGGTTGTTCTCCCAAACCAGCTTCCAGTTGCCCTTCTCGATGATGGTCGACTGGAACGCCACCTTGGCGTTCGACAGGTCGTGCACGCCAAGATAGGGGCTCACGGTCTGCGCGAAGGGCTCGAAATCGGGGGCCTCGGCGGCGAGGCAGATGTAGACGAGCCCGGCGTTGGTGCGGCAGTGCACCGGCTTCAGGCCGTGCTTCGAGGGGTCGAAATCGGGGCCCATGTCGCGCGCCCAGAGCAGCTTGCCGTCGAGGTCGTAGGTCCACTGGTGGTAGGGGCAGGTGAGCTTGGCGACGCGGCCCTGTGCGGCCGAGCAGAGCACCGAGCCGCGGTGGCGGCAGGAGTTGTGGAAGGCGACGATCTCGCCCTTGCCGTCGCGGATCACGATGACGTCGTAGGCGCCGATGCGCAGGCGCTGATAGGCGCCGGTCTTGTCCAGCATGCAGGCCGGGAAGGCAAACAGCCACTCGCGGTACCAGATCGTCTCGAGGTCGGCCTCGTAGATCTCGGGCGAGGTGTAGAACGGCTGCGAGAGCGCATGGCCGGGACGGTGCTGGCTGAGCAGTTCGGAAAGCGGGGCGGTCGGGCTGGCCATGGCGAAACTCCTGTCGCGGGAGGGCTATTTCGGCGCACAGAGCCATCCTAGCCGGAATTTGGCAATTGGCAAAATCCTCATGTGGGTTTAGTTGAATTAATGTCATGATCGGTTTTCGCTTGTTTGCGACATCCGGAGCACGAAAGCGACGCCCTTATGTCCAAGCCCTATGATCTACCCTCCCTCGGAGACCTTGCTTGTTTCGAAGCCGCTGCCCGAAATTTGAGCTTCAAGCTGGCCTCAACCGAGTTGAACGTCACGCCTGCGGCGGTGAGCCACCGCATCAAGGCGCTGGAACATGAGCTGGGGCAGGCGCTTTTCAACCGTCAGTACCGAGGAGTCGAGCTGACCGAGGCCGGAGCGCTGCTCTTCGTCTCGTTGCAGAGGGGATTCGAAACGATCTCGGAGAGTGTCACGCGTATTCGCAGCCGGCATGATCGCACCGGCGTGTCGATCGCGGCCACGACGGCGATGAGCGGACTTTGGCTGACCCCGCGGCTGGCCGCCTTCTGGAAGGCACATCCGGGCGTCGCAATATCCCAGCTCATCCAGGACGACCAGAAGGCGCAGGGGGTCGACCTGTCGATCCACTACGGCGACCCGGAGGCGGAGGATGACGAGACGCGGGTGCTGTTCCACGACCGCATCCTCGCGCTGGGCACCGAGCAGTTCGCCAGGAGCTACGGCATTGCGCGGCTGGCCGATCTCTCGGACGTGCCGCTGATCCACACCCAGTCCGGGGTGAACCCCTATACCGAGTGGCCGGAATGGTTCGCCTATCTCGACCGTCCGGCGCCGCGGGGACCGGGATTCTTCCTCAACAACTACCTTATCTCGCTGCAGGCGGCGGAGGATCACGTCGGCGCGGTGCTGGGCTGGGAGGGGCTGCTCGGGAGCCATCTGGGCAGCCGCCGACTGGTGCCGCTGGTGCCCGACGAGATGCCCTCGCCACATCCGTTCTACCTGCGCATCCACGGCCGCGCCTCGGCCAACGCGCGTCTCTTCGCGGACTGGCTGGCAGAGCACTGAGGGGGCGGCGCGTGCCGCGCCTGGAGTTCGCGCCTGCGCACGAGGCTCGGCCCATGTGCACCCGGCCCAAAACAAAACCGGCAGGCCGAAGCCCGCCGGTCAGTCGTGCCTCCTGGTGCCGCGTCAGCTGCGCGGCTTGAGGTTCTCGGGATCGTAGAGCGGCGCGTAGCCGACGCCCGCCACCTCGACCTCGAAGGGCTCGTCGAAATAGGTCACCTGCAGCTTGCGGCCGACCTCGCAATACTCCTGCGGCAGGTAGGCCAGCATGATGTTCTTGCCGACGGTCGGGCCGAAGGCCTGCGAGGAGGTGTAGGAGCGGCGGCCGAGGCTGTCGACCAGCACCTCGCCGGTCTCCGGGTCCATCACCGGCATGGTGTTCACCGGGTAGCGGGCCACGCCCTGGCTGTCGGTGTTGTCATGCATGACCAGCGTGCAGAGCATCGCCGGCTGCTTGTCGCGGGCGCGGTACTCGAGATGCTTCTCCTTGCCGCGGAAGTCGGCTTCCTTGACTTTCGGACGCGCGAGATCCGCCTCGTAGAGGTTGTACTGCGTGTGCAGGTCGGCGTTCTGCAGGCGCAGCGACTTCTCGAGGCGGCGCGAGTTGGCATAGGTCTCGACCCCCACCGCCATGACGCCGGCATCGCGCAGCGCGTCCCAGACGGCGAGGCCGTCCTCGTAGGGCATGTGAAGCTCCCAGCCTTGCTCGCCGACATAGGAGATGCGGAAGGCCATGACGGTCTTGCCCGCGATCTCGATCGGCTTGATCGCCGCGAAGGGGAAGTTCTCGATGTCGAGCGCGTCCGGATCCGCGACCACCTTCTTGAGGTTCTCGCGGGCGTTCGGGCCCCAGATGCCGATGGTGGTGAACTTCTCGGTCACGTCCTCGATGGTCACGTCGAGGCCGCGATCCTGCGCCATGCGCTTCATGTACATCAGGTCGCGCGGTCCGGCATCGGCGCCGTTCACGAGACGGCAGCGGTCGCCCATGCGGAACACGGTGAAGTCCGCGCGCACGTTGCCCTCGTCATCGAGCATGTGGGTGTAGATACCCTTGCCGACCATGTTGTCGCCACCGATCTTGGCGGCGCAGAGATACTCCATCAGCGCCACGTGATCCGGACCGGAGATGTCGGTCATGTGGAAGTGCGACAGGTTGATGATGCCGCAATCGGCGCTCATCTCGAGCTGCTCGGCGTTCGACACGCGCCAGAAGTGGCGGTTGTCCCACTCGTTCTCGCGCACCGGCACCTGGTCGGCGTATTTCTCGAGCAGGTGCTCGTTGGCGGCGTAGCCATGCGCCCGCTCCCAGCCGCCGAGCTCCATGAAGTGGCCACCCAGCTCGACCTCACGCTCATAGAACGGCGAGCGGCGGATGCCGCGGGCGTTTGCGAAGGGCTCGCGCGGGTGAACCGGCGGGTTGTAGATCTTCTTGGCGGTCTCTTCGCAGCGGCCCCAGATGAAGTCCTCGGTGAGCTGGTAGTCCTGGAAGCGCGCGTAATCGATGCTGTTGTGATCGATATGGGTGCGTCCGTCGGTCATCCAGTCGACGATGAGCTTGGCCATGCCGGGCGCGTCCTTGACCCAGATCGCCACGGCGTACCACAGGCCGCGCACCTTGCGGCTCTCGCCCATCGAGGGGCCGCCATCGGTGGTGGTCTGAAGCAGGCCGTTGAACGAGTGGCTCTCGTTGAAGCCCAGCTCGGCCAGGATCGGCGTCAGTTCCATCGCCTTTTCCAGCGGCTCGATCACGTCCTCGAGCTCGAGGTCGCGCATCGACGGTCCAAGGCGGGCCTGGCCCTTCTCGAGAATGTCGCGCGGGTGCACCATGCGCGGCTCTTTCTCGTAGTAGTAGCCCCACTCGATCTGGCCACCCTCGGTGGTGTTGGGATCGCCGGTGTCGCGCAGGTAGGCGGAGTTGCCCTGGTCGCGCAGCAGCGGACGGCCGATCTCGAGGCCGGTGCCGGCAAACTCATCGTAGGGGCCGAAGAAGGTCAGCGGGTGATCGACCGGCATCACCGGCAGGTCTTCGCCCACCATGTCGGCGATCAGGCGGCCCCAGAGACCGGCGCAGACCACGACGTGATCGGCCATGATGGTGCCGCGGTGGGTCTTCACGCCGGTGACGCGACCGTTCTCCTGGATCAGCTCGAGCGCCGGGGTGTTGGCGAAGGCGCGCAGCTTGCCGGCCTTCTCGCCGGCATCCACCAGCTTGCCCGCGACGGTCTGCGAACGCGGCACAACGAGGCCGGCATCCGGGTCCCACATGGCGCCCTGGATCTGGTCTTCCTCGAGCAGCGGGAACTTCTCCTTGGCCTCGGCGGCGGAGATCATCTTCACGCGGGTGCCGAAGGCGCGGCCCGAGTCGCAGCGGCGCTTGAGCTCCTGCATGCGTTCGTCATCGCCGACGCGGGCCACTTCGAGACCGCCGATGCGCGAGTAATGGCCCAGCTTCTCGTAGAAATCGACCGAGTAGGTCGAGGTGTAGGTGCTCAGCAGGTCGTGGCTGGTGACGTAGCAGAAATCCGAGGCGTGGCCGGTCGAGCCGATATCGGTCGGGATGGCGGATTTGTCGATGCCGACGATGTCGGTCCAGCCGCGCTCGATCAGGTGGTGCGCGACAGACGCGCCGACGATGCCTCCGAGGCCGACGATAACGACGTTTGCGCGTTCAGGAAACGAAGACATGGTGCGTTCCACTTGTCTTTGAGGGGTGTCGAAACTGTCCGATGCGCAGGCATCGGTGGCTAGCGCTCGACCGGCATTCACCGGACCGAAAACGACGACCCGCGGGCCGGGTCGGCGAAGGGCGGGGCAGGCCGCCAAGGGGGCAGGGCAGACGCGTCGCGGGAGCAAGGGGGGTGCGTCGTGTCTGCCCTGCGGATGCGCCCTGGGAGGCGGGCGCGAAACATGGAGGGCAGACTTGCAGCAAAGCGCTCGCGAAAAACAGGATGATTGCGTCAATGCGGGATGAGCGCTACGACACCGTATCAGGAATCCTTCGCGCCGCAGGACTGTGCCCATGGACCAAGTCGCCCGCACCCCCTCTGTCCCCGCCCGAAACGCCTCTGCGCGTGCGCTCAGGCCGCGCAAGGACAGTGCCCGCCTGTCGGTGGGCTTCATCCTGTCGCGCAAGTTCACCCTCTGCGCCTTTGCCAATTTCGTCGACGTGCTGCGTCTGGCGGCGGACGAGGGCGACCGCTCGCGCCCGATCCTGTGCAACTGGACGGTTCTGTCGGACAGTATGGATGCGGTGATGTCGAGCAGTGGCATCACGGTGCAGCCCAAGGAGCGCCTCGGAGATCCCGGGCGCTTCGACTACATCGTCGTGGTCGGCGGCCTGATGGACGAGCTTCCGAGCCTGAGCGCCGGGCAGACCCGATTCCTGCAGGAGGCGGCCTCGCAGGGGGTGCCTCTGGTCGGGGTCTGCTCTGGCGCGTTTCTCCTGCATCAGGCCGGGCTGATGGATGGCTACCGCTGCTGCGTGAGCTGGTTCCACCATTCCGAGTTCCTGTCGCAGTTCGAGGGGCTGAACCCGGTCTCGGACCAGATCTTCGTGGTCGACCGCGACCGGCTCACCTGTTCCGGGGGCGCCAGCTCGGCGCATCTGGCGGCCCATCTGGTCGACAAGCACGTGGGTCAGGCGCAGGCCAGCAAGAGCCTGCATATCATGATCATCGATGACCAGTTGCAGGCCGAGAAGCCGCAGCCCGGCATCAGCATGGATTTCAAGACCCGTGACCCGATCGTGCTGCGGGCGCTGCTCCTGATGCAGCAGAACATCGACACACCGCTCTCGGTCGCCGAGGTCGCCAAGCGTATCGGCCACAGCAAGCGCCAGCTCGAGCGGCATTTCCGCGTCGCGCTCGATACCTCGCCGCAGGCCGCCTTTCTCAGCATCCGCCTGTCGCTGGCGCATCACCTCATCGAGACCAGCGAGAAATCGGTGGCGCAGATCGCCCTCGACTGCGGCTTCTGCGACAGCTCGCACCTGAGCCGCATGTTCCGCCGCCAGTTCGGCTGTACGCCGCTGGCGCTGCGCCAGAGCCGCGAGGCGCAGGCAGGCTGACGCATCGATCCTGCGCTTGGCGCGGATCTCCATCCCGGCTGTCGCAAACGTTCACGCTTGAGGCGGCATCTCAGGCTACCCCACTGCGATCATCTCTGCAGCCGGGGGCCGACTCATGACGCGCTTCAACGCCTTTTCCCTCCTCAAGAACGCCCTGAGCGGCCACAAGAACTGGACCGAGCAGTGGCCGGACAGCCAGCCGAAAGACGAGTACGACGTGATCATCGTCGGCGCTGGCGGTCACGGCCTCGGTGCGGCCTACTACCTTGCCACCCAGCACGGCATCACCAACATCGCGGTGATCGACAAGGGCTGGCTCGGCGGCGGCAACACCGGCCGCAACACCACGATCATCCGCTCGAACTATCTCTACGACGAGAGCGCGCGGCTGTTCGATCACGCGGTGGACCTGTGGCAGGGGCTGAGCCAGGAGCTCAACTACAACGTCATGTATTCCAACCGTGGCGTGCTGATGCTGGCGCACAACGTGCACGACGTGCAGAGCTTCAAGCGCCACGTCCACGCGAACCGGCTGAACGGCGTCGACAACCGCTGGCTGACCACCGAAGAGTGCAAGGAATACTGCCCGCCGCTCAACGTCTCGCCCAATGCCCGCTACCCGGTGATGGGCGGTGCGCTGCAGCAGCGCGCCGGCACCGCGCGCCATGACGCGGTCGCTTGGGGCTATGCCCGTGGCGCGGCGATGCGCGGCGTCGACATCATCCAGAACTGCCCGGTCACCGCGATCCGCCGCAACGCCGACGGCTCGGTGGCAGGGGTCGAGACCGGCAAGGGCTTCATCAAGGCCAAGAAGGTCGCGGTGTCCGCCGCCGGCCACACCTCGGTGGTGATGGAGACCGCCGGTGTGCGCCTGCCGCTCGAGAGCTACCCGCTGCAGGCTCTGGTCTCTGAGCCGGTCAAGCCGATCTTCCCCTGCGTGGTGATGTCGAACGCGGTGCACGCCTATATCAGCCAGTCCGACAAGGGCGAGCTGGTGATCGGCTCTGGCACTGACCAGTACACCTCCTACAGCCAGCGCGGCGGCCTGCCGCTGATCGAGCACACCGTGGCCGCGATCACCGAGGTGTTCCCGATCTTCAACCGCATGCGGATGCTGCGCAAATGGGGTGGTATCGTCGACGTGACCCCGGACCGCTCGGCGATCATCTCGAAGACGCCCGTCTCGGGGCTCTACGTCAACTGCGGCTGGGGGACCGGCGGCTTCAAGGCGACGCCGGGTGCTGCCCACACCTTCGCCTGGACCATCGCCAAGGACGAACCGCACCCGATCAACGCGCCCTTCACCATCGAGCGCTTCCGCACCGGCCGCCTGATCGACGAGGCCGCCGCCGCGGCCGTCGCCCACTAAGAACGAGGTCTCTTCCGATGCTTCTGATCCATTGCCCCTATTGCAACGAGACCCTGCCCGAGGCCGAGTTCACCTATGCCGGTCAGGCCCACATCGTTCGCGCCGAGGATCCGTCCAGCCAGAGCGATGACCAGTGGGAGGAATTCCTCTTCATCCGCGCCAACGTGAAGGGCCCGCATTACGAACGCTGGCGGCACTTCCACGGCTGTGGCCGTTATTTCAACGCGGTGCGCGACACCGTGTCGGACAAGTTCCTCACCACCTACGAGGCGGGCGCCCCGCGTCCCGATCTCGCCAGCCTCACGGAGGGTCTGAAATGAGCCAGTATCGCGTTTCCGGCCGCGGTCGCGTCGACACCTCGCGCCCCGTCACCTTCACCTTCGACGGCAAGCGCTATACCGGCGGGCGCGGCGACACCGTCGCCTCGGCGCTGCTGGCCAACGGCGTGCACCTTATGGGCCGCTCGTTCAAGTATCACCGCCCGCGCGGTGCCGTGGCCGCAGGCAGCGAAGAGCCCAACGCGCTGATCGGCACCCGCCGCGGCGCCGGTCGTTTCGAGCCCAACACCCGCGCCACGGTGCAGGAGATCTGGGAAGGCCTCGAGACCAGCTCGCAGAACAAGTACCCGAGCCTCAAGTTCGACGTGGGGGCGGTGAACGATGCCGCCTACATGCTGTTCTCGGCCGGCTTCTACTACAAGACCTTCATGTGGCCGAAGAGCTTCTGGGACAAGGTCTACGAGCCCTTCATCCGGGCGGCTGCCGGTCTCGGCGTGTCGCCCACCGAGGAAGACCCCGACCACTACGCTTCGCGCTACCTGCATTGCGACGTGCTGATCGTCGGTGCGGGCCCCACGGGCCTTGCCGCGGCGCGCGCTGCCGCCGTCGACGGGCTCAAGGTCGTGGTCGTCGACGAGAACCCGGAAGCGGGCGGCACGCTGCTGTCCGAGCCGCAGGCCGAGATCTCGGGCCGCCCCGCCTGGGACTGGCTTGCCGCCGAGGTCGCCGAACTCGAGGCGCTGGGCGTGACCATCATGACCCGCACCACCGCCATCGGCTACTACCACCAGAACATGATCGGCCTTGTGCAGAAGCTCACCGATCACCTGCCGAAGCTGCCCGACGACACTCCGCGCGAGCGCATGTGGCGCGTGCGGGCCGGTCAGGTCGTGCTGGCGCAGGGTGCACTCGAGAAGCCGCTGGTGTTCCACGGCAACGACCGCCCCGGCGTGATGCTGGCGGGCTCGGCGCAGACCTTCCTCAACCGCTACGGCGTGCTGGTGGGCAAGTCGCCGGTCGTGCTGACTTCGCATGACAGCGCGTGGTACGCCGCCTTCGATCTCGCCGATGCCGGTGCCAAGGTGCAGGCCATCGTCGACACCCGCGAGGGCGTCCGCGAGGAACTGCAGGCCGAGGCGCGCAAGCGCAACATTCCGGTGAAGCTCTCGCACACCGGCACCGCCACCAGCGGTCGCCTGCGCGTGTCGTCGCTGCGGGTGAACCCGGTCTCCGGCGGCACCGTCGGCGCCGGGACGGAGATCAAGTGCGACGCGGTGCTGATGTCGGGCGGCTGGACGCCCTCGCTGCACCTCTTCTCGCACACCAAGGGCTCGCTCGCCTGGGACGACGACCGCACCACCTTCCTGCCCGAGAAGACGCCGGAGGATTGCGTCATCGCCGGCGCGAGCCGTGGTCTCTGGGGCATCGAGGCGGCGCTCAAGGACGGTGCCGAGAAGGGCCGCGAGATCGTCGCCGCGCTGGGCAAGACCGGCGCAGAGGTGAGCTATTCGGTCGCCAATGACCGCCCGGGCTCCGGCGTGTCGCACAAGGAGCTGCCGACCGACCGTAGCCCCGGCAAGGCCAAGGCCTTTGTCGACTACCAGAACGACGTGACCGCCAAGGACCTGCGCCTTGCTGTGCGCGAGGGGATGCGCTCGATCGAGCACGTCAAGCGCTACACCACCAACGGCATGGCCACCGACCAGGGCAAGATGTCCAACATCAACGGCCTGAACATCGCCGCCGATGCGCTGGGCAAGGCGCCGCCGCAGGTCGGTCTGACGACCTTCCGTCCGCCCTACACGCCGACCTCCTTCGGCGCCTTCGCGGGCTACCATCGCGGTGCGCATTTCGAAGTCACGCGCAAGACCCAGATCGACCCCTGGGCCGAGGAGAACGGCGCGGTGTTCGAGCCGGTCGGCCAGTGGCGCCGGGCGTGGTACTTCCCCAAGGCAGGCGAGAGCATGGATGACGCGGTGCGCCGCGAATGCGCCGCCACCCGCGAGAGCGTCGGTATCTTCGATGCCTCGACGCTGGGCAAGATCGAGGTCGTGGGGCCGGATGCGGTCGAGTTCATGAACCGCATGTACACCAACCCCTGGACCAAGCTCGGCATCGGCCGCTGCCGCTATGGCCTGCTGCTGGGCGATGACGGCTACATCCGCGACGACGGCGTGATCGGTCGCATGGGGCAGGACCTGTTCCATGTCACCACCACCACCGGCGGGGCGGCCCGGGTGCTCAACATGATGGAGGACTACCTTCAGACCGAGTGGCCCGACCTCAACGTCTGGCTCACCTCGACCACCGAGCAGTGGTCCACCGTGGCGCTGAACGGCCCCAACGCCGCCAAGCTGCTGGCGCCGCTGGTCGAGGGCGTCGAACTGACCGAAGAGACCTTCCCGCACATGTCCTGCGTGGAATGCACCGTCGCCGGGATGCCGGCACGGCTGTTCCGCGTCAGCTTCACCGGCGAGATCGGCTTCGAGGTCAACGTGCCGGCGCCCATGGGCCGCAAGCTCTGGGAGACGCTCTGGGAGGCGGGCCAGCAATACGGCATCACCGCCTATGGCACCGAGACCATGCACGTGCTGCGCGCCGAGAAGGGCTACATCATCGTCGGTCAGGACACCGACGGCACCGTCACGCCCTTCGATGCGGGCATGGGCTGGGCCGTGGGCAAGAAGAAGCCCGACTTCGTCGGCAAGCGCGGTCTGGCCCGTCCCGACCTCGTGGCCGAGGGCCGCAAGCAACTCGTGGGCCTGCTGACCGAGGACAACTCGAAGCTCGAGGAGGGGGCGCAGATCGTCTTCGACCCGAACCAGCCGGTGCCGATGAAGATGGTCGGCCACGTGACCTCGTCCTACGACGTGGGCACCTCCGGCCGGCCCATCGCGCTGGCGCTGGTCGAGGGCGGGCAGTCCCGCATGGGCGAGATCGTCCACATCCCGATGCCCGACCGCACCATTGCCGCCAAGATCACCTCGACGATCTTCGTCGATCCCGAAAACGCCCGTCTGAAGATCTGAGGAGAAGAGCATGAACGCACCCGTATCGTCCTTCACCCCCGGCACGCTGGTCGAGACCTCGGCCGCCAGCGTCTCGGCTGCGATGCCCTGCACGCGCCTGTCGCTGCGCGCCCGTGGTGATCTCGCGCCCTTCGAGGCGGCGCTTGGCCTGTCGCTCGGCGGTCACATCGGCAGCCGCTCCTCCTCCGACGCGCTCGAGGCGATGCGCCTCGGCCCGGACGAGTGGATCCTGCACAGCCGCAGCGGCGATGTCGCGGACGTGGTTGCAGCCATGTCGGCGCTCTACGACAGCCACCCGCACAGCCTTGTCGACGTGTCGGGCCGCGAAGTCACCCTCGTGATCAAGGGCGAGCGCGCGGCCGAGCTGCTGACGCTGGGCTGCCCGCGCAACATCGACACCATCCCGCCCGGGGCCGGGCGCCGCACAGCCTTTGACGGCGTGACGGTCGTGCTGTGGCGCGACGGCGAGACCAGCTTCCGCATGGATGTCTGGAACACCTTTGCACCGCATGTCTACGATCTGCTGGCGATCGGCTGTCGCGAGCTTGCGGCGGAAAGCCACTGATCCGGTAGACGCGCAGTCTGGACGGGATAGTGTTCATCCCGTCCGGCACCCTTGGCCTTCGGCCTCTTTCCGTTCCCGCCGGCGCAAGCCATGCAAGGAGAGCAGCGATGTTCCTGTCGGTCTTCGACGTCTTCAAGATCGGTATCGGCCCCTCGTCGTCTCACACGATGGGGCCGATGGTTGCCGCGGCGCGCTTTCTCGACGACCTGCGGGGCGGGGCCGAAAAGATCCCCGGCGCCGGCACTGTGCACCGGCTGGCCGCGAGCCTGCACGGCTCACTGGCCTGGACGGGCAAGGGCCACGCAACCGACCGCGCGGTGATCCTCGGCTTCTGCGGCCTGTCGCCCGAGACCCTCGATCCCGACAAGGCGGAAGCGCTGGAAGAGACCGTGCGCCGGGAGGGCATGGTGCATCCTGACGGGCTCGAGCCGCTGGCCTTCGACACCCAGAACGACCTGGTCTTCGATTTCGGCCCGCCGCTGCCGGGCCATGCCAACGGCATGGTGCTCAAGGCCTATGACGAGGCCGGCAACACCTATCACCAGCAGACCTATTACTCGGTGGGAGGCGGCTTCGTCCTCACCGCCGCCGAGCTCGAGGCGCAGCGCGCCGGGGCGCACGATCTGCACGAGGAAAAGGTCTCGCACGCCTTTCCCTATCCCTTTGGCACCGCTGCGGAGATGCTCGAGATGGGCGTGACCTCCGGGCTCAGCATTGCGCAGATGAAGCGCGCCAATGAGCAGGTGCTGCATGGCGCGGGGCTCGACGACCGCATCGACCGCATCCTCGACACGATGGACGACTGCGTCGCCCGCGGCCTGACGCAGGAGGGCATCCTGCCGGGCGGGCTCAAGGTCCGCCGGCGGGCCAAGGCGATCCACGATCAGCTGCAGGCCGAGCGCGGCATGAACCTCGCGCAGCCGCATCAGGCCAATGACTGGATGAGCGTCTACGCCATGGCGGTGAACGAGGAGAACGCCGCCGGCGGTCGGGTGGTGACGTCGCCGACCAACGGTGCGGCGGGCGTGGTGCCGGCGGTGCTGCGCTACTACCGCGATCACTGCGTCGGCGCGACCCGCGCGGGCTGCCGCGACCTGCTGTTGACCGCGGCGGCGATCGGCGGGCTGATCAAGCACAACGCCTCGATCTCGGGCGCTGAGGCCGGCTGCCAGGCCGAGGTCGGCAGTGCCGCGGCGATGGCCGCCGCCGGGCTTTGCGCGGTGCTGGGCGGCAACAACGAGCAGGTCGAGAACGCCGCCGAGATCGCGCTGGAGCATCATCTTGGCATGACCTGCGATCCCGCCGCCGGGCTGGTGCAGGTGCCTTGCATCGAGCGCAACGCGCTCGGCGCCATCAAGGCGGTCTCCGCCGCCTCCCTCGCCCTGCGCGGCGACGGTCAGCATTTCATGCCGCTCGACAACTGCATCCGCGTGATGCTGCAGACGGGGCAGGACATGAACGAGAAATACAAGGAAACCTCCACCGGCGGAATTGCAGTCAACCTGCCGGAATGCTGAGACAACGAAAGGTCCAACAGGAATGTCCCAGATTATCCTGACCGTCGCCTGCCCGGTGCGCTCCGGCATCGTCGCCGCGATCTCCACCTTCCTCGCCGAGCAGGGCTGCAACATCCATGACAGCTCGCAATTCTCGGATATCGGCAATGACCGCTTCTTCATGCGGCTGAGCTTCGAGAGCGAGCAGGGCAGGAGCCGCGAGGCGCTGGCCGAAGGGTTTGCTGCCACCGCACAGAGCTTTGGCATGGAGTTCGCCTTCCACGATCCGAGCGAGAAGATGAAGGTCATCATCATGGTCTCGCGCTTCGGGCATTGCCTCAACGACCTGCTGTACCGCTGGCGCATCGGGGCGCTTCCGATCGACATCGTGGCGGTGATCTCGAACCATATGGACTACCAGAAGGTGGTGGTGAACCACGACATCCCGTTCCACTGCATCAAGGTGACCAAGGCCAACAAGCCCGAGGCCGAGGCCGAGCAGATGCGCATCGTGCGCGAGACCGGCGCCGAGCTGATCGTGCTGGCGCGCTACATGCAGATCCTCTCGGACGAGATGTGCACCGAGATGTCGGGGCGGATCATCAACATCCATCACTCGTTCCTGCCGTCCTTCAAGGGGGCCAACCCCTACAAGCAGGCTTTCGAGCGCGGCGTGAAGCTGATCGGGGCGACCTCGCATTACGTCACCGCCGATCTGGATGAAGGCCCGATCATCGAGCAGGACACGGTGCGCGTGACCCACGCGCAAAGCCCGTCCGACTACGTCTCGCTCGGGCGCGACGTGGAAAGCCAGGTGCTGTCCCGCGCCATCCACGCGCACATGCACCGCCGCGTGTTCCTCAACGGCGACAAGACCGTGGTCTTCCCGGCCTCGCCCGGGGAATACGCCTCCGAGCGCATGGGCTGACACCGGCCAACCGGGGGCTCTGCCCCCGTCCGCGTGCCGCGGACTCCCCCGAGGTATTTTGAAACCAGAGAAGCCAGGAGCGCTGCGCTCCTGGCTTCTCTTCGTCAAAAATACTCCCGCCGGAGGCGTCCGTCAGAGCCGCCTGAACTTGCGTGGGCTTGCGTGCGGAGAAGGGGGCCGCTCTCGAGCATACGCGACCGATGCAAAATGCGATGGCCGCGGGTCCGCTACACGCGGTAGAAGCTTGCGCCCACCGGGGCGGTCCCCGCGGGGTGGGCGGCCTCTTCTTGGCGGCGGTCAGTGCGCCGGGCTGGCGGAGCAGACCTTCTGCAACGCGTGTTGCAGGCGCTTGGTGTCGATGGGCTTGTGACAGCACATGGCGTTGCCGTATTTCTCGGCGATGTCGGAGTCCTGCACATGGCCGGAATGGAACACCAGCCCGACACCCAGCTCGTTGAGCTTGTCGGCCAGCGGGAAGACCTCGCCATCGCGCAGTCGCACATCAAGCACCGCCATGTCGGGGCGGACCTCGTTCAGCGCCTTCAGACCCTTGGAGAAACTGTCGAACGGACCGATGACCTCGTAGCCGAACTCCTCGAGCAGCAGCTGCAGGTCGAGGGCGACGATATACTCGTCCTCGCAGAGCAGCACAGTGGGCTTCGAGCCATCGCCATCAGTCATTCCGCAGTAGGGGCCCATAGGTCAAGGTCATCCTTCGTTCGTGTTCACCAAACTCCACCGAGACCGACCCGTTGAGCTGGACAGCAGACAGCTGCACAAGCGTCGAGCCGAAGCCGGACGCACCATTGTCCGGCTCAACTTCGGCAGTGTGGATTTCGTTCCACGTGAGAATAACCCCGCCGTCGGTTTTTCGTTCCCAAAGCACTTCGAGCCGTCCTTCGCACGGTCCGAGCACGCCGTATTTGGCCGCGTTGGTGGCCCATTCATGGAGCAGCAGCGACAGCGCCGTGAGGTCCTGATCCTCAACCTCGACCGTCGGTCCGGCAACGTGATAGCCCGCCTGACCGGCATAGGGTTCGAGCGAGGCGCGCACCGTGTCCTCGAGCGTCAGCGAACGGCTGCCGGGGCGGCGCTGGGTCAGGTCGTGCGAACGCGCCAGCGCATTCACCCGGGTCTGGATGCCGTCGACCAGATCCTCGACCGAGTCGGTCGCGCGCCCGGCGATGCGCACCATCCCCGAGATGATCGAGAACATGTTCTTCACCCGGTGGTTCATCTCACGCAGCATCATCTCGCGGATGTCGCGGGCCTCCTGCTCGGCGGTGATGTCGAACAGAACGCCCAGAACCCGGGCCGCGCGCTTGCTGTGCACGCGCCGGCCGACCACCCGCACCGAGCGGTACTTCGGCCCGGTGCCTGCGCGCTTGAACGTCAGGTCGATGGCATCGCCCTCGCTTGTCAGGCCGGCGATGGCCGCCTTGACGCTGTCGGCGTCGTCGGGATGCACGGTGTCGAGCAGGCTCTCGAGCGACAGCGCATTGGCGTCGACGCCAAGCACGCCGCAGCCGGTCTCGTCGAGCCGCAGGCTGCTCAGGATCGGGTCGAACTCCCACACCCCCAGCGACGACACGTCGAGCGCCAGCCGCAGCCGCTCACCCTCGTGCTTGAGCGCCTCCTCGAGACGGATGGCGTCGGTCAGCTCGGTGAACACCAGCGTGGCGCCGTCGATCTCGCCCTCGCGGGTGCGGTAGGGGGTGATGACAAGCGACCAGGTGCGCTCTTCCTCCTCGCGGTCGCTCACCCGCATGTGGCGCACTTCGCCATCGCGCACGGTCTGCGAGATGGCGTCGAGCACATCGTCGTTGCGGCGCAGCTTGCTGGTCACCTCCGACAGCGGACGGCCGCGATCGGTGGCGCGGAACGGGTAGATGCCCTGGATCGCGTCGGTGAAGTTGCGGATCGTCAGCGTCGAGTCGACCACCACCAGCGGCAGGGCAGTGGAGGCGAAGAAGTTGCTGAGGTCGGCATTGGCGACCGACAGCTCGTCGACCTTGCCCTTGAGCTCGTCATTGACGGTCGAGAGCTCCTCGTTGGTCGACTGGAGCTCCTCGTTCATCGACATCATTTCTTCGTTGGAGCTCTTCAGCTCCTCGTTCGCGGTCTCGAGCTCCTCGACGGTGGTGTGCAGCCGCACGCGGGTGCTGCGCAGTTCGTCCTCGAGGCTCTGCACGTGGCTGTCGATGCTGTCGATATCGTCGAGATCGGCATCGTCGAGCGGCTCGAAGCTCTCGCGTTCGCGGAACACCACGAGGATTGTACCGTCCTTGAGCGGCTCGGCGATGAGGTCGAAGGCCTGCCGACCGAATTCCGACCGCGCCGTGAGATCACGGGAAATCGTGCGCCGTTTGTTCTCGCTGACCTGCCGGATGATTGCCGAGAGCGACTCGCGCGCGCCGGGCCGCGCAACCGATGGCGCGAAACGGTTGGTCTCGTCACCGGGGGAGAAATCGAGGTATTTGCCGAGCCGCCCGGTCGAGGCGAGGATTTCCCCCGCAGTGGTGACGCGCAGCGTGGCCGGCGCATAGGTCGACAGGATGCGGTCGGTCGCCCCCCCGTCGGTCCATTCACGCCGTGGCGAAGGCTCGCTCTGGCGGGCCTGGCTGTCACGGTTGGCGGTGTTGGCGGTGTCCTTGCCACGCAGGTGCAGCGGGTATTCCGGGCGGCCGTCATTGCGCCGGAAGATACGCGAGCTCTGGTCGATGGCATGGAAGGCGTGGTCATGGCGTCCCACCGTCTCGGACGGGCCAAGGAACAGCGTGCCGCCCGGCTTGATGGCGTAGTGGAAGATCGGCAGGGCCGAGTTCTGCAGCGTGTCACCGAAATAGATCAGCAGGTTGCGGCAGGACAGCAGGTCGATATTCGAGAAGGGCGGATCGCGCACGACGCTGTGCACCGAGAAGCGGATCATGTCGCGGATCTTGGCCGAGATCTTGAAGCGGCCATCGCGCGCCACCGTGTAGAGATCGCGCATCGTCTCGGGGATATCGACCAGCGCCGCCTGCGGGTACGAGGCCTCGCGCGCGATGCGCAGCATCTGCTCGTCGATGTCGGTGGCGAAGATCTGCACGTTGACCGAGCGTTTGCGGATCCGCGCCTCCTCGGCGAACATCATCGCCATGGAATAGGCTTCCTCGCCGCTCGAGCAGCCCGGCACCCAGACGCGGATCTCGTCCTCGTTGCCGGCATTGGCCACCAGAGGCTTGATCACCATTTCGCGCAGCAGGTCGAAATGCTCGGTGTCGCGGAAGAACCGCGTGACGTTGATCAGCAGCTCGCGGAACAGGATCTCACATTCCTTGGGTTCCGCCTTGATGTATTGCAGGTAGGCGTGCGCATCCGAGAGGTCGAGCACCTGGATGCGGCGCTGCACGCGGCGGATCAGGGTGGATTTCTTGTAGCCCGAGAAATCGTGGCCGACGAAGTTGCGCACCACCGTGAAGATGCCTTCGAGGTTTTCCTCGACGGTGACCGCAAGCTTCTCGCTCTTGGTCTCGCGCAGGGCATGAGCATAGAACTGGTGGATCGCCTGAACGATTTCGGAGGGGCGGCGGACGAAATCCACCAGCCCGGTGGATTGCGCCGAGGTGGGCATGCCGTCGTATCGCGCGGTGCGCGGATCCTGCACGATGCACAGCCCGCCATGCTCCTTGATGGCGCGCAGCCCGGCGCTGCCATCGGCGCCGGTGCCGGAGAGGATCACGCAGGCGCCGAAGCGGCCCTGATCGAGCGCGAGGCTCTCGAAGAAATCGTCGATCGGCCGGCGCAGCCCGCGCGGCTGGGCGAACTCGGTGAGGTTCAGAACGCCGTCCGTGATCGACAAGCCAAAGCCCGGCGGGATGATGTAGACATTTCCCGCCTCGACCTTTTCACCTCCCGAGGCCTGCGTCACGCTGAGCGAGGTGTGCCGGCCCAGAAGCTCGGCCAGCAGGCTTTCGTGGTTGGGATCGAGATGCTGGATCACAACGTAGGAGAGGTTGCTGTCCGGCTTGGCCTCGGTCAGCATCTCGCGGATCGCCTCGAGCCCGCCTGCCGAGGCGCCGACGCCGATGATGCAGAGCCGTTCGCTGTCGCGGGTTGCGTCGTCCTCGAGGGACTTGTTGGTCTTGTCGTCTTTCATCGTCCGCCTGATCAAGGGCCTAGCGCTGGCTGTCGTCGAAGGTCAATTTTGCCATCAGGGCGATCGAATCCGCAAGAAGCCCTGCCGACCCCATCATGGCGAGACCGAATTCGCGTCCGATCTGACCGACATCCGAAAGCACATCCTGCAGTTTCTCGTCATTGAGCGAGATCTGCGAGCGCTTGAGGGCAGTGGTCATGTCGAACTGCGACGCGAGAATAAACTGGGGCT
Organism: Salipiger bermudensis; assembly: GCF_017309175.1. Taxonomy (NCBI): domain Bacteria; kingdom Pseudomonadati; phylum Pseudomonadota; class Alphaproteobacteria; order Rhodobacterales; family Roseobacteraceae; genus Salipiger; species Salipiger bermudensis. Next base: position 56,600 of record NZ_JAEKJV010000019.1, on the reverse strand, counting down.
GACCCCCGGTGTCTTTTAACCGTGACATAAAAACGTAGTTATGAAACGCAGACCCGTCCTTGCGATAATTGAGGATCGGAAAGCGCCCGCTGTCGCCGCCGTTTCCATGCACGAAGTCATGCAGCGGCTGACGGGCGGAGTCGGTCGTGTCGGGGCCCTGCAGGAAGCGGCAGTTATGGCCAACCACCTCGTCCTCGGAATAGCCGGTCATGTCGCAGAACGCCTTGTTCACCACCAGAAGCGGCGCGTCGTCCTCAATGGCAGACAAGGCAAGCGCGACGCCCGACTTCTTGATGTAGTCGTGCAGCGCCGGGGGAAGGTCGAGCTGATTGATCATGGCCGTATGATGGTACCGACGGAACGCGTCTTCAAGAAGATGACGCGGCGTTCCTTGGAGGCAAGGGGAATAATCGCGTAGAGCCGTTTCTTGTCGGTTTCCCCGGCCCCGATGTCAACCGAGCTCGAGCGTCGCCACCGCGTAGAGCATATCGGATTCGAAGATCGGCGCGCCGCGATACATGCGCGCGGTCTCGAAGCCGGGCGCGAGGCCCAGCTCGCGGCAGATGCCGGTCAGGGTGCGGTCCGAGGCGGGCACGTCAATCGACACGTCGGCCTCGCCCGAGATCGCGGCAGCGGCCTGCAGCAGGTTGCGCGCCTGCACGTCCGAGCGCGCCACCAAGGGGCCGATCTTGTAGCCGTCGCGGCATTCGCGGATCACCACCATGCCGGTGCCATCAGCGGTGATGAAGCCGTGCCGGGTCGGGGCGGGCCGGAACCACTGGGTCAGGAAGCGCGGCTTGGCGACGCCCGAGGCCACCGCCTCGAGCTCGGTCATGCGCCCGATATCGGCGGCGTTGGCGGGGCGGGTGTCGGCGGCGGGGCCGGAGGCCAGCGGGCCGGTGTGGCGCACGGTGGAGCCCACCAGTTCGAAGCCGCTCTTGATGTAGTTCTCCTGCTGCTCGGGCACCCCGTCGAGCCCGACGGTGCGCTCGCCCGCATGCGCCATCGCTGTTTGCCAGAGCTCGTAGGCGATGCCGCGGCCGCGCGCTTCGGGCGCGCAGATGTAGAGGCCGAGGAAGGCGTAGTCGTCGGTGTGGTTGACCACCGAGATCGCGGCGAGGATCTTTTCGTCCTCGACGGCGATGAAAAAGCCGTCCGGGTCGGCGGCGTGGAACGGGGCGGTATCGTCGAGCCCGGGGTTCCAGCCTTCGGCGGCGGCCCAGTCCAGCACAAGGCCGAGGTCAGCCTTTGTCATGCGGCGGTGCGTGACGCTCATGCAAGCGCATCCTTCAGTGAGAGTGAGCCCGGAGGCGTCTGGCGCAGATCGAGCAGCGACAGAAGGTCAACGAGATGACTGGACATCAGTTCTTCGGCGGCAATGCCATCGCCGCGGGCCAGCGCCTCGATCAGCGCGTCGTGAGCGTGGCTTTCGCACAACGCGTTCTGCCGCCGCCAGTAGAGCGCGATCACCAGTGACGAACGCGAGATCAGCTGTCGGATGAAATCCTCGATCGTGTCCTGATCGGCGATCTTGGCGATCTGGATATGGAACTCGCCCGACAGCATCAGCGCGCGACCGCTGTCGCCTTCGCGCATGGCGGCGTGCTCGGCGTCGATATGCTCGCGCAGCAGCGCGATGTCGGCAGGCGTGGCGCGTTCGGCTGCCGAGCGCGCGGTGCGCGGCTCGAGCAGGGCGCGGGCCTCGAACACCTCGCGCGCCTCGCGGATGCTCGGGCTGGCGACGAAAGCGCCGCGGTTGGGCTCGATTGCGACGAGCTGCTCATGCGCCAGCATCTGCAACGCTGCACGCGTCGTGGTGCGGCTGACATCGAAGATGCCGCCGACTTCGTCCTCGCTGAGCTTGGTGCCCGGGGTCAGCCGGTGGGCGTGGATGGCCTCGCGGAGCCGGTCGGCGATGTCCTCGGCCCGGCTGCGTCCTGTCGCGCTTTTTGTCTGCTTTGTCACACTCGTTCTCCGTGAGTCGGATCGTCATCCGAGGGTCGGGGAACTGCAAGGGGTGAGGATTGAGAACAGGATTGTATACGAAATTAGCCAAAATTTTAGACAATGCATTCGCGCTTTTGTCGAAGATTCCGGCAATCGCGGTTTCGGGGCGTTCGGGGTGTCGAAGAGTCTTGGGCCGGGCAGGGGGAATGGCACAGGCTTGAGGCAACAGGGGAGTGCCCATGAAGTCGGATCTGAAACTCGTCAACGTCACCAAGCGCTACGGTGAGACCGTCGCGGTGAAGTCCATCAACCACCATTTTCGCAGCGGCTCCTATGCCTGCCTGCTGGGGCCCTCGGGCTGCGGCAAGTCGACGACGCTGCGGATGATCGCCGGGCACGAGAGCGTGTCCGACGGCTCGATCGTGCTCGACGGGCGCGATGTCTCCTACCTGCCACCGGCCAAGCGCGGAACCGCGATGATGTTCCAGAGCTACGCGCTGTTCCCGCATCTCAGCGTCGCCGACAACGTCTCCTTCAGCCTCAAGATGAAGGGCGTCGACGCCACCAAGCGCCGTACCCGCGCGATGGAGATGCTCGAGCTTGTCGACATGGCCAAGCTCGGCGACCGGCTTCCGGCGCAGCTTTCGGGCGGGCAACAGCAGCGCGTGGCGCTGGCCCGCGCGCTGATCACCGAGCCGCAGGTTCTGCTGCTCGACGAGCCGCTTTCGGCGCTCGACCCGTTCCTGCGCATCCGGATGCGCGCCGAGCTGAAGAAGCTGCAGCGCGAGACCGGCATCACCTTCATTCACGTCACCCACGGGCAGGACGAGGCGCTGGCGCTCGCCGACGAGATCGTGGTGATGAACAACGCGGTGATCGAACAGGCCGGCCCCGCGCGCGAGATCTTTGATGCGCCACGCACCGCCTTCGTGGCGAAGTTCATCGGCGCACACAACGTCATCGCGCTGCCCGAGGGCAAGGTGGCGCTGCGCTCGGACGCGATCCAGCTCACCGACGCGCAGGCGGCGCAGCTCTCGGGGCGGATCACCGCCATCGAGTACCAGGGCACGCATGTGGCGCTGACCGCGATGGTCGCGGGCGAGCAGGAGGTCACCGTCCTGCTCACCGACAAGGAATTCTTCGGGGCTCCGAAAGAGACGGGCGAGGCCATCGGCCTGGCTTGGGATGCGCGCTCTGCGCATACGCTTTCGGCCTGAAGGACAAGGTCATAATAAAACAGGGAGACTGATACATGACCACGATTTCCAAGGTTCGTTACTCGCGGCGGTCGCTGCTCAAGACCGGCGGTGCCGCGCTCGCCGCCTCGGCGCTGCCGGCGCCGATGGTCTGGGGTCAGGAGACCAAGAACATCACCCTGCGCCAGTTCGGCACCGGCGTTTCGAACCTCAACGAGGTTGGCCAGAAGGTGAAGGAAGAGCTCGGCTTCACGCTCGAGATGACAGCGCTCGATTCCGACAGCGTGACCCAGCGCGCGGCCACCCAGCCCGACAGCTTCGACATCGCCGACATCGAGTACTGGATCTGCAAGAAGGTCTGGCCGACCGGCAACCTGCAGGCGATGGACACCTCGAAAATCGCCAACTACGACAAGATTGTCGGCATCTTCAAGGACGGCAAGCTGACCCCGGAGAGCGAGATCGCGCAAGGCACCGCGCCGCACACCGTGGGCTTCGTGCCGGAGCAGGGCGCCACCAGCTTCGCCGACGAGCCGACCCAGTGGATGACGCTGATCCCGACGATCTACAACGCCGACACGCTGGGCATCCGTCCCGACCTCATCGGCCGCCCGATCAACAACTGGTCCGAGCTGCTGAACCCCGAGTTCAAGGGCAAGGCCTCGATCCTCGACATCTCCTCGATCGGCATCATGGACATGGCCATGGTCTGTGAATCGATGGGCGAGATCCAGTATGGCGACAAGGGCAACATGACCCGCGAGGAGATCGACGCCACCTTCGCGATCTTCACCGAGGCCAAGCAGAACGGCCAGTTCCGCGCCTTCTGGAAGACTTTCGACGAGAGCGTCAACCTGATGGCCTCGGGCGAGGTCGTGATCCAGTCGATGTGGTCGCCGGCGATCACCGCGGTCAAGTCGCGCGGCATTCCCTGCGTCTACCAGCCGCTGGAAGAGGGCTACCGCTCCTGGGGCGGCGGCATCGGCCTGTCGAAGTCGCTCTCGGGCATGGAGCTCGATGCGGCCTATGAATACATCAACTGGTATCTCTCCGGCTGGGTCGGCGGCTTCCTGATGCGTCAGGGCTACTACTCGGCGGTTCCGGAGACCTCGAAAGAGTTCATGTCCGAGAACGAGTGGGGCTACTGGTTCGAGGGCAAGGAAGCCACCGGCGAGATCACCTCGCCCTTCGGCGACGTGCTGGCGCAGGCCGGCGAGACCCGCGACGGCGGCTCGTTCTACGACCGCATGGGCTCGGTCGCCTGCTGGAACGCCGTGATGGACGAGAACCAGTACATGGTTCGCAAGTGGAACGAGTTCATCTCCTCCTGATCCATCCAAACCAACGACTTGCCCCGGCCGTCCTCCCTTTCCGGCCGGGGCCCTTTGACCCATCGGACACGCGTCATGACGGCAGAGACCGACCCCCCCACCGCTTCTTCCGCGGCCCCCGCCGCCCGCGCCGGCCGCCGGCTGCCCGCCGCAATGGTGGCGTGGTTCCAGGCCGCGCCGCTGGCGCTGGTGCTGGGCGCCTTCCTGGTGCTGCCGATCATCATGATCGTCATCGTCAGCTTCTGGGGCGCGACCGAGTATTCGATCTACCCGGCCTTCCAGTTCGACAATTATGAATTCCTGTTCAGCTCGCCGGTGACCTACAAGGTGTTCTTCAACACCTTCAAATACGCCCTGATCACCTGGGCGGCGACGCTGCTGATCGGCTTCACGGTGGCCTATTTCCTGGCCTTCCACGTGCGCAGCCTGACCTGGCAGATCGCGCTTTTCCTGCTTTGCACGATCCCGTTCTGGACCTCGAACATCATCCGCATGATCTCGTGGATCCCGTTCCTCGGACGCAACGGCATCGCCAACTCGACGCTGATCTCCTGGGGGGTCATCGACGAGCCGCTGGAGTGGCTGCTGTTCAGCGATTTCAGCGTCATCCTCGCCTTCGTGCACCTCTACACGCTGTTCATGGTGGTGCCGATCTTCAACACCATGATGCGCATCGACCGCTCGCTGATCGAGGCCTCCTATGACGCCGGCGCCACCGGCTGGCAGACGCTCTGGCACGTGATCGTGCCGCTGACCAAGCCCGGCATCATGATCGGCACGATCTTCGTCATCACGCTGGTGATGGGCGACTTCATCACCGTGCGCTTCATGTCGGGCTCGCAATCGGCCAATGTGGGCCGGCTGATCTCCAACGATATCGGCCTGCTGCAATACCCCTCGGCGGCGGCCACGGCGGTGGTGCTGCTGGTCACCGTTCTGCTGGTGATCGGCATCCTGCTGCGCTTCGTCGACATCCGGAAGGAGCTCTGAGATGGAACGTCGCCCCCGGTCCTTCTATATCCTCGCCGCGTTCTTCGCGCTGTTCATCCTGTTCCTCTACGGGCCCACCATCACCATCGCGATCCTGAGCTTCCAGGGCCCGCAGGGCGGCCTGACCTTCCCGATGCAGGGCACCTCGCTGCACTGGTTCCGCGACCTGTTCCAGGAGCAAGCGGTGGGCGACATCTGGGGCTCGTTCCGGCGCAGCTTCGTGCTTGGCCTGATGGTCATGGTCACCACCGTCGTGGTCTCGGTCAGCGGCGGGCTCGCCTTCCGCAAGCGCTTTGCCGGTTCGGCGGTGCTGTTCTACCTGATCATCACCTCGCTGGTGATCCCGTCGATCCTCGTCTCGCTCGGCGTCGGACTGATCTTCAGCCAAGCCGGTCTCAAGGTGCACTGGGCCAGCTCCGGCTTCGGCTCGCAGCTCACCTGGACGCTGCCGTTCGGCCTGCTGATCATGTTTGCCGTGTTCAACCGCTTCGACAAATCCTTCGAAGAGGCGGCGCGCGACCAGGGCGCCACCGCCTGGCAGACCATCCGCCACGTCGTGCTGCCGATCATCGCACCCTCGCTGATCGGCGTCGCACTCTTCGGCTTCACCCTGAGCTACGACGAGTTCGCCCGCACGCTGCTCACCGCCGGAAGCTACAACACCCTGCCGCTCGAGATCTTCGGCATGACCACCAATGTCACCACGCCGGTGATCTTCGCGCTGGGCACGCTGACCACGGCCTTCTCGCTGATCGTCATCGGGGCCTTCCTTCTTACCGTCTGGCTGATGGGCCGCCGCCGCGCGCGGCAGGGCTCGGATGCCGGCAAGGGCATGGTCTGAGGGCCGGGCATGTCGATCGTTTTCGTCAATCCCAACAGCACCGAGGCGATGACCGCGACCATCGTCTCGGCAGCCCGCGCCGCCGCACCGGAGCTGCTCATCACCGGGCGCACCTCGCTCGGCGGCCCGCCCTCGATCCAGGGCGCCGCCGATGGCGATGCGGCGACCCCTCCGCTGCTCGAGATCGTGGCCGAGCTCGACGGGGCGGGCGCGGAGGGCGTGGCGATCAGCTGCTTCGACGACACCGGACTGGACGAGGCGGCGCGCCGCGCGCGCTGCCCGGTGATCGGCATCGGGCAGGCGGCTTTCCACCTCGCGGCGCTGCGCAGCTGGCGCTTCAGCGTGGTCACCACGCTGCCGATCTCGCTGCCGGTGATCGAAGGCAATATCGCGCGCTACGGGCTTGCCGGGCACTGCGCAAAGGTGCGCGCGTCGGGCGTGCCGGTTCTGGCGCTGGAGGACGATCCTGACGCCGCGCTCACCCGCATCGTCGAGGAGGCGCAGCGCGCCGAGGCCGAGGACGGGGCCGATTGCGTGATACTGGGGTGTGCCGGCATGTCTGCGCTGACCCGGCGCGCCCGCGCCGCGCTGAGCTGCCCGGTGATCGACCCGGTCGAGGCCGCCGCGCGCAGCTTTCGCCTCTTTGCCTGATCGCGCGGCTCAGCAGTAGCGCTGCGCGTAGCTTACCAAAAGCCATTTGTGCAGCGGTTTCAGCAGCAGGTCGTCCATTCCGAATTTGGTCCAGTCGCCCTTCTCGAGAAACGCCATGTGGGAGGTGATCCCCACCACTCCACAGGATACGGTTTCGGTCAATTTCTTGAAATCCCGCGCGTAATCGAGCCCGCATTCGCCATCCGGGAACCGGATATCGAGAAGGATCAGTCCGAAGGACTTCGGGTTTTGCGCGCATAGCGCTAGCCCCTCTTCGAGCCGAGGCACCGCGCGGGCGTGGAAGCTCTCTTCCTTCAGGTGTTTCTGGACGGAGAACCGCGTCCATTCGTCGTCGTCGACGATCAGGACGGTTTTCTTCAGTGTCTTGGCGTCGAGCGAAGAACTATGCCCGGTTTGCAACATGCCGTGTCTCCCGAGGCGATTGGAACTCCGGGTCGCCTCATCCCGATTTCTTCGCGCTATGGGCGATGCCGGAATGCGCGCACTCGCAAATTGTCAGAAATCGGCGGATTAGTGAAACGTTTTTGTGGCGAATTGATACATTTTATATGCAGGCCGTAGGGAGCTGCCAGTTGCACTATATGTCAAGTCTGTTTCGAGGATCCCGCGCCGTCATGGAATTGTATATCGGCTATATACCTAAGAATGGAGCGTTTTATTTCGGATTTAATTGTCCGATACCCACATGGCGCTTGAAATAAGTTCCCGGCGGGCCCAGTATTTGCATTGGTGGGAGATCTTGAATGGTGAGAGCGGTATCTCCGTGCGACAATAGGCCCGAGGCGGCAGAGGCGTGTGAAGGGCCGAACTGGGCGCTCCTCGTGATCGGAGAGGGCGGCATCTCCGACCTGACCTCGGAGGTCGCGGCACTATCCGAATCGGCTGAATCAGGAGCGGCGCAGGACCGTTCGTTGCTCCTCACCGTGGCGCTGTCCTCCCGGGAGCGGGAAAAACTTGCCAAGCTGACCGATTCGCCCGCGCTGCTCCACGAGATCGCCGAGGGAACGCGGGCCGCGCCCGGTCGAATCTATTTCCCTCCAGACGGGCAGACTCCGGTTCTGCAGCCGGACCCCGAGGGCCCGGAGCTTCGTTTCGGACTGACCCCTGCCGAGTCCACGACCGGACAGACCCTCGTGACCGTGCACGCCGGGTCCACTGCGCTCCGGCCCGGTGGGGTGAGTGTCCTCTCGGCGGGCGATGCCGATGGCCCTGCAAGCGCCGTGCGCGCGCAGGTTGAACGCATGATCGAGGCGGGGCAGGCGGGGTTTTGGGACTGGTACGTGCAGGACAACACCGCCTTCATGAGCCCGCTCCTGAAGGCGATGCTCGGGTTTGGCGGGGGCGAGCTCGGAACCAGCGCCGCGGCATGGCGGCAGAGGGTGCATCCCGAGGACCTGCCGCGCCTGCAGCAGGCGTTTCGCGCCCATGTCGAAAGCCGTGGCAAGCAGCCCTTCGACCTCGAGTTGCGCTACCTGCGCAAGGACGGCGCGACGATCTGGGGGCATTGCCGCGGGCAGGTGGTGGCCTGGCGCGGCGCCGCGCCGTCACGCGTGATGGGGATCCTGAGCGATGTCACGGACCTGCGCCGGCGCGAGGCGAAGCTGGACGAGATTCGCGACTTCGCCTTGATGGCCGCGCATGACCTGATGGCGCCGGCGAACACCATCGCCGGGGGGCTCTCGATGCTGCACACCGCGCTTGGCGAGGCGGTCGATGACGAGGCGCAGGAGGTCTTCGGCATTGCCAGCCGCGCCGCCGACAAGCTGCGCGCGCGGATCGGTGCCGTCGTCGACCTGTTCCGTATCGAAAGCACCGAGGTTGCGTTCCAGCCCGTGGATCTCGAGGCTTGTTTCCGTGACGCCGTCGACTTGTTGCGCGACGAGGTCGCGCACAGCGGGGCAGAGGTCAGTGTCGGGCCTTTGCCAATGGCGTCCGGTGGGCCTTTGCTGATCGGACAGTTGGCGCAGAACCTGCTGATCAACGCGCTGAAGTACCGCCACCCGGAGCGCCAGCCCTTGGTGCGTGTCGCCGCGTTCGATGCGGGGCCGCAGATGGTCGGCGTCAGGGTGAGCGACAACGGGCTCGGCATCCCGCGGGAGCAGCGCGAGCGCGTGTTCGAGCTGTTCCACCGGCTGCGTGCCGACAGCGCGCTTGGCGGCAGCGGCCTTGGCCTCGCACTCTGCGAACGTGTCGTCACGCAGCATGGCGGGCGCATCTGGGTCGAGGATGGCGACGCGGGCGGCGCGGCGCTGCTCTTCACCCTGCCGCGCGGGCGCCGGGGCCGGGCGCCGGAATGAACGATGCGCCGCGGTGGGCGCGGCGCATCGCATGAGGTCCAGTTGGGAGGCGGACCTCTGGGAGGAGCCCCTCGATCAGTTCGACGAAGCGAGTTGCTTGGGCAGCTTGAAGGTCCAGACGGTGCCACCCTGGTTGAGGTAGTTCACCTTCTTGGCGACCTCGCCGCCCCAGAGCGGAACCGCGCCGCCCCAGCCCGAGACCACCGAGACATACTGCTCGCCGTCCTGGTCCCATGTCACCGGCTGGCCGACGATGCCCGAGCCGGTCTGGAAGCTCCACAGAACCTCGCCGGTCTCGTCGTCAAGCGCCAGGAACTTGCCCTCGGGGGTGCCGGTGAAGACCAGTCCGCCGGCGGTGGTCATCACGCCGCCCCAGAGCGGGGCCTCGTTCTTGAATTCCCACTTCCACTCGCCGGTGGCGGGGTCGATGGCCTTGAGCGAGCCGATGTGATCTTCGTACATCGGCTTGATGGTGAAGCCCGAACCGAGATAGGCCGCGCCCTTCTTGTAGGTGACGGGCTCGTTCCAGATGTCCATGCCCCACTCGTTCGAGGGCACGTAGAACAGGCCGGTGTTCTGGCTGTAGGCCATCGGCATCCAGTTCTTGCCGCCAAGGAAGCCCGGGGCCGAGAACACCACTTCCCCTTTGCCGCCATCGGCCGCCGCGCTCGGATCGCCGGGGCGGTTTTCCTCGACAAAGACCGGGCGACCGGTTTCGTCGATGTCGCTGGCCCAGGTGATGTCCTTGACGAAGGGATGGGCGTCGACGAAGGCGCCGTCCTCGCGGTTCAGCACGTAGAAAAAGCCGTTGCGGTCGGCGGTGGCGAAGCGCTTGTTGCCGTCGGCATCCTCGTAGGCCACGACCTCGTTGACGCCATCATAGTCCCAGCCCTCGCGCGGGGTGGTCTGGAAGTGCCACTTGATCTCGCCGGTGGCCGGGTCGATGCCGAGGCGCGAGGCGGCGTAGAGGTTGTCGCCGGTATTGCCCTCGCTGGGGCTGCCCGCGCCGCGCAGGTGGCTGTTCCAGGGCGCCGGGTTGCCGGTGCCGAAGATCAGCGTGTCGGTCTCGGCATCGTAGGAGCCGCCGAGCCAGGTGGCGCCGCCGCCGGTCTTCCACAGATCGCCCGGCCAGGTGGCGTTGAGCTCGCCGGTCATGGTGCTCTCTTCGCCGTTCAGCGTGCCCATGTGACCCTCGATCACCGGGCGGGTCCAGACCATATCGCCGGTCTCGACGTCGCGCGCCTGCACCTCGCCGACGATGCCGAACTCGCCGCCCGAGTTGCCGGTGATGACGAGGCCGTTCACGATCAGCGGCGCGGCGGTGTAGGAGTAGCCGGCCTTGTAGTCGGCGATCTTGTCGCGCCAGACCACGTCGCCGGTCTTGCGGTCGAGCGCCACGAGGCGGGCGTCGAGCGTGCCGAAGATGATCTTGTCGCCGTAGATCGCCGCGCCGCGGTTGATCACGTCGCAGCAGGGCAGGATGCCCTCGGGCAGGCGGGCGTCGTATTGCCAGAGCTCTTCGCCGGAGGCGAGGTCGATGGCATAGAGCCGCGAGTAGGAGCCGGTGACGTACATCACGCCGTCATAGACGATCGGCTGGGTTTCCTGGCCGCGCTGCTTCTCGCCGCCCATGGAGAAAGCCCAGGCCGGCACGAGGTTCTGGACGTTGTCCTTGTTGAGCGTGTCGAGCGGGCTGTAGCGCTGCAGGTGGCGGCCCATGCCGTTGGTCACCACCTGGGTGGTGATGGACTGGTCGTTGGCCAGATCGTCCTCGGTGACCTGGGCCTGCGCGGCACCGGTCGCCAGCAGACCTGCGGTCACTGCCAGAATGAAGCGGTTCATGATGTCCTCCCTTAAAGACGGTTCAGAGCGTTCGGTTCGGCCACGGGGCCGGTCCCTCCTCTGGAGCAAGCATCCCCGGCGCGGGGCCGGAGATGAATTGCACCATGGTCGTACGACCTTTCCGCAGGGTTACCGCGGCCTCTCGATGGCGCGATTGTCCTGCGGGCTGGTGACGCGCCGCTCGGCGCGTATGACGCCCCGTACGGAGCGGTTCGCGAGGCCGACATTGCGCATCCTCGTGCCTCGCATGACGCCGCCATCGCCACCCATAGACGCGCAGCGCCGCATGGGGTCGGACGATCCCCAAGGCCCCAAGCGCCGTCGAGCGGTCGTCATCGGCACAGGATTTGGAGCCGCGACAGAGCGGATTCTCCTGCGGTGGCCGTTCGGAAGGGCTCTGGAATCAACAGCTTGTGAGAGAGGGCAGGCGACCTCGAATAGCGGCTTCCGGTCCGCGATCCTGACCATGGCGAGGGTGTCGACTGTGGCGGAGCCGGCCACGCACGGGGCCGCCATGGCGATGATGCGGGCGACCGGGGTCTCCGGTCCGGCGGCCCCGGTCGCAGGGCGCGCCGCGCCGGCACCGCAGAGGGGCGCGCGGTTCCGCGCCCGAGTAGACCGCCCGCCCCGGGCCGGGTGCGTTGCACCAAGGTCTAAGACCAAAGCGCCCCCAAACCCCCGCGCCGCGCCCTCTGGTCAGGCCGCGCACCGCCGGGGCCCCCGCGCCACGCCCCTGTCTTCTCTGGTTCAAAAATACCTCGGGGGAGTCGCAGCTCTGCTGCGGCGGGGGCAGCGCCCACTCTCTCCCTCCTTCGCGCTGCGCGGCGACGGCAGTGCAGCGCGCCCCGGGTTTGCCCGAGCCGCCGCTCAGAACATCGGAGCGTAGCGCCAGTTGTCCGCATCCGGGGTGATCTCGTCGAGATCGTAGCCGGCGCCTTGCAGGCGCCTGGCGATCTCCAGCCCGTCGCGCGCCGCCTCGTCGACCAGCGCGCGCCCGGCGGCCTCGTCCTGCGCCGTGCCAAAGCCGCGCATCAGCCCGATGCCGTAGTTGAACTTGCCGACCGGGTCGCCGGCCTCGGCGGCGCGGCGGTCCCAGCGGGCGGCGGCATCAGGATCGAACGGCCCGCCGAAGCCGTTTTGCTCCATGTAGCCCATCCAGGTCATCGCAGCGGTGTAGCCGGCCTCTGCACAGGCCTCGAAGATCGCCCGCGCAGTGGCGTGATCGCCGGACTTGGTCATCAGGTAGCCCGAGGCGCAGACCATCATGTCGGTCTCGCCGCGTTCGGCGCGGTCGCGCATCGATTGCCATGTCAGCTCCTCGGGGTTGGTGGTGCCATATTCGTCCGCCACTGCGCCCGAAGCCGCCAGCAGCGCCAGGCACATCAAGACCGGTCTCATCTGCATCTCCTCTCTCCCGTGTCGCCCGCAACACTGCGGGCCGGCGGGCGCTCAGCCCTCCGTCGGTCGCAGCGCCGCACCCCAGGGGAAGCGGCCCACCTTGATGGTCTTGATCGGTTCGCGCTTCTCCACGTCGATCACCGTCACGTCGCCCGAGACCCCGTTGGTGGTGAAGAGCCGCTTGTGATCGCGGTCGAAGGCCATGTGCCAGACCCGGCGCCCCACCAGCAGGTAGTCCTCGACCTCCCATGTCTCGGCGTTGACCACGGCGACGTGGTTGGCCGGCCCCAGCGCCACGAAGGCGGTCTTGCCATCCGGGGTCAGCTCGAACCCCACCGGCTGGAGCCGGTCCTCGTGCACGCCGGTGATCTCGAACTCGATCTTGGCCTTCTCGGCCTGGCTCGCCACGTCGAACACCGTCACCGTGCCGCCGATCTCCGACGAGACCCAGAGCTCGCTGCCTTCCTTGACGAACTCCGCATGGCGCGGGCGGCTGTCGACCAGCGTGTTGGCAAAGATCGCCTCGGTGCCGGTGTCGATCCAGTGCGCCATGTTGGTGGTCTCGGATGTGGTGATGACGATCTTGCCGTCGGGGCTCACCGCCATGCCTTCGGGCTCGATGCCGACGTCGATCTGGGCGATCACCCGGCGGGTTTCGGTGTCGACCACCGTGGTGATCGCATCATCCTCGTTGGCGATGTAGAGCCGTCGGTTGTCCGGGTGCAGGACGAATTGCTCGGGGTCTTCGCCCGAGGGCAGGTCGTGCATGATCTCGCCCGAGACCGGGTCCATCACCTGAACCGCGTCGCTGTCGGAGGCACAGATGTAGACCTTCGAGAAATCGTGGCTGAAGGTGATGCCACGCGGGCGCTCGCCGGTGGGGATCGTGCGCGTCACCTCGAGCGTCGTCACGTCGATGACGCTGATGCTGTCATCCTTCTCGTTGGTGATCCAGATCTCGTCCGCCGCTGCGGGGGAGGCGAGCAGGGCGAGGATGGCGGTCAGTCTCAGCATGGTCTTATCCTCCGAATGCGGTGCAGGCGGTTTCGGGCGCGTCGCGGCCCAGCGTGTCGAGCTCGTTGCCCTGGTGGTGGAAGCCCTCGAGCGGCGCGGTGGCGACCACGGCGCGGTCGGTGACGATGGGGATCGGCTGGCGCAGCTGGCCGTTCCAGCCACGGAAGCTCAGCGGGCTGCCCTTGAAGCCCGCCAGCTCGAAGGCATCCGAGAAGATGTAGTCGCGCAGCGTCGCGGCCTCGGCGCTGCCGGTGCGGGTGACCGCCTCGCCGATGCTGCGGATTGCGGCCCAGGCGGCGTAATCCTCGGGCTGCATCTCGCGCCCCGAGAGCTCTTCGAAGCGCGATTGCAGCTGCGCCGCGCCCCATTGCTCGACCACCGGCGCCCAGGCTTGCGGCACCAGCTCTTCCGAGCCCGCGACCGGGCGCGGCAGCCAGGTGTTGTAGACCACGTAGCGGCCGAAATCGCCGATCTCGTCGGCCAGCAGCAGCACGTCGTGCTCCTTGAACCCCTGCGTGAAGAGCGGCACCTCGGCGCTGGCATTGCGGCGCATGTCGGCATCGAACACCCAGTCGGACTCGCCCACCAGCTTCAACCGGAACTTGGCGATCGAGGCGCGCAGCGCGTCGGCAAAGGCGGTGTCGCGCGGATGCGCGCCCGAGATCAGAGCCACGTCGGTCCAGCGCCGTTGCACCAGGAACTGTGCCAGCGCGTCGGTGCGCATGGCGTCCGAGGGGATCGTGTGCAGCAGGTTGGCGCGGCAGTCGGCGTCGCGCAGGGCGCTGTCGGGCGCGCTGGCATTGAACAGGAGCGCGCCCTCGGCCTCGGGCAGGTCGGCGACGGCGGTGAGCGTCGCGGCGGGGGCATCGAGCACGAGGAAGGGGCTCGACGCCAGCAGGGCGCGCGCGGCGGCGAGCGCGTCGCCGCCCTCGGGCACGCGGGTCTCGTCCATGGTGTAGGTCTGGTTGAGGAAGCGCCCGGTGGTTGCGTTGTCCTCGATCCCCAGCTGCGCCCCCGCGAGCCCGAGGTCCTCGGGCTCGGGGTCGAGATTCGACAACACCGGCGGGGCTGGCTGGTCGACGGTGAGATAGCCGATTCTGACCTTTGTCTCCGACGCGGCGGCGGCGCCCAGCGACAGCGACAGCACGGCAGCAAGCCCTATGATACGCATGTATGTCCTCCCTTGGTGCAGACTACGCCTGCTTAAGAGGCCGCGCCGTAAGACCATGGTCGAAGAGATCCCAGTTTCACGACCAAGGTCCAATATGGCCCGTCCGGGCGCCTTGCTAGCAAAGCTGAAACCAGTGGAAACGGAGGAGGTCCCATGCCCACTATCAAGCGATCTGCAGTGAAGTTCCCGAGCACCGTCCTGTCCGGTGCCGCAATGTGCATGTTTGCCGCCACGCTCGCGCTTGCCCATGGCGATGTCGCCCCGCAGCCGGTCAACACCGACGCGCTGCCGGACGTGGGCGAGGAGTGGCTGACCGAGAACCCCTATCGCGATGCCGGCGAGGATGTCTGGCAGGCCGCGGTCGAGATCGGCGCCTCGGGTTACAACCAGAACTGCGCCCGCTGCCACGGGCTCGAGGTGATCTCGGGCGGGCTCGCCCCCGACCTGCGCTTCCTCGAGGCCGAGGAATACGGCGACGAGTGGTTCATGGAGCGCTTCATCCACGGCTACACCCAGAACGGAACCACCAAGATGCCGGCCTTCGGGGAGCTGCTGGGCCAGAAGGCGGCCTGGGCGATCCGCACCTATGTCGAGGCGCGCCCCGATGACATGGCGGTCGAGGACCAGTCTGCCGAACTCAAGGAGATCCGCGACAAGCTCGCCTCGGGCGATGCTGATGTCGAAGCGCTGCGCGCCCGTCTGCGCGAGATCGCCGGCGAGATCGAAACCCTCTCTGGCGCACCGGTGGCCGACAGCATCGCTTTCCGCGCCGCCAACCAGCTCGAGGCCCATCCGGAGGATCTGACCCATGCCGCCGAGACGCTCACCATCGGGCTCTCCGCCGCGCACTGACATGCGGCGCCGGATCGTATTGGCCGCGCTGGCCGGGCTTGCGTTTGCAAGCCCGGCTTTCGCGCGTTGCGAGGACTGGGTGCCACAGCCCAAGCCTCAGAATGCCGGCCGCGACATCGTCGGTCAGGATCTCGACCAGATCATCGAGCGCGGCTACATCGAGTTCGCCGCCTACGAGGATTTTTCGCCCTGGTCCTACGAGGAGGCGGGCAAGCCCGCCGGCGTCGATATCGAGATCGGCCGGCTGATCGCCGCGGATCTCGGCGTCGAGCCGCGCTTCCGGCTGGTGGCAGCGGGCGAGAACCTCGACGCCGACCTGCGCAACAATGTCTGGAAGGGGCCGGTGATCGGCGGGCGGGTGTCGAACGTGATGCTGCACGTGCCCTATGACAGTGCCTATACCTGCCGGGTCGAGCAGGTGGTGTTCACCGGGCAATATGCCGCCGAGCAGATCGCCATCGCCTATCGCGAGGAGGCCTATCCCGAGGATCCGCCGGTGCCGGCCTATTTCCGCATCGATACCGTGGCGGTGGAGAACGACTCGATCACCGATTTCTACCTCACCTCCTTTGCCGGCGGGCAGCTGTCGCAGGGGGTGCGACGCTATCCGAGCTATGCCGCCGCGATGGACGCGCTGGGCGCCGGTGAGACGATGGCCGCGATGGGGCCGCTGGCGCAGCTCGAGGCCGGGGCCGGGGAGGGCATCGCCATCCACCAGCCGCCGCTTGCGGGCTTCGCGGTGAGCCGCTGGACCATCGGGGTGGGCGTGCATATGCGCTACCGGGCGCTGGGCTACGCGGTGGACGACGCGATCCGCGCCGGGCTCGAGGATGGGCGCATCGCGGCGATCTTCGAGCGCTACGGGCTGAGCCACTTGCCGCCGGAGCGGTGAGCGTGGGGTCATGGTAGAGACGGAACGGGCGCGGGCAACTGCGCCCGTTTTCCATTCCGGCTCTTCCAATACGCCGCTCGCGAGCCAACAAACACCCGAGCGCCTCCCCGCGCGGAAACAAGGCCGCAGGCCGCCGTGCATCGCCGGTCCGCCCCCCGGGCCGGCGATTTGGTGACGCCTGTGCCCAGCTGCAAGGTCCTTCGGACTTGGCCGGGATAAATCGAGGGATTCAAAGCGCGGTTCGCCGCCCCGCGGACCGGCGATGCGCGGCGGCGTCGCAGTGGCCATGGTCGTGCGAATCTTAGGAGATGCGAGCGAGGGCCGAGGCGCTCGAAACGGCGCCGTGACCGGCAATCAGAGGCGCCATGTCGCCCCACAGCCCCGAACTCGCCCGCAACCTGTCTCAGAACCGAGACACCTCCGGCTGGCGCGCCGCTTGCCCCACGCTGACAGGCGCGCCACGGGGGCGCATCCTGATCGCATCCCCGGGTGGAGGACCCGGACAGACAGGAGGACAGCCATGAACGTCATGATCCAGACCGAGGGCAAATACGCATCGCCCTTCAAGGCCCGCTACGACAACTTCATCGGCGGCAAGTTCACCGCCCCGGTGAATGGCCGCTATTTCGACAACGTCACCCCGATCACCGGCGCCAAGGTCTGCGAGGTCGCCCGCTCCGACGCCGCCGATGTCGAACTGGCGCTCGATGCCGCCCACGCCGCCAAGGAGGCCTGGGGCCACACCTCGGCCGCCGAGCGCTCGAACATCCTGCTCAAGATCGCTGACCGTCTCGAAGAGAACCTCGAGATCCTCGCCCAGGCCGAGACCTGGGACAACGGCAAGCCGATCCGCGAGACCACCGCCGCCGACATCCCGCTCTCGGTCGACCACTTCCGCTACTTCGCGGGCGTGCTGCGCAGCCAGGAAGGCTCGATGTCCGAGATCGACGCCGACACCGTCGCCTACCACTTCCACGAGCCGCTGGGCGTCGTGGGCCAGATCATCCCGTGGAACTTCTCGATCCTGATGGCTGCGTGGAAGCTGGCGCCGGCGCTCGCCGCCGGCAACTGCATCGTGCTCAAGCCCGCCGAGCAGACCCCGGCCGCGATCCTGGTGCTGGTCGAGCTGATCGCCGACCTGCTGCCCGCCGGCGTGCTCAACGTGGTCAACGGCTTCGGCGCCGAGGTCGGCGGCCCGCTGGCAGAGAGCAACCGCATCGCCAAGATCGCCTTCACCGGCTCGACCGAGACCGGCCGCGTCATCATGAAGGCCGCCACCAAGAACCTGATCCCGGTGACGCTGGAGCTGGGCGGCAAGTCGCCCAACATCTTCTTCTCCGACGTGATGGCCGAGGATGACGCCTTCCTCGACAAGGCGGTCGAGGGCTTCGTGCTCTTCGCCTTCAACCAGGGCGAGGTCTGCACCTGTCCGAGCCGGGCGCTGGTCCAGGAAGACATCTACGAGGCCTTCATCGAGAAGTGCATCGCCCGCGTGAAGGCGATCAAGCAGGGCGACCCGCGCGACATGGAGACCATGGTCGGCGCCCAGGCCAGCTCCGAGCAGCAGGACAAGATCATGTCCTACTTCACCATCGGCCGCGAAGAGGGCGCCGAGGTGCTGGTCGGCGGCGATGCGGCGCAGATGTCGGGCGACCTGTCCAACGGCTATTACATCCAGCCGACCATCCTGAAAGGCCACAACAAGATGCGGGTCTTCCAGGAAGAGATCTTCGGCCCGGTGGTCTCGGTCACCACCTTCAAGGACGAGGAAGAGGCGCTCGCCATCGCCAACGACACCATGTACGGCCTCGGTGCCGGCGTGTGGACCCGTGACGCCAACCGCTGCTATCGCTTCGGTCGCAAGATCGAGGCCGGCCGGGTCTGGGTGAACAACTACCACGCCTACCCGGCCCACGCGGCCTTCGGCGGCTACAAGCAGTCCGGCATCGGGCGCGAGAACCACAAGATGATGCTCGACCACTACCAGCAGACCAAGAACATGCTGATGAGCTACAACCCCAACAAGCTCGGCTTCTTCTAGGTCTCCTCCCGTCCGGGGCGCGCGCTCCTTGCCACTCGATGCGCGCCCCGGGCACAAGCCGCCGGTCCGACCCCGCGCCGGCAGCCCCGGCGGTGCCTTTACCCTCTCCCTCCGAAGGCACCGCCGATGTTCCCGGCCCGCGTCTCAGACCTAGGTCGCATCTCCCGGCCTCATCCGCCCTGCTAGTCTGCGCCCCATGCGGGCGCTTTTGCTTTTCCTGACCCTGAGTCTCGTCACCCTCCTGCCGCGCCCCGGCGCGGCAGAGCCGCTCGACCGTGCGGCGATGGAAGCTTTCGTTTACGCACCCTATGCGCTGGGCGATCCGCTGGGCGAGAATGGCGTGTGGGAGCTCCTCAACTCCGGCGGAGGGCTGGCTGGCTACGCCTTCGAGACCGAGCTGATGGCGCCGCTGCCGGGCTTTTCCGGCGCGCCGCTCAACATCTTCGTCATGCTCGATCTCGACGGCCAGTTCCTCGACGTGCGGCTGATCGAGCACAACGAGCCGATCTTCGTCTCGGGGCTGGGCGAGGCGCCGCTGCGGGGCTTTCTCGAGCAGTATTCCGGCCACGCGATCTCCGAGACGATGGTGGTCGGCACCGCCTATGGCGGCGGCGGCGAGGGCTCGGCGCTGGTCTATCTCGACGGTGTCACCAAGGCCACGGCCAGCGTGCGCATCGCGCATGAGAGCATCATGGCCGCCGCCCGCGAGGTGGCGCGCGAGCGCATGGCCGGCATCAGCTCCGGTCCGCCGGCGCATCCCGATCCCGACCACGACGAGGCGCTCGACTGGGCGGCGCTGGTCGCGCAGGGCATCGCGACCCACAAGGTGGTCAGCAACGCCGAGGTCGACGCGCTCTTTGCCGGCACCGTCTGGGCCGATGACGACCCAGAGGCCACGGAGGACCCCGAGGGCGCCTATCTCGATCTCTGGGTGGTCGATCTCGGGCCGGCCTCGATTGCCCGTGCCGCCCTCGCCCCGGAAACGCTCGAGGAGCTGCAGCGCTTCCTCGCGATCTCGCCCGACGAGGAGCCGATCCTGCTGATCGAGACCGGGCGCCACGGGCTGGTCTCGCCCGACTTCGTGCGCAACACCGCGCCGGATTGGCTCTCGGCCGAGCAGGACGGGTTGCCCATCGCGCTGCGCGACGCCGATCTCTTCGTCGAGCTGGCCGATGGTGTCCCCGCGGGGACGGCGATGATCCTGCGCACCGACCGGCGGCTCGGCTTCGATCCGGCGCGCGACTGGACGCTCAAGGTCGCGGCGGTGCGCGAGCATGGCATGTTCCAGCCCGAGATCGGCCGCCGCGATCTCGAACTGACCCACGCCACGCCCGAGCGCTTCTTCCTGCGCCCCGGCGCGGTGGAGACGCTGCCGCCATGGCGCGAGGCGATCCTCAACCGGCAGGCCGACCTGATCGCGCTCTGCGTCTTCCTCATCGTGCTGCTGCTCGCCGTGGGCCCGGCGCAGAACCGGCTGGCGGGTCTGCGGATCTTCACCCCGGTCAGGCTCGGCATCCTTGCGGTGATGACCGGCTTCATCGGGTTCTGGGGGCAGGGGCAGCTGTCGATCGTGACACCGCTTGGCGTGTTGCGCACGGCGCTCGACGGTGGCAGCTACGCCTTCCTGCTCTACGACCCGTTCTCGCTGCTGGTCTGGGCGGCGGCCATCGCGGGGCTCATCCTCTGGGGGCGCGGCTTCTTCTGCGGCTGGCTCTGCCCGTTCGGGGCGCTTCAGGAGTTCGCTTCGCATCTCGGCCGGCTGCTGCGCCTGCCGCAGATCGAGCCAAGTCCCCGCTGGGACAAGCGCCTCAAGGGGCTGAAATACGTGGTGCTGGCGGGCATGATCGCGACGGTCTTCGTTGCCCCGGGAGAGATCGACACGGTGGCCGAGATCGAGCCCTTCAAAACTGCCATCACCACGCATTTCCAGCGGGCGTGGCCTTACGTCGCCTGGGCGGCAGGGCTGATCGTGCTGAGCGCGGTGCTGTTCAAGGGCTTCTGCCGCTACCTCTGCCCGCTGGGGGCGCTGATGGCGATCGGCGGGCTGTTGCGCGGGCGAGACTGGATCGCGCGCCGCAGCGAATGCGGCTCGCCCTGCCAGCTGTGCCGGGTGCGCTGCCGCTATGGCGCCATCGAGAAGACCGGGAAGATCGATTATTCCGAATGCTTCCAGTGCCTTGACTGCGTGAAGATCCACGACGACCCGGCGCAATGCGTGCCGCTGGTGCTGGCGCAGAGAGCGCGCAAGCGTCCGATAAGCCCTGGCCAGGAGGTGCCCGCCGAATGAGCCTGACCCGCCGCCGTTTCCTCACCATCTCTGCTGCCTTTGCCGCCGGACCCGCGCGGGCGCTGGCGCCGGCGCGCTGGCGCGGCATGGCGCTTGGGGCCGAGGCCGAAATCACCCTGCATGGCCCCGGCGCCGAAGACGCGCTGGAGGCGGCGCTCGCGAAGATCCGCGCGTGTGAGGCACGGTTCAGCCTGTACGATCCCGCCTCAGAGCTCTCGCGTCTCAATCGCACGGGAAAGCTTGACGCATCCTTGCCGTTCCGCGCGCTGATGCAACTTGCTGACCGGGTGCATGAGGCCACCGGCGGGGCGTTCGATCCCAGCGTTCAGCCGCTTTGGCGGGCGCTGGCCTCGGGCGGCGACGTGGCGGCCGCGCGGGCGCGGATCGGCTGGGAGAAGATCGTGCGGGACGGGAACCGCATCGCGCTGGGGTCGGGACAGGCGCTGACCTTCAACGGCATCGCGCAGGGTGTCGCGACCGACGCCGTGGCAGAGCTGCTGGCGGCGCGCGGCTTCGGGCAGGCACTGATCAATATCGGCGAGTTTCGCGCCCTCGGCGGGCCGTGGCGGCTGGGACTCTCGGACCCGGAGCACGGGCCACTCGGCACCCGCACGCTGGACACCGGCGCGGTCGCGACCTCGAGCCCGGCGGCGCTGCGTCTGGGACAGGAAACCCATATCCTCGATCCGCGCGGGGCAGGGGGCGTGCTCTGGTCGACGGTGAGCGTCGAGGCCGAGAGCGCGGCACTGGCCGATGCGCTCTCGACCGCTGGCTGCATGATGGACGCAGACGCGCTGCACCGGGCCGCGACAGCACTCGGCGGCGTGAGACGCATCACGCTGGTCACGCATGAGGGCGAACTGCGCAGCCTTTCTGTCTAGGCGTGCAGGGCAACAATCGGAAAAGGCGGTTAAAAATAGTCGACCGTCAGTCCCCGATGCCCAGCCGTTTCATGCGGCGGTAGAGCGTCGCGCGGCCGATGCCGAGATCGCGGGCCGCCTTGCTGACATTGCCTTCGGCGCGGGTCAGGGCGCGGATCACCGCCGCGCGCTCGGCGCGCTCGAAACCCGTGGGGCCGTCCTCGCGGCCGAAGAGATCCGCCGCCGGGCGCGGCTTCAGCGCGCCCTTGCTCTCGAGCTGGAAGGCCCGGCGCGCGCCGCGGGTCGCGCCCACGACAAGGTCGTCGCCATCCACCGCCAGAAGCACTGCTGTCTCGCCATCGTCGCTGTCGCCCACGAGGATACGGGCGTCGGGGAAGGAGGCGCGGAAATAGTCGGCCTCGATGCTGCGCGCGGTCTGCGCCACGGTGGCGGCGATCAGCCGGTTGAAGCCCTCGGTCTGGTCGGCCCGCGCCGAGGACACGTCGAGCGCCGCCACGATGCGCCCGTCGGGGCCGAAGATCGGCGCGTCCATGCAGCTCATGCCGATGTTGCGGGCGAGGAAATGATCGCCGCGATGGATCGTCACCCGGCGCGCCTCGGCGAGGCAGGTGCCGATGCCGTTGGTGCCCTCGGCGGCCTCGCTCCAGTCGGTTCCGGGCCAGAGCCCCCAGCCCTCAAAGGTGTCGGCATCGGCCTGCGAACAGCGCTGGTCGAGCACCAGCCCTTCGCTGTCGGTCAGCAGCACGCCGCAGCCCGAGCTCGCCACCAGCCCGAAGAGCTGGTCGAGCTTCGGTGCCGAGACCAGCAGGAAGCGCTCCAGCATGGCGCGGCGATGGGCGAGGGTAAGGTCCTCGAGCCGGCGTGTGCCCTGTCGGGTCGCCGGGTCGAGCCCGTGATGCTGCATCGAGCGCCGCCACGAAGCAGCGAGAGACGACATGGCGGCAGCTCTGTCGGATGAGACGGTCCTGAAGACACGGTCGATATGATCTGCCACGGGGGAAATGTCGGCGCTCCTCGGTGTTGTGCGGATGTGTCAGGCGCGTTGCGTCGCCGGAGCCTAGCCCGCAGGGGCACAGGCGCGATATGCGACCATCGGAGGAGGGCAGGGCGCACAGCGTCGCCGCACGGGATCTGAGCAGCGTCACGCCCCGGTCGCGTCGCGGGAAGCGTCAGGCTTTACAAGGGCCTGTATCCAAGTTCTTCTGAACCCGATCCACGAGACAGCATCACGGGCGGACCGATCCCATGGCCATCACGGCAAGCATTCACCACCTGACGCATTACAAGTATGACCGTCCGGTCACGCTCGGGCCGCAGCTGATCCGGCTGCGCCCGGCGCCGCATTCGCGCACACGGGTGATTTCGCACTCGCTCAAGGTCGGCCCCGAGGGCCATTTCGTGAACCACCAGCAGGACCCCTACGGCAATTGGCTGGCGCGCTACGTGTTCCCCGAGCCGGTGACCGAGTTCAAGATCGAGGTCGATCTCGTCGCCGACATGACGGTCTACAACCCGTTCGACTTCTTCGTCGATGAAGAAGCGCAGGAATGGCCCTTCGAGTACCCGGAAGAGTTCCGCAACGACCTGCGCATCTACGCGCGCCCCGACGAGGTCGGCCCACATCTTGCCGCCTACATGCAGAGCATCCCGCGCGAGCCGGTCAACACGGTCAACTTCCTTGTCGACATCAACGCCAAGCTGCAGAAGCATATCGACTACATCGTGCGCATGGAGCCCGGGGTGCAGACCCCGGAAGAGACGCTGCAGCACAAGCGTGGCTCGTGCCGCGACAGCTCGTGGCTGCTGGTGCAGATCCTGCGCAATCTTGGCTTCGCGGCGCGGTTCTGCTCGGGCTACCTGATCCAGCTGAAACCCGACCTGCAGGCGCTTGACGGGCCGTCGGGGACGGATCACGACTTTACCGATCTGCACGCATGGTGCGAGGTGTTCCTTCCGGGCGCCGGCTGGATCGGGCTTGACCCGACCTCGGGTCTGCTGACCGGCGAAAGCCACATCCCCCTCGCCGCCACGCCGCATTACCGCAACGCCGCCCCGATCACCGGCGGCTTCTCGGCGGTGGGCAACCCGCATGTGAGCTTTGATTTCGACATGCAGGTCACCCGCGTGGCCGAGCATCCGCGCATCACCAAGCCGTTCTCCGAGGAGTCGTGGCAGGCGCTCGACGCGCTGGGCGAGAAGGTCGACGCCACCATCGCCGCGCAGGACATGCGGCTCACCATGGGCGGCGAGCCGACCTTTGTCAGCATCGACGATTTCGAGAGCGCCGAGTGGAACACCGCGGCCGTGGGCCCGACCAAGCGCGACCGCGCCGACACGCTGATCCGGCGCCTGCGCGAACGCTTCGCGCCGGGCGGCTTCCTGCATTACGGGCAGGGCAAGTGGTATCCCGGCGAGACCCTGCCGCGCTGGACCTTCTCGCTCTACTGGCGCCGCGACGGGCTGCCGATCTGGAAGAACCCCGATCTGGTCGCCAAGGAGACCGCGAAGGGCGCCGATGCCGCGCAGGCCGACCAGTTCATGTCGGCCTTTGCCGAGAACCTCGGGCTCGAGGCCGACTATGTGCATCCGACCTACGAGGACCCGGTCGAATGGATCCTCAAGGAGGCGGATCTGCCGTCGAATGTGACCCCCGAGGACAGCAAGCTCAAGGATCCCGAGACGCGGGCACGCATCGCCAAGGTGTTCTCGCGCGGGCTCGAGACGCCGGCGGGCTACGTGCTGCCGATCCAGCGCTGGCAGTCCAAGGCGCAGCCCTCGACGCGCTGGCGCTCGGAGCACTGGAAGACGCGTCGCGGCCAGCTCTTCCTGATCCCCGGCGACAGCCCGGTGGGCTTCCGCCTGCCGCTGGGGGCGCTGCCCTACATCGCGCCCTCGGCCTACCCTTATGTCTACCCCACCGACCCCTCGGTGCCGGTCACCCCGCTGCCGGATTTCCACGCCGAGCGCGAGGAGCAGCGCCGCGCCCTGATGGCCGAGCTCGAGCGCATCGCCAGGGAAGAAGCAAAGATCGCCGAGGAAGAGGCCGCGGTCCTGCCCGAGGTGACGCCGGGCCACGAGCAGCCGGTCTCGGAAGCGCGCGACGCCGGGCGGCGGCAGAAGATCATGGAGCAGGGCGTCGATCCCGAGGGCGGGCAGGTGCGTACCGCCATCGCCATCGAGCCGCGTGACGGGCGGCTGTGCCTGTTCATGCCGCCGGTCGAGGCGCTGGAGGATTACCTCGAGCTGCTGGCCACCGCCGAGGAGACCGCAGAGGAGCTTGGCCTGCCGATCCATATCGAAGGCTACACCCCGCCGCATGACAGCCGCATGAACGTGATCCGCGTGGCGCCAGATCCCGGCGTCATCGAGGTCAACATCCATCCCGCCCACAGCTGGGAGGATTGCAAGGAGATCACTGAAGCGGTCTACGAGGAGGCCCGCCAGAGCCGTCTCGGCGCCGACAAGTTCATGATCGACGGCAAGCACACCGGAACCGGCGGCGGCAACCACGTCGTGGTGGGCGGTGCGACCACGCTCGACAGCCCGTTCCTGCGCCGGCCCGACCTGATGCGCTCGCTGATCCTCTACTGGCTGCAGCATCCCTCGCTGAGCTACCTGTTCTCGGGCCTCTTCATCGGCCCGACCAGCCAGGCGCCTCGCATCGACGAGGCCCGGCATGACAGCCTCTACGAGCTCGAGATCGCGCTGTCGCATTTCCCCGGACCGGAAGAGGGCGAGCCGCCGCAGCCGTGGCTCACCGACCGGCTGCTGCGCAACATGCTGATCGATGTGACAGGCAACACCCACCGGGCCGAGATCTGCATCGACAAGCTGTTTTCGCCCGACGGCCCGACGGGCCGCCTGGGCCTCGTGGAGTTCCGCGGCTTCGAGATGCCGCCCGATGCCAAGATGAGCCTGGCCCAGCAGGTGCTGATCCGCGGCCTTCTGGCGCGCTTCTGGAAGGCGCCGGTCCAAAGCCGCCCGGTGCGCTGGGGCACCACGCTGCATGACCGCTTCATGCTGCCCTATTTCGTCTGGGAGGATTTCCTCGAGGTGCTGCGCGACCTCAAGGCGCATGGCTTCGAGTTCCGCTCGGAGTGGTACGAGGCGCAGAAGGAGTTCCGCTTCCCCTTCGCCGGCGAGGTCGATTACGAGGGCGTGCACCTGCAGCTCAACCAGGCGCTCGAGCCCTGGCACGTGCTGGGCGAGCGCGGCGCCATCGGCGGCACCGTGCGCTACACCGACAGCTCGGTCGAGCGCATGCAGGTGCAGCTCACCGCGATGGACCCGGAGCGCTACATCGTCACCTGCAACAAGCGGCCGGTGCCGCTGGCGGGGACCAAGGCCAGCGGCGTGAAGGTCGGCGGCGTGCGCTTCAAGGCGTGGCAGCCGGCGGAGGCGCTGCACCCGACGCTGCCGGTCAACGCGCCGCTGGTGTTCGACATCTTCGATACCTGGACCGGCCGGGCGCTGGGCGGCTGCACCTATCACGTGGCGCATCCCGGCGGGCGCAACTACGACACCTTCCCGGTCAACACCAACGAGGCCGACGCGCGGCGTCTTGCGCGATTCGAGAAGATGGGTCATACCCCCGGCTCCTATTGGCCGGCACCCGAGCATCCGCATCCGGAATTCCCGATGACGCTTGATCTGCGCCGGATGCCCGGCCTCTGAGCATCAAGCAGGATGGGGTGACCTCCATGGCGCCGGACCAGATGACCCGGTTCCTTTCCGGCTACGCCCCGATCGAGGGCGTGGCCGACGAGTTGAAACGCCCGGACGGCTCCATGCGTCCGGTGTGGGACGCGTTGATGCGTCACCTCGCCGGGCAGAGCGCCGAGACGTTGGCGCGCTCGTTTGCCCGCGGTGACCAGTACCTGCACGACACCGGCGTCTATTTCCGCCAGCACAACACGACCGGGACGGGCACCGGCTCGACGGTGCGCGACTGGCCGCTGAGCCACGTGCCTGTGGTCATCGCCGAGGCCGAATGGGCGGCACTGGCCGACGGCATCGCGCAGCGCGCCGAGCTGCTCGAGCGGGTGATGGCTGACCTCTACGGTCCCGGCGACCTCGTTCGCGACGGTTTCCTGCCCGCCGACCTGGTGGCGCAGAACCCGGAATGGCTGCGCCCGGTGGTGGGGATGAAACCGCGCTCCGGCCATTACCTGCACTTCCTCGCCTTCGAGCTCGGCCGCTCGCCGGACGGCAGCTGGTTCGTGCTTGGCGACCGCACGCAGGCGCCCTCGGGGGCGGGGTTCGCACTGGAAAACCGCATGGCCTCGACGCGGATCTTTCACGACCTGTTCCAGAAGACCAATATCGAGCGCCTCGCCGGCTTCTTCCGCAGCTTCCGCGATGCGATGAACGGGCTGCGCGGCGACAGCGAGGGGCGGGTCGGCATCCTGACCCCCGGCCAGCACACCGACACCTATTACGAACACGCCTACATCGCCCGCTACCTCGGCTTCTCGCTGCTGGAATGCGAGGATCTCAAGGTGCAGGACGGCCGCCTCGCTGTGCGTACCATCAACGGCCCCGAGCCGGTGGGCGTGCTCTGGCGGCGTCTGGATTCGCGTTTCGCCGATCCGCTCGAGCTTGACGAGACCTCGGCGCTGGGCACGCCGGGCATGGTCGCGGCGCTGCGGGCGGGGGCGATGGACATGGTCAACTGCCTGGGCTCGGGCGTGCTCGAGAGCCGGGCGCTGATGGCCTTCCTGCCGCGCATCGCGCGCCACCTGATCGGCGCACCGCTGCGCCTGCCCAACATCGCCACGTGGTGGTGCGGGCAGGAGACCGAGCGGGCCTACGTGCAGGCCAATCTCGACCGCATGATGATCGGATCGGCGCAATCGACCAAGCTGCCCTTCGACATCGAGGTCAACACCGCCGTGGGCGGCAAGTTTCCCTGCGGTGCCGACGAATCCGTGTCGGACTGGATCGAGCGCGAGGGGGCGCAGCTGGTGGGGCAGGAGGCGGTGACGCTCTCGACCACGCCGGCAATGATCGACGGCAAGCTGGTGCCGCGCCCCATGGTGGTGCGGGTCTTCGCGGCCCGCACGCCCAATGGCTGGGCGGTGATGCCCGGCGGCTACGCCCGGATCGGGCGCAGCGGTGATCCCACCGCGCTGGGCATGCAGGCCGGCGGCTCGGTGGCGGATGTGTGGATCATGGCCGATCAGCCGGTGGTGCAGGACACGCTCAGCAGCAAGCAGAGCGGCCCGTTCCTGCGCCGCCTGCCGGGGCTTCTCCCGGCGCGGGCGGCGGACAATCTCTACTGGCTCGGGCGCTATGTCGAGCGCGCCGAGGGCGGCGTGCGGGTGCTGCGCGCCTATCACCTGCGGCTCGAGGAATACGGCCGGCGCACGGTGCCGCTGGTCGACAGCCTTGGCCGGTTCCTCGAGAGCTACGGCTTCGAGACGCGCGAGCCGGTGCCCGACGCGCTGCTGAGCCATCTCGATGCGGCGCTGACCTGCGCCAGCAAGGTGCGCGACCGCTTCTCCACCGACGGCTGGAGCGCGCTGAACGATCTTGCGGACAGCGCCCGCGAGCTGTCGGACCGCGTCACCCCCGGTGACGACGCCGCCCGCGCCATGAGCGTGCTGCTGCGCAAGACCGCCGGGTTCTCGGGCCTCGTGCACGAGAACATGTTCCGCTTCCTCGGCTGGCGCTTCCTGTCGATCGGACGGGCACTCGAGCGGGCCGACCACATGGCCTCGGTGCTGACGAGCTTTGCCGCGGCCGAGGGGCTCGACGGAGGGCTCGATGCCACGGTCGAGATCGGCGACAGCGTGATGACCCATCGCCGCCGCTATTCGGTCGAGACCACCCGCGACACGGTGATCGACATGCTGGCGCTCGACCGGGACAACCCGCGCTCGATCCTGTTCCAGATCGACCGGGTGCGCGAGGAAGAGAGCAAGCTGGCCGAGCTTTCCGGTGCCCAGAGCATGGGTGACGCCGGGCGCAAGATCCTGATGTTGCAGACTGCCATGGCGGTGGCCACGCCCGAACAGATCACCGCGCGGCGCCTGTCGCGCACACGCCGCGAGCTTGCGGCGATCTCGGAAGCGCTGACCGCGCAGTACCTGAGCTGATGCCCATGAGCCAGACATACGACATCACCCTGCGCATCGCCTACAGCTACCAGAGCCCGGCGGCGGCAAGCCGGACGCTGCTGCGGATGCTGCCGCGCACCTTGCCGGACCAACAGCTGCTCTACGGCGTGGTGACCACCGATCCGGCTCCGGATCACCGCATCGACGATCTCGATTTCTTCGGCAATCCCTGCACCGAGCTGGCGCATGAACGGCGGCTCACGGAGATCGATTTCCTGTTCAAGGGCCGTGTGTTGTGCCACGAGCCGTCGCGCGGGCTGGATCTGTCCTGCGCGCTCGAGGACGTGCCGCGCGAGGTGGCGCAGATCCAGAGCATCGCGCCCGAAAGCCCGCATCATTTCCTCGGCGCCTCGCCACGGCTGCGACCCGAGCCGGAGATCGCCGCCTTCGTCCGCGACTGCGTATCGCCCGGACTTTCGGCGCTGGCGGCAGTCGACGCGGTGAGCGCGGCCCTGCACGAGGCCTTTGCCTTCGATCCCGGCGCCACCGAGGTCACCACCACCCCGATCGAGGCGTTCCGCGCCCGCCGCGGCGTCTGCCAGGACATCAGCCACGTGATGATCACCGGGTTGCGTGCCATCGGCATCCCGGCGGGCTACGTCTCGGGATTTCTGCGCACGATACCGCCCAAGGGGCAGAAGCGGCTCGAGGGGGCCGACGCCATGCATGCCTGGGTGCGGGCCTGGTGCGGCGCCGAGACCGGCTGGGTCGCCTTCGATCCCACCAACGCCATCCGCGCCGGCACCGATCATGTCACCGTGGCCTTCGGGCGCGACTATTCCGACGTGGCCCCGGTCAAGGGCTCGCTGCGCTCCTCGGGGTCGCACAAGACCACCCATCACGTCGACGTGGTGCCGGTCTGAGCGCCTTTACCATTGCGTAAGCTGTGATCGGCTAAGCTGCGGTCGTGGCGCCTCCGGCCTTGCCGGGTGTTGAATGGCGCAATACGGCAAGATGGCATGGCGGACCCGCAGACATGAGACGCATCGACGAGAAACTCGCCAAGATCACGGCCGAGGATTACAGCCGCCGGGATTTCATCATCACCTTCGCCAAGGATGCCGATCTGCTGCGCGGGTGTTCGGCCACCGGGCGCGATGGGCTGGGGCGGCCGCGCCCGCTTGCCGCCTACCGGGCCGACGTCCGGCGGGTGATCGAAAGCGACCTTGCCGATATCGTGCTGACCTCTCTCTCCACCGCCGAGATGCTGGCGGAATCCGGCGTCTATGCCCGCGCCACCGCCACGCCCGCGGTGCGGCTCAACGATCCCACCGACATGTGGCGCGTGCGCGGCGGCGCCTATCCGTCCTATCCGGCGCTGCCGTTCCGCTCTGCCCGGCTCGACGCGGTCAAGCCGGTGGCCAATCTCGGGCTTTACGGCATGACCTTCTACAACAGTCCCGAGCAGGATCACGCCACGCTCACCGCCTATTGCGAATTTCGCGACATCGCCAGCAAGGTCGGCATCCGGCACTTCCTGCAGGTCTCGGATCCGAAGGTGGAAATCGACACCGGCGATGCCGACTATGCCGCCTTCCGCAACGATATCCTGATCCGCAGCCTCGCCGGGGTGGCGCGGCGCGAGCGGCCGATCTTCATCGAGGTCGATTACCACGGCCCTGCCGCCACCGAGGAGCTGGCAGGCTGGCACCCCTCGCGTATCGTCATCGGCGTCACCGGCTGCCCGAACGGCACCACCCGCGACTGCCTCGAGCGGCTGGCGCAGGCGGAACGCCACGGTGCCCGGCTGGCGAACTTCAGCCGCGAGAGTTTCCACTGCGAGGATCCGGTGCTGATGCTGGTCGCGATGCGCCGCGTGATCCGTGACGGCATGTCCTCCCACGAGGCGGTGCGCGCCTATCACGACGACCTCAAGGCGGCAGGTCTGCGGCCCAACCGCCCGTTGCAGGAGGATGCAGAGCTGACCTGTCCGATGCTGAAGGCGCATTCCCGCGAAGCGGCCTGATGGCTTTTCCCTTTTCGTCACCGCCGGCCCGGTGCATGACGGGCGGGGTTGGTGACGTGAGGCAAAGGGCAGGCATTGGAACAGACGGTCGCTTTCTGGATCGCCGCAGGGGCGGCGACGTTCTTTGTCGGCATGTCGAAGGGCGGTTTGCCCATGGTGGCGATGATGGGTGTCCCGATCCTGTCGATCTTCATCGCCCCTGCTGCCGCCGCGGGCCTGCTGCTGCCGATGTACATCCTCGCCGATGTCTACGCGGTCTGGTTGTTCCGCGGGCATTATTCCGCGCGCAACCTGAAAATCCTGATCCCGGCGGCGGCCATCGGCATCTTCGTCGCCTTCCTGCTGATCTCGCGGGTGCCGGTCGAGGCCACCAAGCTCGTCGTGGCGCTGATCGGGCTGGGCTATCTTGCCGACGCGCTGCGCAAGCGGCTGGCGGGCGATTTCGCCGCCCGCCCGGCGGACGTGCCGCGCGGGCTGTTCTGGGGCGCGCTCGCGGGGTTCACCAGCTATATCAGCCATGCCGGTGGGCCGCCGTTCCAAGCCTATACGCTGCCGCAGAAGATGCCCAAGATGACCTTCGCGGGTACGGCCACCATCACCTTCGCCTGCATCAACTGGATGAAACTGCCGCCCTACATCCTCGCCGGGCAGGTGACCTGGGACAGCCTGCAGCAGATCGCGGTGCTGGCGCCGCTGGCGCTCATCGGCGCGTGGTCGGGCTATCGCGTGACCCGCTGGCTGCCGGAACGCGCCTTCTTCCTCCTGGTCAACGTGGCGCTCGGGCTGCTCTGTCTCAAGCTGCTGGTCGAGGTCGGGCAGGCGTGGTGGCCCTGAGAGGCGTTGCGCCCCGGCCTTGAACCGCGGCGGCGCGGGGCGTACCTGTCGCGGCAGAAGGAGTGCCGCCCATGACAACGCCCGACTGGATCGCCGCCGAACACCGCGAGAGTCGTCTGCGCATCTGGCAGATGGCCGCGGATGACACCGTCCTGGCCCAGACCGAGTGCATCGCGGAGGGAGGCGAGGACCTCTCCCGCACCCTGAGCCATGCGCTGCCCGGCCTCGATCCGGGCACGCCGGTCGTTGTCAGCGGCGCCGCGAAGCTGCCATTCGCCGCCGTACCCTGCACTCCGCCGAAGCTGGCGCAGGCGCAGCGCGACGGCGATCTGCACCGCCTTCCCGGCATCGCGCAGGAGCGCCCGGTGGACGTGCTGCATGGCGAGGAGACCCGGGTTGCGGGCTTTCTTTCGCTCAACCCGCGCTTCGACGGGGTGATCTGCCTGCCCGGGGCGCAGAGCCGCTGGGTGCATGTGAGTGCAGGCGAGATCGTCAGCTTTCGCAGCGTTCTGACCGGGACGCTCTTCGATCTGCTGGGCGCGCCCGAGGCGCTGGGTGTCGACGCCCCCGCCGCGTTCGACGAGGACGCGCTGCTGCAGGCGGCGGATCAGGTCATGGGGCGCCCGGCGAATTTCGCCGGTGAGCTCGCGGTGATCCGCGCCGAGCGCCATCTCAGCGGTCTTGGCGACACGCTCGCGGCGTCGCGCGCCATGGGGCTTCTGGTTGGCATGGAGCTCGCCGCCGCCAAGCCCTACTGGCTGGGGCAGAGCGTCGCCATCGTCGCCGAGGGCAACGCCGCGCAGCCGTACCGGCTGGCGCTCGAGGCGCAGGCGGTGCCGGTGGTCGTGGCCGATGGCGCGCGCATGGCGCTCGAAGGGCTGAAAGCGGCGCGCAAGGGCTGATCCGTGTCCGAGCCCGTGGCGGCGCCGCGTACGAGGCGCTAGGCTGAGCGCAAAGCAAGGAGACCCAGCCATGTCGGACGAGGCCGAGATCCGCCCCGGAGAGACCACCGTCGATCTGCCGCCAGCGGATGACGCGCAGTTGCGCTTCATCGGGCGCATCCGCACCCCGTTCCTCACCCGGGCCGACTGTCCGCGGCAGGGCGATCCGGAGGAGGGGCCCGAGTGCCGCGTCGAGCTCGATCCGCGTCTCGAGCCGGCGCTGGCCGGGATCGAGGGCAAGGCTTGGCTCGAGCTGCTCTACTGGCTTGACCGTTCGCGCCGCGATCTGCTGACTCAGCGTCCGCGCGGCAGCGACGGGCCGCGCGGCACCTTCAGCCTGCGCTCGCCGCAACGTCCCAACCCCATCGGCAGCTCGATGGTCCGGCTCGTGCGCCGCGAGGGGCCGGTGCTGGTGGTGCGCGGGCTCGACTGCCTCGACGGCACGCCAGTGCTCGACCTCAAGCCCGCCCGTTGCGATCAGGGAGTGCAGATCCGGGCTGAGAGCGAGCGGGAGACGTGATTTTCATTTCGCCCAATTTGCGGGCGTTTCGGGCCATATCGCCCTCATCATGCGCATTGAGGCGCCTCTCAGGCTCCGAGCCGGTTCGTGAGGCGGGTCGCCTGCTTGCCCTTGCCGCAGGGTCTGCCAAGGGTGCCTGCCGCAGGAGGGCCGCGCCATACCATATGATCAGCCGCAGATGACCGCGCCCGCCGCCATTGCCGCGCAGCGCGCAAGAGGGAAGGCCCGGTTGGGTGTCCGTCTGCGCAACGGCCGCTCGGCGATTTCGGACCTGCACATGTCCGGAAGCTCCAAGCTGCTGTTTCCGCGTGTGAAAGACGCGTTGCAGGCGGTCTATCTCAACAGCTCGGGCGGGGTGACCGGGGGCGATGCCTTCGATGTCGAGGCGCGCGCCGAGGCTGGCTCGCATCTCGTGATGACCACGCAGGCGGCCGAGCGTGTCTACCGCGCGCTGCCCGCCGAGACCGGCCGGGTCGAGACCCGGTTGGCGCTCGAGGCCGGCGCACGGCTCGACTGGCTGCCGCAGGAAACCATCCTCTTCGAGGGCGGCGCGCTCGACCGGCGGCTGCGCATCGACATGGCCGCGGACGCAAGGCTCACCGCCTGCGAGTCCCTGGTCTTTGGCCGCCACGCGATGGGCGAGGTGCTGCACGACCTGCGCCTGCGCGACCATATCGACCTGCGCGTCGACGGCCGGCTGGCCTTTGCCGACCGGCTGCACCTGAGCGGCGATGCTGCCGATACCCTCGCGCATCCGGCGATTGCCGGCGGTGCCGGGGCGGTGGCAACGGTGATCCATGCCGCCCCCGGGGCCTCCACCCTGCGCGATGCGCTGCGCGAGATGCTGCCGGAGACGGCGGGGGTCTCGGCGCTGTCGGAGGAACTTCTGGTACTCCGTCTGGTTTCCGTTGACGGCTACACACTGCGGGGCCACCTTGCCCCTGTCCTGCGCCGCCTGAGCGGCGCCGAACTTCCACGACCCTGGATGATCTGACCCATGCAATTGACCCCCCGCGAAAAGGACAAGCTGCTTGTCGCAATGGCCGCCGAAGTGGCGCGCAAACGCCTCGCCCGCGGCGTGAAGCTGAACTACCCGGAGGCGGTGGCGCTGATCACCGACGCGGTGGTCGAGGGCGCCCGCGACGGACGCTCCGTGGCCGAGATGATGGAGGCCGGTGCGCAGGTCATCAGCGCCGAGCAATGCATGGACGGCATCTCCGAGATGATCCACGAAGTGCAGGTCGAGGCCACCTTCCCGGACGGCACCAAGCTGGTCACCGTCCACAACCCGATCCGCTGATCTCCCCTCAGAAGGATACCGCAATGAAATACGCTCTCCCTCTCGCCCTTGTCGCCGGTCCGGCGCTGGCCCATTCCGGCGATGCGCCGCACGTGCACCCGCATGACGGGGCCTCGTGGCTGATCGTCGTGGCGCTGCTTGGCGTCGTGGCGGTGGGCGCACCGCTGGCGCTGGCGCGCCTCCGGGGCCGCAAATGATCCCGGGCGAGCTGATCCCCGCCGAGGGGGAGCTCACCCTCAACGCCGATCGCGAGGCGATCACGCTGATGGTGGCGAACACGGGTGATCGCCCGGTGCAGGTGGGCTCGCACTACCATTTCGCCGAGACCAACCCGGCGCTCGACTTCGATCGCGACGCCGCGCGCGGCCTGCGGCTCGACATCGCTGCCGGCACCGCTGTGCGCTTCGAGCCGGGTCAGCGCCGCGAGGTCAACCTGATCCCGATCTCCGGCGCGCGGAAGATCTACGGCTTCAACCAGAAGATCATGGGAGCGCTCTGAGATGTTCAGCCAGATGCTGGAATGGCAGCGCAGTGCGCTGAAGGTCGCCTCGCTGGCGGCCGAGGCGCAGCAGGTGGTGGCCTACCGGACGCTCGGCATGGCCGGGCTGTGGTCGGTGGATCCGTCCGAGAACGTGCGCATGGTGACGGAAAAGAGCCCGGCGCTGATGCAGAGCTGGTGGAGCGCCAGTCGCGCAGCCATGGGCGGGGCCGCGCCCGAGCGCGTGGTCATGGCGTGGGCCGGACCGCTGGAGCGCAAGGCGCGTTCGAACCGCAAGCGGCTCGCCAAGCGCGGGCCGAACATGAATTTCGGAGCCTGAACGACGCATCGACCGAGGAGGGTGCCGCGATGTTGCCGACCTACTGGGGATTTACCGCCATGCAGATGGGGGTCGAGATGATCAGCCTGCAGATGCGCATGGCCCAGGCCGTCTACGAGGCCGGGGTGATGCAGCAGAAGGCATTCTGGAACGCCCGCCAGCCGCTGGCGACGGCGTCGCTGATGCCCGCGCCGATGAGCATGGGGATCTGCGGCCCGGTGGCGCTGGCCGGCGGTGGCCGTCCGCGCGCCGACTCGGGGCTCAAGGCCGTGCCCGCGGCGCGCCGCACGCACGAGCCCGGGACGCCCGTCTGACTTAAATCCAACCGGCGCGCGGCAGGACGCTGCGGACGCCGATGCCGACCTGATGACCAAGGACCACCACATGCCAGCCACGATCTCCCGCGCCGATTATGCCGCCATGTTCGGCCCCACCACCGGCGACAAGCTGCGCCTCGCCGACACCGACCTGATCATCGAGGTCGAGCGTGACCTGACCGCCGAGGCGGTGGGTCAGGCGGTGGGCGGCAACGCCCCGGTCTACGGTGAAGAGGTCAAGTTTGGCGGCGGCAAGGTGATCCGCGACGGCATGGGCCAGAGCCAGGCGACCCGCGCCGAGGGCGCGGTCGACACCGTCATCACCAATGCGCTGATCGTCGACCACACCGGCATCTACAAGGCCGATGTCGGCCTCAAGGACGGGCGCATCCACACGATCGGCAAGGCCGGCAACCCCGACACCCAGCCCGGCGTCAGCATCATCGTCGGCCCCGGAACCGAGGTGATCGCCGGCGAGGGACGCATCCTGACTGCCGGCGGCATGGACAGCCATATCCACTACATCTGCCCGCAGCAGATCGAGGACGCGCTGCACTCTGGCCTGACCACCATGCTCGGCGGCGGCACCGGCCCGGCGCATGGCACGCTGGCCACCACCTGCACGCCCGGTCCGTGGCATCTTGGCCGCATGATGCAGGCCGCCGACGCCTTTCCGATGAACCTCGCCTTCGCCGGCAAGGGCAACGCCTCGCTGCCGGCGCCGCTGGAAGAGCAGATCAAGGCCGGCGCCTGCTGCCTCAAGCTGCACGAGGACTGGGGCACCACCCCCGCCACCATCGACAATTGCCTGAGCGTCGCCGATGCCTGGGACGTGCAGGTGATGATCCACACCGACACGCTCAACGAGTCCGGCTTCGTCGAGAACACCGTGGGCGCCATGAAGGGCCGCACCATCCACGCCTTCCACACCGAGGGCGCGGGCGGCGGCCATGCCCCGGACATCATCAAGATCTGCGGCGAGGAGTTCGTGCTGCCTAGCTCGACCAACCCGACGCGGCCCTATACCGGCAACACGCTGGAAGAGCATCTCGACATGCTCATGGTCTGCCACCACCTCGACAAGTCGATCCCCGAGGACGTGGCCTTTGCCGAGAGCCGCATCCGCCGCGAAACCATCGCCGCCGAGGACATCCTGCACGACATGGGCGCGTTCTCGATCATCGCCTCGGACAGCCAGGCCATGGGCCGCGTGGGCGAAGTGATCATCCGCACCTGGCAGACCGCCGACAAGATGAAGAAGCAGCGTGGGCGGCTCTCGGACGAGACCGGCCACAATGACAACTTCCGCGTCCGCCGCTACATCGCCAAGTACACCATCAACCCCGCCATCGCGCATGGCATCTCGCAGGAGATCGGCTCCATCGAGGTCGGCAAGCGTGCCGACCTGGTGCTCTGGTCGCCGGCCTTCTTCGGGGTGAAGCCCGAGATGGTGCTGATGGGCGGCACCATCGTCTGCGCGCAGATGGGCGATCCCAACGCCTCGATCCCGACGCCGCAGCCGGTCTATTCGCGGCCCATGTGGGGCGCCTACGGTCGCTCGGTCGAGAATTCGGCGGTGATCTTCGTCTCCGAGGCGGCGCAGGCCGAGGGCATCGGCGCCTCGCTGGGCCTCGCCAAGCAGACGGTCGCGGTTAAGAACACGCGCGGCATCGGCAAGAAGGACCTGATCCACAATGCCGAGACGCCGGAGGTCGAGGTGAATCCCGAGACCTACGAGGTGCGCGCCAATGGCGAGCTGCTGACCTGCGAGCCGGCCACCGAGCTGCCGATGGCGCAGCGCTATTTCCTCTACTGAAGCAACGGGGTAGAGGGCTCGGCATGAAGCTCTTTGCGCCCCTCGTCGCGCTGGCGCTGCCCACGGTGGCGCCGGCCGTCTGCCCGACCGCCGAGGATCTCGATACCGGGATCCTGTTTCGCACCCTCGATGGAGACACCGAGCTGTTCCGCCGGGTGAGCGAGAACGTGGTGCTCTCGACCTACACCAGCGGCAGCGAGGAGAGCCGCATCCTGCTGGGGCAGGGGCTCTACGTGCTCGACAACGTGGGGCTGGCCGAGGGCGAGCTGCTGCCCGAGACGCAGGTGCGCTTCTCCTATCCGATGCCCGCGGCCGAGATGCCGCGCCCGACTCCGGAAGGCGACTGGGCGGTCGACGTCACCGTGGAGGAAGGCGGCGGCTCGGAGCCCGAGCGCCAGAGCTATGCGTTCGGGCCGGTCACCGAGATCGGGCTGGGCAAATGCACGTTCGACATGATTCCGGTGGTCCAGACCTACAGCCCCGATCCCTACGAGGTGACCGACTACGTGAACTGGCTTCCCGAGCTCGGAGTGTCCTATCTGGTGCAGTCCAGCCATGCGCATGGCGAAGACCGTTACATATATACCAGCGTCAAGGCGGTGCGATGAGCGGGAAACCAGTGGAAAGTTTAATATTGAACCATCTGCGACCTATGCACCTGCAGAAACCCGACAATGCAGATGCAGCATTTGAGAACTCGGGCAGCATCGCTTACCTTGTTGGCAAGGGAGGGGACCTGAACATCAATAGGAAGGTTCCTACAAATGGCATTCATGACCGCAAGCGAGCGCCACGTCGCCGCACCGTTCTTTACCCGTCTTCTGACCTCGATCGGCAACGTGATCGTTGCGATGGGCGAAGCGAACCCGCGCCTGCGCCGCATCGAAGCGCTGCAGCGCCTGTCCGACGCCGAGCTGGCCGAGCGTGGCATCCGCCGCGAGGACATCGTGCGCCACGTCTTCCACGACGTCTACTACCTCTGATCTCTGCCCGCGCAGCGCGCTTTGACGCGCGCGCCGGAGACATGCATCAAGGCCACGCGCCCGGGATCGTCCGGGCCGTGGCCTTCTTCGTTTCGCGGCCCTGCCGTCGCGCCGTTTCCAAGACCAAGGACCTGACATGACCCAGTTGCCCACCGCTCACGAGATCGCCCGCAAGGGCCACTGGGAGACCGCCTCGGACACCGTGACCCTGTCCTACGAGGACCGGTTCCTGCGTCGCAAGGTGCTGACCGCGGGATCCGGTGCGGGTTTTCTCGTCGACCTGGCCCATACAGAAAGCCTCGATCACGGCGATGCCTTCCGGCTCACCGACGGGCGGCTGGTCGAGGTGGTGGCGGCGTCCGAGCCTCTGCTGGCGGTGAGCGGGGACGACCTGCCGCGCATCGCGTGGCATATCGGCAACCGCCACACCCCCTGCCAGATTGAAGCCGTGCGGCTGCTGATCCAGCGCGATCACGTGATCCGCGACATGCTGCAGCGCATCGGCGCCACCGTCACGGAGGTCGACGAGCCTTTCACCCCGGAGGGCGGCGCCTACGGCCACGGCCGGACCCACGGCCATGACCACTCGCACAGCCACGGGCCGGAGGGGCATTCCCACGGTCACTCGCATGCGCATGACCATGACCACGGGCATCATCACCACGACCATGAGCACTGACGCCTCGCTCACCCTGCACCAGCTGTTCTCGCCGGCCTTCCCCGTCGGCGCCTTCGCCTATTCGCATGGGCTGGAAACAGCGGTGCAGGCGGGGCAGGTGGGCGACGCCGGCGCCCTGCAAGGCTGGCTCGAGGCGGTGCTGCGACACGGCGCGGGCTGGTCCGACGCGGTCCTGCTGGCGCAGGCGGCACAGGGCGCGGACGCCGCCATGCTCTCGGAGCTGGGGCTGGCGCTTTCGCCCTCGGCCGAGCGGCGGCTCGAGACCGAGCAGCAGGGGCGGGCCTTTGCCGCCACGGTCTCGGAGGTCTGGGGGCGCGAGATCCCGGCCGCGCCCTACCCGGTGGCGGTGGGGCTCGCGGTGCAGGCGCTGGAGCTGCCCTTGGAAGAAGCGCTGCGGCTCTACCTGCAAGCCTTTGCCGCGAACCTCGCGGGCGCCGGCGTGCGACTGATCCCGCTCGGTCAGACCGATGGGCAGCGCGTGGTGCAGGCGCTGGCGCCGCTCTGCGCCGAGCTGGCCGGGCGTGCGCTTGAGGCGGAGCTCGACGATCTGGGCGGCTTCGCGCCGCTCATTGACATCGCCAGTCAGCGCCATGACATGCTGTATTCCCGGCTATTCAGATCATGACCCCGGATCATGGCCTCAGATCATAACGGAGAGAGATGATGGCATCCCCCAACGGACCCCTGCGTGTCGGCCTCGGTGGCCCGGTTGGCGCCGGCAAGACGACGCTGACCGCGGCGCTTGCGCGCGCCCTGCGTGACCGGCTGTCGATGGCGGTGGTCACCAACGACATCTACACCCGCGAGGATGCGGAGGAGCTGATGCGGCAGCAGGTGCTGCCGCTCGACCGCATCAAGGGGGTAGAGACCGGCGGCTGCCCGCATACCGCGATCCGCGAGGATGCCTCGATCAACCTCGCCGCCATCGCCGAGCTCAACGAGGTGCACCCGGATCTCGACCTGATCCTGATCGAGAGCGGCGGCGACAACCTCTCGGCCACGTTCTCGCCCGAGCTGGCCGATGTGACGATCTACGTGATCGACACCGCCGCCGGCGAGGAGATCCCGCGCAAGGGCGGCCCGGCGATCACCAAGTCGGACATCCTTGTCATCAACAAGACCGACCTCGCGCCCCATGTCGGCGCCTCGCTCGATGTCATGGAGCGCGACGCCACCAAGATGCGCGCCGGACGGCCTTTCGTCTTCGCCTCGCTGCGGCAGGGCAAGGGCGTGGACGAGATCATCTCGCTGCTGGCGCGGATCGGGGGCCTGCCGCTGGTCGAGGCGGCGGAGTAAAGGGGCGATCAAACGGGTCCTGCGCGGAACCAAGGCCGAAGGCCGCCTCTCACACATCGCGTTTCGCGATGTGTTGCCGGCAGGCGTTGGCAAGCAAACGCTGAGAGGCGCGCCATCGGTCATGCTGGAAGCATGCCTCCGTCATGACCCGCCCGCACGGGCCGGCGATCTGGAAGGGCTGGGCACTCAGCTTCGAGGTCTTTCGGACTTGGCCCGGATAAATCGAGGGATTCCACAGTGGTTTCGCCGCCCCGCGGTCCAGCGATGCGCGGCGGTTCCGATCGTTTCGCAAAATGGCTCCGCGCTTCCCTAGGGAAGGCCCTCAGCCTTCCCCGTCGAGCACTGCCTTGAACTCGCGCCACTCGCCTTTGGACATGCCCGAGGTCTCCTGCGAGACCTCTTCGCCCTTCAGCATCCGGCGCACGCAGTCGAGCGCGGTGGATGACAGCTGGGCACCGCCCATGCGGTAATCCTCGAAGGCCTTGTAGGCGAAGGGCACCCAGTCGGCGACCATCTCGCAGATCGCGTCGGCGTAGACGCGGATCTCGTACTGAGCATGGCTGTCGGCGCGCAGGCGGAGGAAGTGCAGCAGGTTGTGCAGGTCCACCTTCCAGTACCACTGGGTGTAGGTGTTGGCGGGCAGGTTCATCCGCGCCAGCTCGCGCGCGAGGCCCTGCTGGTCCTCGGTCGAGATCATCTCTTCGTAGTGGTCGAAGGCGCGCATCGCGTCGTCGCGCAGGTAGCGCAGCACGCGGTCGGCCTCGGCTCCCTCGAGCGCTTCGCCGCGGCCCTGGTTGTTGGTCACCGACTGCGCCGCCAGATGCTCGGGTGCGGGGATGTAGAACTCGCGGTCGAGGATCGAGTAGCGGGCGGAGTATTCATTGACGTTGGCGGTGCGGTGGCGGATCCACTGCCGCGCCACGAAGATCGGCAGCTTTACGTGCAGCTTGATCTCGCACATCTCGAACGGGGTCGAGTGCCAGTGCCGCATCAGGTAGCGGATCAGCCCCTCGTCATTGCTGACCGACTTTGTGCCGCGCCCGTAGGAAACCCGCGCCGCCTGGCAGATCGCCGCGTCGTCGCCCATGTAGTCGATGACCCGGACGAAGCCGTGATCGAGCACCGGCTTGGCGGTGTAGAGATGCGCCTCCATGCCGGCGGAGACGGCGCGCAGGGTGGGCTGCGTCTCGCTGCGCTGCGCGTCGATTTCGGCCTGCTGTTCCGGGCTGAGCGGCATGGGGAATCCCTTCTTCGGTCTGCGAGTCGGTAAGCCCCATATATGGCGGAAAGCGGCGGAGATGGAAACTAGATGGTGTGGCCGAGCCTGCGTTTTGGCCGGGCCGGCTGCGGTGCGGGATTATCGACGGTCACCTCGGCCCTCGACATATGCGCCATGCTGTCTACTCTCTGGGCAAGAACTGGAAAGAAGGAGCATGCCCCATGGGCATCAAGTATCTGCACACCATGGTCCGGGTGAAGGACCTCGACGCGTCGATCGCGTTCTACAAGCTCTTGGGTCTCGTCGAGCGCCGCCGTACCGAGAGCGAGAAGGGCCGTTTCACCCTGGTCTTCCTGTGCCCGCCGGATCAGGCGGACGGCACCGCCGACGTGGAACTGACCTACAACTGGGACGGCGACGACGGCCTGCCCTCGGATTCGCGCCATTTCGGCCATCTCGCCTACACGGTGCCGAACATCTACGAGATGTGCCAGACGCTGATGGACAACGGCGTGACCATCAACCGCCCCCCGCGGGACGGGCACATGGCCTTCGTGCGTTCGCCCGACAACATCTCGATCGAGCTGCTGCAGGAGGGCGACGCGCTTGAGCCGCAGGAGCCCTGGGCCAGCATGGAAAACACGGGCCATTGGTAAGCGCGGCGGCCCTTCGTCTCGCGGCCGCGGCCGCTCTGGGGCTCACGCTCTGGAGCGGGGCAGCCGTGGCGGAGGGCTGTCGGCTGGCGCTCTTGTTGGCGCTCGATGTCTCCTCCTCGGTGGACGAGGAGGAGTACCGCCTGCAGAAGGAGGGGTTGGCCGCGGCGCTGGCCGATCCCGACATCGCGCGCTCGATCCTTGAGGGCGACGGGCGCGTTGCGCTC
This sequence comes from Salipiger bermudensis, assembly GCF_017309175.1. Lineage (NCBI taxonomy): Bacteria > Pseudomonadati > Pseudomonadota > Alphaproteobacteria > Rhodobacterales > Roseobacteraceae > Salipiger > Salipiger bermudensis. The sequence continues at coordinate 14,261 of NZ_JAEKJV010000019.1, read as the reverse complement.
GGGGTCTACGAGTGGAGCGGGCGGCGGCAGTCGACCGTCGTGCTCGACTGGACGGTGCTCGGCGACAAGCCGACGCTTGATCAGGCGATCGGGCAGATCCTTGCCGCGCCACGCAGTCACAACCGTTTTCCCACCGCGATGGGCTATGCGCTGGGGTATGGCTCCGCCATGCTCGACCGTGCCCCGGTCTGCGCGCGGCGGGTGATCGATGTCTCGGGCGATGGCATCACCAATGACGGCTTCCGCCCGCAGCAGGCCTATCTGCACTTTCCCTTCGGAGACGTGACGGTGAACGGGCTGGCGGTGCTGGGCTCCGATCCGCGGGTGGTGGAGTACTTCCGCGGCGAGGTGGCGCACGGGCCGGGCGCTTTCGTGGAGGTGGCGCAGGGCTACAGCGATTTCCGCCGTGCGATGACGCTGAAGCTCTTCCGCGAACTCAACGACATGATCATCGGTGGGCTGGAGGGACAGGCCGGTGACCGGCCGGAGTTGCGCTAGGCGGCCTTGGCGGCGGTGGAGACTGCGCCCGGCGCTAGTAAATGTACCTGATCTGGTCGGTCCAGAACCGTTCGAGCCGGCGCAGGGATGTGTTGATGTGGTCGAGCCCGTCGAGATCGATGACGTTGCGCCCCTCGAGCCCTTCTGAATGCCGCTCGAACAGGGTTTGCACCATGTCGCGCACGTCGCGTCCCTTGGCGGTCAGCCGAACCCGCACCGAGCGGCGATCAATCTCGCAGCGCTGGTGATGCATGTAGCCCATCTCGACCAGTTTCTTGAGATTGTAGCTGACATTGCTGCCCTGATAGTAGCCGCGCGATTTCAGCTCGCCCGCGGTCACTTCGTTGTCGCCGATGTTGTAGAGCAGAAGGGCCTGCACCGCGTTTATGTCGAGCAGGCCCGTGCGCTCGAATTCGTCCTTTATGACATCAAGCAGAAGCCGGTGCAGTCGTTCCACGAGCGACAGCGTCTCGAGATAGCCGGTCATGTAGCCGCTGAGCGGCTTCTTCCCCATGGAGGCATGAATGCTCATCACCGTCTCCGCCTGTTCCTTGTGACAGGCAGGTTTGCGGGAAAAACACCAACAATCGGTTAAATCACGCCAAAGACATGAAAAACCGTCCCGACCTCAGGGATTGCAGGCGACCTGCGAGATATCGGTGATCAGCGGCCGCAGCGCCTCCGGGGCCGGGCGCTGGCCCGAGACCCACTGGTAGAGATCCTGGTCGTTCTCCTCGAGCAGCGCCTCGTAGGCGTCGAGCTGCGCGGCGTCCATTGCCGCGAGCCGGGCATCGGCATAGCGCATCAGGATGATGTCCATCTCCTTGATGCCACGGCGCATCGACCGCATGGTCAGCCTCTTCAGGCGGTTTTCCGGGGTCTCGGTCATGCGTCCTCCTTGAGCAGCTGGCGCAGGGTCTTTTCCAGCCGGCCGAGCCGGTCGCCGGCGGTCTGCATCTGGGTCTTGAGGGCGCGGATCTCCAGCAGCGCGTCGTTCACATCGGCGGGCAGGGCGGCCTCGGTCTCTTCCGGGCCGGATATGCCCTCGCCTTCGCCGGTGAGCAACCACACGATCGACACGTTGAGCAGCCCGGCGAGCATCTGCAGCTTGTTGGCGCGCGGCTCGGCAAGGTCGTTTTCCCAGCCGTGCAGCGTCTTGAGCTTCACGCCGAGGCGGCGGGCCAGTTTCTCCTGCCCCATGCCGGCAGCCTCGCGGGCGGCGGCGATGCGGTCGCCAAAGGTGGCGGCGTCGGGGCCATACCAGTCGGTGGTGTCGTTCATTCTGCGCTCCTCCCGGCCCTCGGGGGCCGCTGACCTTGCGGCGGATGCCGCTTGAACGGGTGCTGGGCGCACCCTATGACAGTCCTGATCTCAATACAAACGGTGCCCCATGGCTTTCCTCTCCGACACCCTCGCCCGCGTCAAACCCTCGCCCACCGTGGCGGTGACCCAGCTTGCCGCCGAGCTCAAGGCTCAGGGCAAGGACGTGATCGGACTCGGCGCCGGCGAACCCGATTTTGACACGCCTGAGAACATCAAGGAGGCCGCGATTGCGGCCATCCATGCGGGAAAAACGAAATACACGGCGCCCGACGGCATCGCCGAGCTGAAGCAGGCGATCTGCGCCAAGTTCAAGCGCGAGAACGGGCTCGACTACGCGCCGGCGCAGATCAGCGTCAGCACCGGCGGCAAGCAGGTGCTCTACAATGCCTTCATGGCGACGCTGAACCCAGGCGACGAGGTGATCATTCCGGCGCCCTACTGGGTGAGCTATCCCGACATGGTGCTCCTGGGGCAGGGCACTCCGGTGATCATCGAGGGCAAGCCCGAGCTCGGCTACAAGATCACGCCCGAACTGCTCGAGGCGGCGATCACGCCGAAGACCAAGTGGTTCCTGTTCAACTCGCCCTCGAACCCCACCGGCGCGGGCTACTCCCGGGACGAACTGAAAGCGCTCACCGAGGTGCTGATGCGTCACCCGCATGTCTGGGTGATGACCGACGACATGTACGAGCACCTCGCCTATGACGGGTTCGCATTCTGCACGCCCGCGCAGGTCGAGCCGGCGCTCTATGAGCGCACGCTGACCTGCAACGGGGTCTCCAAGGCCTATGCCATGACCGGCTGGCGCATCGGGTATGCCGGCGGCCCGGTCGAGCTCATCGCCGCGATGCGCAAGGTCCAGTCGCAATCGACCACCAACCCCTGCTCGATCAGCCAGTGGGCGGCGGTGGAGGCCCTCAACGGCCCGCAGGATTACCTCGCCCCGCGCGCCGAGGCGTTCAAGCGCCGCCGCGATCTCGTGGTTTCGCGGCTCAACGCGGTCGACGGCATCACCTGCCCGGTGCCCGAGGGCGCGTTCTACGTCTACCCCTCGATCGAGGGGCTGCTGGGCAAGACCTCGGCAGGCGGCACGCTCATCGACAGCGACGAGGCGTTCAGCACCGCGCTGCTGGAAGAGAACGGCGTCGCGGTGGTGTTCGGCGCGGCCTTCGGTCTGAGTCCGAACTTCCGCATCTCCTATGCCACGTCGGACGAGAACCTGGAAAAGGCCTGCGACCGGATCGCGGCGTTCTGCGCCGGTCTCGCATGAGGGCAGTGGTCACGGCCAACCTGCCGTCGCGGGATTTCGGCGCGACCGAGGCGTTCTACGCGAGGCTCGGGTTCGAGACCCGGTTTCGCAACGAGGGCTGGATGATCCTCGGCTTCGGCGACACGCAGGTGGAGTTCTTCCCGCATCCCGGGCTCGACCCGCGCGAGAGCTGGTTCTCGGCCTGCCTGCGTTGCGACGACCTCGAGGCGCTGCATGCCCGGTTCTCGCAGGCCGGCCTGCCGGTCGATGCGACCTCGGTGCCGCGCCTGACCGGCATCTTCAGGCTCGAGGATGCGCCGCGCATGTTCGCGCTGGTGGATGAGGATGGCTCGCTGTGGCGAGTGATGGATGAGACGGAGGCGCGTGGATGAGCGATCTGCCCGACTACTATTTCCGTGTTCGCGAGAACGGCGCGACGGTGTTCCGGGTCGATACCGAGAACCGCCAGCGCCGCATCGAGATGGACCAGATCGCCGTGGTCAACGTCAACCGCGGCGAGATCAAGCCGCATGGCGACCGGGTGCTCAGCGATGCCGACCTGAGCGCGATCCGGCGCTGGATGACCGACCGGCAGGCGCTTCTCGAGATGCGCGACATGGACGACATCCACCGCGCCATCGACGGGCTGAACCTCACGACGCAATGGGCCCAGTCCAAGGCCAGCGACGCGCAGCTCGACGAGGTCACCGACGCGTTGCTTCTGGCGATGCACGATCTGCGCAGCGTGCTGGTGCGCAAGCGGGCGGACCGGCTGCTGAAAAAGTGACAGGGTTTTGCGAACAGTTCCGCGTCTTGATCGGGATTGTTCGGGAATTGCGCCTTGCCGAGCCGGGTATGCCTTATTTTCGCCAAGATGTTTGACTCGGTCAGGGGCGCTGATACCCTGACTTGAAGAGATAATTTTCACCAATCCGGTTTACGGGGGACCAGATGCGCGCCTTCACCTTTCTCGCTGCAGCCGCGGCGCTGTCGATTTCCGCCTCGCAGGCGCTGGCCTGGGACGATGCCTACAAGGGCGACGCCACCGCCGATGCCAGCCGCCAGCCGCTGATTCAGGCCTATCCGGCGGCAAATTACTGTCCGGCCGGCAAGCAGCCGGTGATCGTGGGCGGGGTGATCTGTTGCGGTGTGCCGACGGCGGGCACCTATTACAACCCGGTCTCGGCTCCGCGCCCGGTCGTGGCGACGCAGAACAGCTACCTGCCGCGCGCCTACGCCCCCGAGGGCGAAAAGGGCGTGGTCATCAACTGAGGCCAACCAACTGGCGCCGCGCCCCTTGGCAAATTCCGACAGGCCGCGTATACGCGCGGCCTGAACCATTTCCGGGAATCCGACCATGCAGGGCAGTGCAAATCTCAACATCATGATCAAGGCGGCGCGCAAGGCGGGCCGCTCGCTGGTCAAGGATTTCCGCGAAGTCGAGAACCTGCAGGTCTCGATGAAGGGTGCAGGCGACTTCGTCAGCCGCGCCGACATCGCCTCCGAGACCATCCTCAAGGAGGAGCTTCTGGGCGCCCGGCCGACCTATGGCTGGCTGGCCGAGGAGGGGGGCGCGCAGGATGGCGCAGATCCGACGCGGCGCTGGATCGTCGATCCGCTCGACGGCACCACCAACTTCCTGCACGGCCTGCCGCATTGGGGGGTGTCGATCGCGCTCGAGCACAAGGGCCAGATCGTCTCCGCGGTGGTCTACGACCCGGCCAAGGACGAGATGTTCTACGCCGAGAAGGGCAGCGGTGCATGGCTCAACGACTCGCGCCGCCTGCGCGTGTCGGGCCGCTCGCGGATGATCGAGGCGATCTTCGCCACCGGCATCCCCTATGCCGCCAAGAACACCCTGCCGGCGACCTTGAAGGATTTCGCCAAGCTGATGCCGGAATGCGCCGGCGTGCGCCGCTGGGGCGCCGCTTCGCTGGATTTGGCCTATGTCGCCGCCGGCCGCTTTGACGGCTACTGGGAGCGCGAGCTGAAGCTCTGGGACATCGCCGCGGGCTACCTGATCGCGCTCGAGGCCGGTGCTCTGGTCGACGGCGTCCGCGCCGGCCAAGATCCGCTCGAGAGCGGCTCGCTGCTCTGCGCCAACAACGCGATCTTCGACGGCTTCGCCAAGATCATCCGCGAGGTCTGACGCTGGGCACGCGCGCCGCGCCCTTGTCTTCTCTACGTCGGAAAAATACTCCCTCCGGAGGCGTTCCTCGCCTGCGGCCCGGCGCTGCTATCTCGGCGTATCGCGCAGACCCGCTGCCGACCCGCACCACGCCCGCATCTTCTCTACGTCCCAAATACTCCCGCCGGAGGCATCCCCGGCCCGCGGCCGGGCGTTACCGGTCGGAGGGATGGTTGACCCCGTCGGACCAGCCGATGGGCTCGTGCTCGGCCGGGTTCACCCCCTCGATGGCGCCCATGTTGACCCCGTACTCGTTGGGGTTCGAGCGCCTCCGGTGATACATGTAGATGCCGCAGACCGAGCAGAAATGGTGCTGCGCGGTCATCGTGCCGAACTGGTAGAGCGTGAGCTTGTCGGCCCCTTTCACCACCTCGAGCCCGTCCAGCGGCGCCGAGACCGCGGGCGCGCCGCGGCGGCGGCAGAACGAGCAATCGCAGCGGCGGGCGGTGTTGAGCCCGTCGGACAGCGTCACGCGCAGCTCCACCGCGCCGCAATGGCAGGTGACCTTCACCGGCTCGGGCATCGCCTCTGTCATCGTCTGCGTCCTACTCTTGGAATGCGTGTGGTGTCGGTGTAGCGGCCCGCCGGGTGGGGCGGATGGCCGTGGGTGCGGCTCCAGAAGGCCGGGCCGCCGCGGCGCAGCCAGGTGGGCGCGATCAGTGCCATGCCGGCGACGAAGCCGCCCAGATGCGCCCAGTAGGCCACGCCCGAGCCGTCTCCGGCGGGGCCGAAGCCGCCGAAGAGCTGCAGGCCGAACCACACGGCGAGCATGATCCAGGCGGGCACCGGGATGATCTTGAAGATCACGATCAGGATCACGAGGATGTCGACGCGGGCCTTGGGGAACATCAGCAGATACGCCCCCATGACCCCGGCGATGGCGCCCGAGGCCCCGACGGTCGGAATCGGTGAAAGCGGCGCAGAGACGTAGTGCACCAGCGCCGCGATCAGGCCCGAGGCGAGGTAGAAGCCAAGGTATTTCACGTGCCCCAGCGCATCCTCGATATTGTCGCCGAAGATGAAAAGGAACAGCATGTTGCCGGCAAGGTGGGTGAGCCCTCCATGCAGGAACATCGAGGTCAGAAGGCCGCTGAAGCCATAGCCCTCGGTGACCAGCGCCGGGATCAGCGCCCAGTCGATGAAGAAGGCGTTGAGCGCGCGCGGGTTCTGAAACAGGCCCCAGTAGCTGATGAAGATCACGATATTGGCCACGATCAGCCCGTAGGTGACATAGGGCGTGCGGCCCGACGGGTTGTGATCGCGGATCGGAAACATGAAGAGTAGCTTGGCGCGGAACCGCGCCGCGTCAAGCTCTTGCAGGTGAAACGGGGCGCGGCAGGGGGCCGCGCCCGGCGCGCCTCACATGTTGCCGCCAAGGAGTGCGGCGTTGCCGCCCGAGGCGGTTGTGTCGATGCAGACATGGCGCTCGGCGCGGGCGTGGCCGGTGTCGGGCAGGCCGGTGATCAGGCTCAGGATCGGCCCTTTTCGCCCGGCGAGCGCAGCGCGATAGGCGCGCGCCTCCGCTTCGTCGCCCCACCAGAGCGCCGCCGAGATGCCGTCGAGCGCCGCCAGCGCTTCGGGCGCCAGCTTGCCTTGCGTGGTCACAGCGACGCCGCCCAGCTTGCGCACCGCCTCGGCTTGCGCCGCGGCGCAGTCCGAGCCCGGCCCGAGGCAGAGCACCGGAGGCCGGGCGAAGCTGGTGTACTGGTTGGCCTCGCCGGTCGGCCCGGGCAGTTCGGTGAGCTTGGGTGCCGCGCCGGGGGCTGCCCCGTCGATGGCCGCCGCGAGGCGCGCAGGCAGCTCGGCGGTGGACCAGCTGCCGGGGGCCTCGGATGCGGCATGTGTCCGGAAGCGATCGCAATAGAGCGGCCCGCCGGCCTTGGGACCGGTGCCCGAGAGCCCCTCGCCGCCGAACGGCTGGCTGCCGACGATGGCGCCGATCTGGTTGCGGTTTACGTAAAGGTTGCCGGCCTCGACGCGCTCGGTCACGTGCTGCACCCGGTCGTCGATACGGGTCTGCAACCCGAAGGTCAGCCCGTAGCCGGTGGCGTTGATGGCGTCGATCACCTTGTCGAGTGCGTCGGCCTTGAAGGTGGCGAGATGCAGTACCGGGCCGAAGATCTCGCGCTCGAGATCCTCGATGCCGCCGACCCGGACCAGCGCGGGCCCGATGAAATGCCCGGCGCGCGGCACGTCGATCTGTTTCATCAGCCGGCCCTCGGCGCGGGCGGCCTCGACATAGGCATGGATGCCGTCATGCGCCTCGGCGTCGATCACCGGGCCGAGATCCGTTGAGAGGTCCCATGGCTGGCCAGGGCGCAGCGCCTCCATCGCGCCTTCCAGCATCTCGATGAAATGCGGTGCGATGTCTTCCTGCACGTAGAGGCAGCGCAGCGCCGAGCAGCGCTGGCCGGCGGACTGGAAGGCCGACTCGACGATGGCGCGGATCGCCTGCTCGGGCAGGGCGGTGCTGTCGACGATCATCGCGTTGAGCCCGCCAGTCTCGGCGATCAGCGGGGTGCCGGGGTCGAGATGCTCGGCAATCGCGCGGTGGATGATCTGCGCGGTGTCGGTGGAGCCGGTGAAGGCGACGCCCGAGACGCGGCTGTTCGAGGTGAGCGCAGCGCCCACGTCGCCGGCACCGGGCAGCAGTTGCAGCGCCTCGCGCGGCACCCCGGCCTCGTGCAGCAGCTGCACCGCGCGCCACGCGATCAGCGGGGTCTGCTCGGCGGGTTTCGCCAGCACGGCATTGCCGGTGGCCAGCGCCGCGGCGATCTGGCCGGTGAAGATCGCCAGCGGGAAGTTCCACGGCGAGATGCAGGCAAACACCCCGCGCGGCGGGGCCCCCTCGGCGCGCTCGGCGTAGTAGCGCAGGAAATCAACCGCCTCGCGCAGCTCGGCCACGGCGTCGAGCTGGGTCTTGCCGGCCTCCCGGTGCAGCATTGCGAAGATCTCGCCGTAATGCGCTTCATAGAGATCGGCGGCCTTGAGCAGGGCCGCGGCCCGGTCCGAAGGGCTGGCCTGCCACGGCTGCGCAGCCTCGGCAGCGGCAGCGACGGTCTCGGGACTGGCCCAGGTGATCTGGCCCACCTCATCGGACGGATCGGCCGGGTTCGGCACCGTCTCGGTCGCGCCGAGCGGAGCCTCGACAGCGGTGATCGGCCCGGCCTGCCACGGCGCACTGCGGAACGGTGCGCGGGCGGCGTCGATCTCGGCCAGCGTCGGACGGTGGGTCAGATCGAAGCCCTTGGAGTTCTCGCGCTCGGGGTGAAACAGCTCGGGGCCCCGGGCGAGGGGGCGCTGGTCGTCGGCCTCGAACGGATCGGCGGCCACCACAGACGGCGGCACGTCCTCGTCGACGATCTGGTTCACGAAGGACGAGTTCGCCCCGTTCTCGAGCAGGCGCCGCACCAGATAGGCCAGCAGGTCGCGATGCGCGCCCACGGGCGCGTAGATCCGGCAGCGGGTGCCCGCATTCGTCTTGACCAGCCCGTGCAGCGTCTCGCCCATGCCGTGCAGGCGCTGGAATTCGAACGCATCGGTGTTGTCAGCCATGTGCAGCACGGCGGCGACGGTGTGGGCGTTGTGGGTGGCGAATTGCGGGTAGATCCGGTCGGTCATGCCCAAGAGCTTGCGGGCATTGGCGATGTAGGAGATGTCGGTATTGGTCTTGGCGGTGAAGACCGGGAAACCCTCGAGCCCCATGACCTGCGCACGCTTGATCTCGGTGTCCCAGTAAGCCCCTTTCACCAGCCGCACCATGATGCGACGGTCATGCGCCTCGGCCAGCGCGTAGAGCCAATCGATGGTCTCGGAGGCGCGCAGCCCGTAGGCCTGCACCACCACGCCGAACCCGTCCCAGCCGGCCAGCGTGGGCGAGGCGAAGGCGCGCCCGATCACGTCGAGCGACAGCGACAGGCGGTCCGCCTCCTCGGCGTCGATGTTGAGCCCGATGCCGGCGGTCTTGGCTTCTTCGCAGAGCCGCAGCAGGCGCGGCACCAGCACCTCCATGACATGCTCGAACTGGCCCTCCTCGTAGCGCGCATAAAGCGCCGAGAGCTTCACCGAGATGCCGGGATTGTCGCGGATGTCCTTGGCCTTGGCCGCTTTTGCAATGGCGGAGATGGCCTTGGAATAGGCCTCGAGGTAGCGCAACGCATCCTCCTCGGTGCGGGCGGCCTCTCCCAGCATGTCGTAGCTGTAGGTGTAGCCCTTGGCCTCCATGGCGCTGCCGCGCTTCATCGCTTTCTCGATGGTCTCGCCGAGGACGAATTGCGCGCCCATCTCCTTCATGGCGCGGCCCACGGCGGTGCGGATCACCGGCTCGCCAAGGCGCTTCATGGCGTTGCGCAGGTGGCCCGCGGGGCCGGGGCGCTTCTCGGGGTCGAGGACCTTGCCGGTGAGCATCAGGGCCCAGGTCGAGGCGTTGACCAGCGGCGAGGTCGAGCGCCCCATGTGCTTGCCCCAGTTCGAGGGCGCGATCTTGTCCTCGATCAGCGCGTCGATGGTCTCGGCATCGGGGACGCGCAGCAGGGCCTCGGCGAGGCACATCAGCGCGATGCCCTCGTCGGTCGATAGGCCATACTCGGCGAGGAAGACCTCCATCATGCCGGGCTTGGTGCTGCCGCGGATCTGGGTCACGAGGTTGGCGGCGCGGTCACCGATTTCGCCGCGGTCGGCGGGCGAGAGTGCCGCCTGTTCGCGCAGCTTCGCGACGGTCGCGGCCTCGTCGGCATAGGTGTTGTGGTCGATCAGATGGCGCAGATCGGGGGCGATGTCCTTGGGCATTGGGCGTCTCCGGTGATTTTTGCCAGGATAGAGTGGTTCGTGAAGTCAATTTGCCTTAAGAGCTATTTAAGGCGCATCAAAACGACCGAAGATTCCGGGAAACGCAATGCAAGACGACTACGAAGAATACGACCGGTTCGACCGCGCGATTCTGACCACCTTAGCAGCCGAAGGGCGAATCTCGATAACCGAGCTCGCCCGTCGTATCGGGCTGTCGAAAAGCCCCACACAGGCGCGGCTGCGCCGGCTCGAGGAGTTGGGGGTGATCCGTGGCTACCGCGCGATCCTCGACCCGATCCGCCTGCGGCTCGATCACGTGGCCTTTGTCGAGGTGCGCATGCTCGACACCCGCGAGGCCTCGCTCGAGGCGTTCAACGCAGCGGTGGCGGCGATCCCCGAGATCGAGCAGGTGCATCTGATCGCCGGGAATTTCGATTATCTGCTGAAGGTACGCACCGCCGATATGCGCAGCTATCGCCGGGTGCTGGCCGAGAAGATCTCGACCTTGCCGCATGTCTCGACCACCTCGACCTATGTGGCGATGCAGGCGGTCAAGGAAGACGGCCTGGCGCGCCCGCCGGGGGCGAGCGCCTGAGGCGCGCCGACGGGAAAGGAAAGGCGCCGGTTGCCCTTCGGGACGAAAGGGCACAGCGCGGTCATTTCGCAGGATCCCACGCGGGAAGATCGTTGTCAGTCGTCGTCCTGAGCGGTAGAGGCATCAGGGCGCGTCGTGCGGGCGTGGTGGAATGGTAGACACAAGCGACTTAAAATCGCTAGGGCCTGGCCCGTGCGGGTTCGAGTCCCGCCGCCCGCACCATTTCACAAACAGGAGTTTGTGAAGGGCTTAAGAGTTTGAACGGTAAGGATAAATCCGGCGTTCGATAACCTGTTTTCCGGTCATATACGAGTTGCTGTGCAAAGGTCAGTCTGAGGACCAGTCTGCGAAGGTGCAAGACCTCACTTTCCCATATTTTCCAAGGGTTTGACAAAAACCGCCAGGCCAGTTCGAAGAGATTTTCGAACGTGCCCGAAGGCGGCGTCACATTTTCGAGTTTTTCCGAGACGAGCAGCTTTTCTTCGCTAAGCGCGCCGATCTTTTTCTCGTATGCAGTGATGACGGGAACGCTCTCTGTCTCCACGATCCGTACCAGCAGCGCGTCACTCTGGCGCTCGATTTCACTGAGGCGCTTTTTCAGGTCCTGTTCGTCAGCTTCCGCCCGTGCCAGTCGCTCGTCCCACAGATCGGCAAACATCTTGCGGGCAACGCTGAGCAAGTTGCGTGACGGCGTCATATTCCGCAGGAGCGACTCGAACCCCTCTTCGATATCAGCGCGGCGGATGGACTTGCGGTAGGAGCTGCAACCTTTCGTGTCACACAGGTAATAAGGGTAAGACTTGGTGGAGCCTTTCGACCAGCACGAGGTCATGGACTTGCCGCAGTCCCCGCAGGCAACGAATCCACGCAACGGGAAGTCTTCTGCAATGTCCTTGCGGAACGGCGCTTTCGCTTTGCCGTTCAGCTTCTCCTGCACCTTCTTCCATGTCGCAAAGCTCACCAGCCCGTCATGCTGGGCCTTGCGGAGCGAGATGTCCCATTCCGGCACCTCGATATACCCGGCATAGGTTGCCCGCGTGAGAATGTCTGTCACACGCTGCTGACGGATTTCACCGTTGGGGAGGCATTTCGGGAAGGCAGGCTGGTCTTCGAAGAAGCGCTTCACTTCCGCCTGCGAGGCAAAGCGTCCGCAGGCATAGCCTTCAAGTGCGTCCTGAATAATCGTTGCCAGCGGCTCATCCCGCACCAACAGGTTGCCGTGACCGCTCTTTCGTTCATAGCGGTAGCCATAGGGAGCCTTGAAGCACCAGTAACCGCTCATGATGCGGGCGCGCATACGGTTGCGGGTCTGTTCCCCGTTCTTCTCGCGCTGGTGTTGCGCCACCGAGGCGAGCAGGTTCTCAACGAGGATGGAATCGGAATCTTCCCCGAACTCAATAGACGGGCTTTCCAGCCGTCCCCCGGCACCGGAGATATCGGCGCGCAGTTGCAGGTGGGCTTCCAGCCCCCGCGCCAGGCGGCTGATGTCGTCAATAATGACCACATGAGGCGCACGGCGGTGCTTGCGCAGGAAGGACAGCATCTCCAGCATGCCCGGACGGGCGCTTGATCCGCCGGACATGTCATCGGTGAACACCGCGACTACCCCGTATCCCTTGTACTTGGCATATTCGCGGCAGCGCGCTTCCTGCGAGGTGAGGCCAGAGCCTTGCGTGGTCTGCTTGATCGAGGATACCCGGCAGTAAATGACGGCCAACTGGTCGGTTTCCGGGAAAGTTTCTGTGTGTGATGCTTGGGGCTTTGGCATGTTCAGCGCTCCTCTTGTTGTTGATTGTCAGGGGATGCGACTGTTTCACGCGGCAGGTCTTCAAGGCAGATGTAGTTTAGCACATCATCGAAGCCGACGTCACTTTCGGGGAAGAGTTTATCCCCAGCCTTGACGCTGAACCCCAGATCAACAAACGCCACCATCACCTGCCACAGGGCGAGCAGGCATTCTCTCTGCTGCTCTTCGGTCAGACCTTCGCCTTTCAGCTCAGCCCCGTAGTCTTCGAGCAGGCGGTCACCGAGTGATCTTGGCGGCCCGAGCGTGCTCAGGTCTTTTTGCTCTGTTTTTGTTTTCCCTCTATCTTCCATGGTGCGTCCTTTCTTTTCTTGATGTTTTTCTTGGGTGTCAGGACGGGCGCGGCCCTTTACCGCCAAGCGCCCGTCCGTTGTTCGGTTAGTCACCTGCGGAAGCGTGCCGGACGCTCAGAGCGGGAGCGGTTGGTCGCCTGTTCAGCTTCCTTTTCAGTCGTGCGCTCCTGGCTGCGTTCACGTTTCAGATCACGCACAACGCCATGGGCTTCACGGGCGAGTTCCGCCACGCGCAGCAACTCGCTTGCCGAGAAGGACTGGGTCTCCTGGAGATGGCCGTCCTTGTCCTCGTATATCTTGGCGAGCGTTACCGTGTAGTATGGGCCTTTCTCGGACTCGTTTTCCCAGATACTCGCCTTCAGACGGCTGTCGCGCAGGGTTTCGATTGGTTTGTTGGGCACAGTTGTACTGTCCATGGAAATGCTCCTTTCCGCAGGTCTTGGTTTAGTTTTCGGGATTTGTCGTTTTGCTCTTACGGTCCGCGAGGCGATGCCGTCAGCGAATAAGAACAAAGATAGAACATATCACATCGGCTTTCTCCTTTTCAACGTAAAATTGAGCAAGATCAGAAGATTAGAACTTGCTGATGTTCATCGGTCGCGTGCCCGTCTGAAGAACCTACTGGCGATGTTCAGCCGCCGTTCCTCGAACTTTGCGCGGGACAGGCGGCGCATCTCTTCCCAGTCAGCATTGAAGCGCGCGCGGTTAGGCGGGGCGAACTCCGGTCTTGGTTCAGGCAGATCGAAGCGGTTGATCTTTACATGCCACTGGTCGCGCTCGGACGGATCGCGCGTGAAGCGGGGTTCAGGCGTCCGGCCTGTTCGCAACTCTTCAAACGCCTCACGCGATAGTCCGGCATCACGGGTGAACTCGGCATCATAGGACGGCAACTCGCCCCGGTGCTGGAAGCTGTAGGAACTGGGGCGGGTGTCACGCATCTCCGCTCTCCCCGATATGTGACCACATCCCATCCCGATATTGCGGCAGGTGGGCAAAACGATCCGGCACAGCTTCGCGGATGACAGGACGGGTATGTTTCCGGCCCAGATGGTCGGTGACGCACACCCTGTCATAGGGCGGATGATAGGGGTTCGGGTGATACCGCCCGGCCATGAACGGCTGATCGAAGTACGGTGCGCGTTCCGCCAGCACCGCCCCCGGCAGGCCATCCGCAAAGATGAACTGGCGGTTCTCGGGCAGGTTCAGCACTTCATCCGTGGTTCGCAGCGGGCGGCGCTGCCGTGTCTGCCACTGGCTTTCCAGTCGCTTCTGCATGAGATGCGGGATCAGATCGAACGGATCGGCCCCGCTGAAGAGGTTTCCAAACAGTCTGGCCTGATCGAGGCGCGCACGTCCTTGTCGCACGGGGTCAGTCCACTTGAAGGTCTGCACGCCCAGCATTTCTGTGAACCGGCATGCAAAATTGACCCCGTAGCGGGGTGATCGGCGTCCAAAAATGACCCCCTTACACTGATGTGGATGATGCCCCCGAGGTCATCGGGGAGCACAGTGTGGGATGTTGG
>NZ_JAEKJV010000018.1:0-114650 GCF_017309175.1 Salipiger bermudensis | reverse complement strand
GCTGGCCCGATACGGCTGCGCTGTGTGAGGGCTACACCGCATCGGGCCAGCTACCCGGGCGCTCCAAGGGGGTCATTTTTGGATGCCGATAGGGGGTCACGATTGGCTGCCGATTGACAGTTTGGCAGCTTCGGTGAAGACTGGACGGGCATGTTCAACTGATTGGCGTGAGAGATGGGTCATGGCTCCATCTCCGGCAACGTGGCTTCATGCGGCTTGAGTTGGGCTTCCCAGTCCTCTAACACCTCGAAAAAAGCGTTCGAGCTTTCTCCGCTTAGGCGCACCACGCCGCATCCGGCAATGGTCCGTGAGTGGTGGTCGTTTGGCCGGTACGGCGGATCCAGTGGGCGCCTGACAGTCAGGCCGCCTCAGGCTCTTCTGCCGAGGCAAGCTTCTTCGCGTCGAGCTTCTGTTGCAGCTTTTCGAGATCCGAGACCCCTTTGCCCTGAAGAGCAGCGGGGTTGATCTTGTGTTCCACCATGAGCTGAGCGCGGAGATGTTGGAAGACGTTGAGCATCGGCGGTCCTTTCCGTCGTGAGAAAGATGCCCGGCGAGCGGCGGTGGACCCTTGGCCCGTGTCTCTTCGCGAGGGAGAGGTCCGGGTTTCGGGTCCTGAGGCGCTTCGGGCTTGGCGTCTCCTGATGGTCTTGCCGTCACTCCAAGATATAGAATTTCAGGGTCGTATTTCAATGCCATGATATTTCGATAAGTGTCAGTTTTTGTTGAATTTTACGCGTTTTAACATGCATCTGAAACATAGTTTGAATGTTGTTAAGATTTATCAGGACGTTAACAATGTTTGGATCGAATCTTCAGGCCGCAAAAAAGTCGCGGGCCGGAGCGTGTTTGCGCTCGCGGCCCCGACCGGGTCTCGGGTTTCGCGATTGGAGAGGGGCGGCCGGCCTCAGCGCGGCGGCAGGTCGAGCGGCGCCTCGGCCATTTCGGCCGCCACCCGATCATCAATCGGCGTGTCGTAGGTCATCAGCAGGTAGCCCAGAACGGAATAGAAACCGACCGTCGCGATCAGGTCGATCACCGCGTGGCGCCCGATCGCCTCGGCCAGTTCGCGCTCTTGGTCGGGGGCGAGCTTCTTGTCGTCGATCAGCGCGTCGACGGCGCGGGTGATGAGTCCGTCCTCGCCCTCGGGCGTGCCGCCGATGGCTTCGATGCGGGCATCGCTGAAGCCGAGCTGGCGCGCCCGTGAGACGTGGTGCGCCCATTCATAGGGCGAGCCCAGCCGGTAGCCCGCGCGCAGGATCACCACCTCCGAGCGCTCGAGCCCCAGCGCGGTGTCGCGCACGATGTGCTGGCGCAGCGGTGCCCAGGCGCGCAGCAGGTCCGGGTGATGCGCCATGGTGCGGTAGACGTTGAGCGCCCCCGCGAATCCGTCGCGCAGGTCGGCAATCTCCTCGGGCCAGTCGGCATCGGGGATGGGCGGGCAGGGCGAAGCGGTCATGGCAGGCTCATCTGAAAAGGGGAATCGTGGTGATGAGCCTAGAGGCTGGCACGGTCCCCGCCAATGCGCCGCGTCCCGACAAGACGTGGCGTTGATCGAGCGCAAGGAGCGCGGCGGTCGTGCGCCCTAGCATGTCTGCGCCGGGGGCAGGGGAGGCCAGCATGACCAGCCGCATCGACCAGATCCTCGCGCGCATCGACGCGCTGCATGACGAGCTCGAAGAAGAGATCGGCCGCCGCCGTGACGCGTTTCACTACCGGCTCGAGAAGAACCGCGTGCGCTTCGAGTCCGAGAGGCTGCGTCAGCAGCGCGCCCTGCGGATGCGCTGGCGGACCTTCCTCGCACGGGCCAACCCGTGGCACATCCTCACCGCGCCGCTGATCTACGGCCTGATCGTGCCCTTCGCGCTGCTCGATCTCTGCGTCTCGCTCTATCAGGCGATCTGCTTCCGCGCCTACGGCATCCCGCGGGTGAAGCGCCGCGATCACATCCGCATCGATCGTCATCACCTCGCCTATCTCAACGTGATCCAGAAGGCGAATTGCGTCTACTGCGGCTATTGCAACGGCTTGCTCTCCTATGTGACCGAGATCGCCTCGCGCACCGAGGCCTTCTGGTGCCCGATCAAGCACGCCGCCCGGGTCGCGCAGCCGCATCGCCGCTATCCGCAATTCACCGACTACGGCGATGCGGAGGGCTACCAGGACGGGCTCGAGGCCTCGCGACGTGACGTCACACGGGGCGACCGCTGATTGCCAAGCCATGCGCTGAGCGCGTATCTTTTTCCGTAAGCTATGCGTTTTAGGAATGCCCGTTCTGCGGCGCATTCTCTGTCTTCTCGGCAGGAGCGAGGGCTGCATACAGTGGTGTGCAGAAGTTTTCCCGGTCTGAGCGGGGCGCGGCCGGGCCGTGCCACCCGCAGTGGAGGAGCCCCCATGACGCGACAATCCCGCATCGCCCATCCCGATTTCCAGAGCCGCCTGATGAGCGCCGAGGACGCCGCCGCATTGATCCATGACGGCATGACCGTCGGCATGAGCGGCTTCACCGGCTCGGGCTATCCCAAGTCCGTGCCTACGGCTCTGGCGGCCCGGATCGAGGCCGCCCATGCGGCGGGCGATCCGTTCCGCGTCAAGGTCTGGACCGGCGCCTCGACCGGGCCCGAGCTCGACGGGGCGCTGGCCAAGGCCGACGGCATCGAGTTCCGGCTGCCCTACAATTCCGATCCCATCGCGCGCGAAAAGATCAACGCGGGCGAGATGAACTATTTCGACATGCACCTGAGCCAGGTCGCGCCGATGGCGTGGCAGGGCTTTCTGGGCCGGCTCGACGTGGCGGTGGTCGAGATTTCCGGCATCACCGCCGAGGGCGCGCTGATCCCGTCCTCGTCGATCGGCAACAACAAGACCTGGCTCGATTGCGCCGACAAGGTGATCCTCGAGCTGAACCGCTGGCAGAGCGACGCGCTAAACGGGATGCATGATATCTACTACGGCACCGCCTTGCCGCCGAACCGGCGACCGATCCCGCTGGTGGCGCCCGACGACCGCATCGGCCAGCCGCATTTCATGGTCGATCCCGAGAAGGTGGTCGCCATCGTCGAGACCGATGCGCCCGACCGTAACCTGCCCTTCGCCAAGCCCGACGCGGTGGCCGAGGCCATCGCCGGGCACCTGCTGGAGTTCTTCGCCCACGAGGTGGCGCGGGGCCGGTTGCCCGAGCATCTGCTGCCGCTGCAATCCGGCGTGGGCAACGTCACCAACGCGGTGCTCTCGGGGCTGATGGAGGCGCCCTATCACGGCATGACCGCCTACACCGAGGTCATTCAGGACGGCATGCTGGACCTGCTTGATGCGGGCAAGCTGCGCATGGCGTCGGCCACGGCCTTTTCGCTCTCGCCCGAGGCGGCGGAGCGCTTCAACAACGAGGCGGCGCGGTTCCGCGACAAGCTGATCCTGCGCCCGCAGGAGATCTCGAACCATCCCGAGCTGGTGCGGCGGCTGGGCTGCATCGCGATGAACGGGCTGATCGAGGCGGATCTCTACGGCAACGTCAACTCGACCCACGTGATGGGCTCGCGGATCCAGAACGGCATCGGTGGGTCGGGGGATTTCGCCCGCAACGCCTATGTCTCGATCTTCATGACGCCCTCGACCGCGAAGGGCGGCAAGATCTCGGCCATCGTGCCGATGGCCTCGCATGTTGATCACATCGCGCAGGATGTGCACGTGCTGGTGACCGAGCAGGGTCTGGCGGATCTGCGCGGGCTGGCGCCGAAGCAACGCGCCGAGCTGATCATCGAGCGCTGCGCCCATCCCGACTATCGTGAAGCTTTGCGCGACTATGCGACGCGGGCGAAGGCTGGCTCTTTCGGAGGTCATGCCCCGCATCTTCTGGGCGAGGCGCTGTCGTGGCACCAGCGCTTCGTCGAGACCGGATCGATGGGCTAGGGTGCGACATGCGGCGGTCTTACCGCTGCCTGCCGCGGATGTCGCCCTGCCGCGCGCCGAAATCCGCGCGGGGCAGCGTGCTGCGACGCTCTGCGTCTTGATTTCACGGACCGTCCGTCCGACGCTTGGGGCGACGCGACTCTGTCCTGCTTTGCCACGCCCGCCCGGGAGGCCCAGACCATGTCCCTGCTCGCCGACCTGCTGACCACCGTATTCGAGCGCCGTGCCCGCATCGGGCCGATCCTGCGCCGCGATCCGCGCAGCACCGAGGCGCTGATCTCCGACCTGATGGGCGCGAGATCGGAAACCGCGGCGCTGTCGCTGGCGCGGCGGGTGCTGCAGCGCTACGTCGAGATGGATGATGCCGGGAAGCTGGCCATCTTCCGCCACGTGGCCGAGACCTACGGGCTTGATGCCGAGGCGCTGCGCAGCGCGCTCGACGCCTTTGAGGCCGCGCCCTCCGGCACCACCTACCGCGCCTTCACCCACGCCTGCGAGGCCCCGAGGCAGGAGCTGATGCGGCGTCTCAACGCGGTGCCCGGCGGCACCGAGAGACTGGTGCAGATGCGCGCCGACCTGCGCCGGCTGGGCGGCGACGAGGCGGCGCTGCAGGCGCTGGATCTCGATGCCAAGCACCTGCTCCGGGCGTGGTTCAACCGTGGCTTCCTCGTGCTGCGCCCCATCAGCTGGGAGAGTCCGGCGCATATCCTCGAGAAGATCATCGAATACGAGGCGGTGCACGCGATCCACAGCTGGGACGACCTGCGTCGCCGTCTCAAGCCCGCCGACCGGCGCTGCTTTGCCTTCTTCCACCCGGCGATGCCCGACGAGCCGCTGATCTTCGTCGAGGTGGCGCTGACCAAGGGCATTCCCGGCTCGATCCAGAAACTGCTGGCCGAGGATCGCTTGCCCGGCGGCAGCGGCGAGGCCGACACGGCGGTGTTCTACTCGATCTCCAACTGCCAGCCGGGGCTCGCGGGGATCTCCTTCGGCAACTCGCTGATCAAGCAGGTGGTCTCGGACCTTGCCGCCGAACTGCCCGGTCTCAAGACCTTCGTGACGCTGTCGCCGATCCCCGGCCTGACGCGCTGGCTCAAGGCAGAGGGCCGGGGCTTCGATCCGCAAGACGGCAAGGCGATGGCGGCGCTTGCAGCGCATTACCTGCTGCATGCCAAGCGCCCGGACGGCCAGCCCGTCGATCCGGTGGCGCGCTTTCACTTGGGCAATGGCGCGATGGTGCAGGCAGTACACGCGGAGGCGGATGTCTCCGAGAACGGGCTGCGCCAGTCGGGCGGGGTGATGGTGAACTATCTCTACGATCTGAACCGGGTCGAGAAATATCACGACCGGTATGCCGACAGCTTCGAGGTCACCGCGGCGCAGGGCGTGAAATCGCTCGCCAACACGCGCGAGAAGGTGGCGGCGGGCTGAGCCGACCGCGCCTGCGCGCCGCGACCTAATGCATCTGCAATCTGGGTAACGGAGGGCGCCTGCGGGGCGCTCAGAACGCCTTGAACGTGAGCGTGGTGAGGGTGCGCTCGATCCCCGGCACATCCGCGAGCTGCTCGTTGATGTAGTGGCCGACATCCGAGCCCTCGGGGATGTAGAGCTTGACCAGCAGATCCCATTCGCCCGAGGTCGAATAGAGCTCGGAGTGGATTTCGCGCAGCGCGATTTCTTCCGCCACCTTGTAGGTGGTGCCGGGGGTGCAGCGGATCTGGACGAAAACGCAGGTGGTCATGGCGGTCTCCTTCGGGCGCAAGCTGGCACAGACGCCACGCCGGCACAAGATGCGCCAGCGCGCCGCTTGGCCTGCGCGCGCGGCGCGCCTATAAGCGCCCGGACATCCGAGGAGTATGCCCATGCGCAAGGCCAGCATCAGCCGCAAGACCGCCGAAACCGCGATCGAGGTCAGCGTCGATCTCGACGGCAGCGGCACCTATGACAACCAGACCGGCGTCGGCTTCTTCGATCACATGCTGGACCAGCTGTCGCGGCACTCGCTGATCGACATGACGATCCGCGCCGAGGGCGATTACCACATCGACGATCACCACACCGTCGAGGACACCGGCATCGCCATCGGGCAGGCGCTGGTCGAGGCCCTGGGCGACAAGCGCGGCATCCGCCGCTACGGCTCCTGCCACCTGCCGATGGATGACGCGCAAGTGCGCGCCGCGCTCGATCTCTCGGCGCGGCCCTTCCTGGTCTGGAACGTCGACTTCCCGAGCCAGAAGATCGGCACCTTCGATTGCGAGCTCGTGCGCGAGTTCTTCCAGGCGCTGGCGACCCATGGCGGCATCACGCTGCACGTGGACCAGCTGCACGGGTTCAACTCGCACCACATCGCCGAGGCCGCCTTCAAGGCCGTCGCCCGCGCGCTGCGCGAGGCGGTCGAGCCCGATCCGCGCAAGGGAGACGCCATTCCCTCGACCAAGGGCGCGCTCTGAGCGTGCCCGCGCCTAGGCGGCGATGACGGCCCCCGTGCCCGCAAGGGCGCGGGCCAGCGATTTCGGGTAGCAGATGAACAGGATCGCCGGGTTGGCAATGCCCTCGGCCGCGATGGTCTCTGAGAGCGCGCCCAGCGTGGTGGCGACGTGCCGCTCCTCCGGGGTGCTGGCCCGGGTCACGATCTCGACCGGGCAGGCGGCCGGGGCGCCGGCGCCCATCAGATCGGCCTGAACTTGCGCGGCGCGCTCCACCGCCATGTAGAATGCCATCGAGGTGCCGGGATGGGCGAGGCGGGCGCGGTCGGGGGCGGCGTCGCCGGGCTTGCAGGTGCCGGTGGTGATGACGAAGGTGTCGGTCTCGCCGCGCTCGGTCAGCGGGCGCCCGATGCTGGCGGCGGCGGCCGACGCGGCGGTGATGCCGGGCACGATCTCGATCTCGATGCCGGCGGCGCGCGCGGCGGCGATCTCCTCGCAGGCACGCCCGAAGATCGACGGGTCGCCGGATTTCAGCCGCACCACCCGCAGCCCGAGCCTGGCCTTGGCGACGATCAGCCGGTCGATGCGGCCCTGCGGCCATTTGCAGGCGCCCACGTCCTTGCCGACGTAGATGCGCTCGGCCCCGGGGCGGGCGAGCTCCATGATCTCGGGATCGACAAGCCGGTCGTAGAGCAGCACGTCGGCGGCACGGATACGCTCGAGCGCGCGCAGAGTAAGCAGGTCGCGGGCGCCGGGTCCGGCGCCGACGAGCGCGATGTGGCCTTTGGTCTTCGGATGCGTCATCGGGAGGATCTCCATGCGCAGGGTGCAGAAACAAAAAAAGCCGCCGACACGTCGCATCATCTGAAGCGACGGATCGAGCAGCTTTGCTCAGCGATCCCGGTCATTCGGGAGACAGGTGCGGCGCCGTTGCCGCGTGTTCTCAGCTAAGAGGGCAGGGGCGGGATTCGCGCAAGGGTTTTGTGCCGCAGCGGGGGGCTGCCCGCCGGCTTGGGGCCGAGCGGGGGCGTATCTGCACAGAACGCAGGCAGTCCGGCGCGATCAGTAGCGCTGCCGCTCGATGCTCACCCGACCGTTGGCGTCGCTGCGCAGGAATGTCAGGTCGCCATAGTCCAGCGGAGGAGCTCCGGGCAGGCCGAGGGTCTCCCAGATCGTCGTCAGGTTGCCCTTGTTGCCGACCCAGAGCACGCTGCGCCCGGCCGATGCGGCGGCAAGCGCCGCGGTCGGGGCTTCCTGCGGGATGCGGTTGACGGCGAGGCCGCGGGCCTCGGCGATGGGGGCGGCGGTGTCGAGATTGCGCTGGATGCCGGGGCTGTAGATCGCGTCGAGCGCCACGCCGTCGAGCGCCGTCACCAGATCCCGCGCACGCTGCCTGCCACGGTCGTTGAGCATGTCCTCGGAGCCGCTGCGGTCGCCATGCCGGGTCAGGATCAGCGTGCTGTCCGGCGCCAATGTCACCGGCCCGCTCGCGCCGCAGGCGGCGAGCGCGGTGGCGGCGAGGATGAAGTAACGGCGTTGCATGGCGATGACCCTCCCTGATGTCCCTCGCGGAAGCATATCAAAACGAGACGCCTTGCCGGATGTTTTCTTGGGCCGGGATGGGGGCGGTCTTGATGCGGGCGCAATGCAAAGGCCCCCGCAGATCGCTGCGGGGGCCCCTGTGTATCGTGTGACCTGCGCTCGGTCGCGCGGGTGTCAGTCCAGCGCGGCGTCGCAGCGCGCGCAGGTCGCGGGGTGGGCGTGGGTGCCCACGTCGGGAAGGATCTTCCAGCAGCGCTGGCACTTCTGGCCCTCGGCCTTCTCGAACACCACGCCGACGCCCGGCACCTCGGTCATGCGGAAGGCCTCCTGCGGGGCGGGGTCTGCGGTCAGGCGGATGCCCGAGGTGATGCAGAGATCCTCGAAGGTCACGGTCTTGAGGGCCGCGAGCATCTCGGCATCTTCCACATGCACGATGGGGGCCGCCTCGAGCGAGGCGCCGATCACCTTGTCCGTCCGCTGGATTTCCAGCGCCGCGGTCACCGCGCGGCGCGCGGCGCGGACCTTGGCCCACTTCTCGGCCAGTGCCTCGTCGCGCCAGCTTGCCGGCGTCTCGGGGAAGTCCTGCAGGTGGATCGAGCTTTCCGCGCCGGGGAAGCGGTCGAGCCAGACATCTTCCATGGTGAAGACGAGGATCGGCGCCAGCCAGCTGGTCAGGCGGTGGAACAGGATGTCCATCACCGTGCGCGCGGCGCGGCGGCGCTCGGTGTCGCCATCGCAATAGAGCGCGTCCTTGCGGATGTCGAAGTAGAAGGCCGACAGGTCCACGGTGCAGAAGGTAAAGACCGACTGGAACACCGACTGGAAATCGTAGCTGCGGTAGCCTTCCTGCACCTTCGCGTCGAGCTCGGCGAGACGGTGCAGCACCCAGCGCTCGAGCTCGGGCATGTCCTCTGCGGCGACCCGGTCGGCCTCGGTGAAATGCCCCAGCGCGCCCAGCATGAAGCGCATGGTGTTGCGCAGGCGGCGGTAGCTGTCGGCCACGCCCTTGAGGATCTCCGGCCCGATGCGCTGGTCGGCGGTGTAGTCGGTCTGGGCCACCCAGAGACGCAGGATGTCGGCGCCGTACTGCTTCACCACCTCTTCGGGGACGATGGTGTTGCCGAGCGACTTGGACATCTTGTTGCCCTTCTCGTCCAGCGTGAACCCGTGCGTCACCACGTTGCGATAGGGGGCGCGGCCGATGGTGCCGCAGGCCTGAAGCATTGAGGAGTGGAACCAGCCACGGTGCTGGTCGGTGCCCTCCATGTAGACATCGGCGATGCCGTCCTCGGTGCCGTCCTCGCGGTCGCGCAGCACGAAGGCGTGGGTCGAGCCACTGTCGAACCACACGTCGAGCACGTCGAAGACCTGCTCCCACTCGTCCGCCGCATAATCGGACCCGAGGAAGCGTTCCTTGGCGCCCTCGGCGTACCAGCAGTCGGCGCCCTCGGCCTCGAAGGCCTCGCAGATGCGGGCATTGACCGCCGGATCGCGCAGCAGGAAGCCCTCGTCGGTGGGCAGGGCGCCCTTCTTCACGAAGCAGGTCAGCGGCACGCCCCAGGCGCGCTGGCGCGACAGCACCCAGTCCGGGCGGCTCTCGATCATCGAGTAGAGTCGGTTGCGGCCCGATTGCGGGGTGAATTTCACCAGCTCGTCGATGGAGCGCAGCGAGCGCTCGCGGATGGTGGTGCCGTACGCGTCCTGACCGTCGCCCACGGCGCGGTCGATCGCGGCGAACCATTGCGGCGTGTTGCGGAAGATCACCGGCGCCTTGGACCGCCAGCTGTGCGGGTAGGAGTGCTTGATCTTGCCGCGCGCCAGCAGTCCGCCGACCTCGGTCAGCTTGTCGATCACCGCCTTGTTGGCGTTGCCTTCCTTGCCGTTCGGCTTGAGGATCATCTTGCCGCCGAAGAAGGGCAGGTCCTCGCGGAAAGAGCCGTCTTCCATGACATTGTAGGTGATGACCTGCTTGAGCATCCCGAGATCGCGGTAGAGCTCGAACTCCTCCATGCCGTGCGATGGCGCACAGTGCACGAAGCCGGTGCCTTCCTCGTCGGTGACGAAGGGCGCGGCACGGAAATCACGCGGATCGTCCCACTCGCCTTCGCCGCCCTCGGCGCCGGCCAGCGGATGCGCCAGCGTCATCGCGGCAAGCTGGTGCGGGGTCACGTCCGAGACGCGCGTCCACTGGCTCTCGTCGAGGCGCGCGCGGGCAAAGGTCTGCGCCGCGAGCTTGTCGGCGAGGATGTAGCGCTCGCCCTTGGCGGCCCAGCATTCCTCGGGCGTGTCGGTGACCTCGTAGAGCCCGTACTGGAACTCCTCGCCGAAAACGACGGCCTTGTTCGAGGGGATGGTCCAGGGGGTGGTGGTCCAGATCACCACGTAGGCGCCGAGGAACGTGTCATGCGCGGCCTGCGCGGCGCTGACCGCCGCCTGGCGCTCGTCGTCGCTTTCTTCCTCGCTGGCGCGGTCGACCTCGGGGGCGTCATATGCGCTGACCTTGAACTTCACCCAGATGGTGAAGCTTTCCTTGTCGTGGTACTCGACCTCGGCCTCGGCCAGCGCGGTCTTTTCCACCGGCGACCACATCACCGGCTTGGAGCCCTGGTAGAGCGTGCCGGTGGTCAGGAACTTCATGAACTCCTCGGCGATGACGCGCTCGGCGTGGTAGTTCATCGTCAGGTAGGGATCGGCCCAGTTGCCGGTGATGCCAAGGCGCTTGAACTCGTCGCGCTGGATGTCGACCCAGCCTTCGGCAAACTTGCGGCATTCCTGCCGGAAGTCGATCACCGGGACCTCGTCCTTGTTCTTGCCCTTGGCGCGGTACTGTTCCTCGATCTTCCACTCGATCGGCAGGCCGTGACAGTCCCAGCCCGGCACGTAGCGCGCCTCGTGGCCCATCATCTGGTGACTGCGGACGATCATGTCCTTGATCGTCTTGTTCAGCGCGTGGCCGATATGCAGGTGACCGTTGGCGTAGGGCGGGCCGTCATGCAGGGTGAACGGCGGGCGCTCGGCGCCTTTCTCGCGCAGGCGGTCGTAGATGCCGATGTTTTCCCAGCGCTCCAGCCACTCCGGCTCGCGCTTGGGCAGGCCCGCGCGCATCGGGAAGTCGGTCTTGGGAAGGTTCAGCGTGTCCTTGTAGTCAGGCGTTTCGGCGCACATGATCTGTGGTCCCGGTTCTTGAATCGTGAATTGGGGAATGGTCGGTCGGCGCGGTCGTCCATACGCCTTGTCCCGGCGACTCTGCTCTCAGAGCGCCGGGCATGTAATTCGAATGATGATCTCGAAACGGCCCATCATGGGCGGCCTTATAGGCCCGCGACTCGCGATGGTCCAGAGCTTGCGGCGGCGGCGCCAGGCGCGAGAGCTTGGCGAGAATCCCCCGAGCCGCGGCCGAATCCGGCGTCAGACCGCCGGTTGCGGCGATGCCGCGCTGCGGCGCGGCGGGGATCAGCCTACCTTAGGTTGTATTTCTGGCGGTCGATTGCCGCATTCGTCGTGATCGGGTCGCGGGTCGATACGCGGCCGGGCGGCTGTGCTTCACTTGGTCCAAGGAGGCGCGGCAGACCGTCGCGCCGGGCATCTGCCCCCCCCCCGCGCCGAGAAGGAGAGCCGTCATGGCCTATCCCGACGAACAGCTGAAGCGATCCGATCCCCATGCCCCGCAGGGCCGGGCCGATCCGGGGCCGCTTGGCCGCGCGCGCAGTGGCGGCAGCCGGCTGACCGGGATCCTCGTCGCCGTGATCCTGGTCCTCGGCGTGGTCTTCGCCGTGAATCTGTTTCTGGGCGGCGGCGAGACCGACACCGCGCCGGCGGCCGTCTCAGACACAACCGATACCACGGTGCCAGGGGATGGCGCCGTGGCCCCCGCGACCGGAGGGGCTGACGACACGGCACCGGTTGCGTCCGACGCGCCGGCCGAGTAAAGGCCCGCGTTCGCCGCTCCCGCCCCGGATCGAGGCTCCTTCCCTGACGGGAGTCGCGCCACCACTCACGGACCCTTGGGCGGGGGCGGCACATGTGTCGCGAGAATGGGGCATCGCGACCGCATCGGCGTCGCGATCCGGTTCCCGTCGAAATGTGACAATCCGGCCGCAACTGGCGGGAAGTGGCGCAGGCGATCCCGTCTTTGCGCGATCCGCCGCGCATGTCTGCGGCGGACGGAAATACCGCGCGACAAACACCCGTTCGAGGCCCATGTGAGCCTTGTTCTGCTCTTTCTGCCAATCGAGTATATTGCAATGTCCCAGTCGAGAGACGACTGCCCCCCGCCCGTGCGGCCCGAGCCGCTGTTGCCCGTCGATCTGCGCGGTCTGGATTGGACCGCCGCGCTTGTCTTCGCCGTTCTGCTGGCGCTTGGCATGCTGGTGGGCCACGACGCCGTGACCAACACCCGCGACACGCTGCGCGAACCGATGATCGAGGTGCAGGCGGCCTTGCCCTGACTCCGGCCTGCCGGCGATACGTTGGGCGCGCCGCCGGGGCTCAGGCACCGGCGAAGAGGCTGCCGACGATATAGGCGATGCTTGCCGCAACGCCTCCGATCACGAAAGTCTCCAGCCCGGAGCGCCACCACGGCGCCAGCGACCAGCGGCTCTTGTAGGCGCCGATGGCGAAGAACACCGCCATGGTCAGGAGCGTCGCGACGATAAAGGAGTGGGGCAGGGCCAGCAGGAACGGCAGCAGCGGCACCATCCCCGCGATCAGGAAGGCGCCGAAGGTGAAGAGCGCCGCCCGCAACGGGTGCGGATCCACCGAGGACAGGCCGTAGATCCCGTCGAGAATCATTGCGACCGCGTGCTCGGGGGTGCGGCTGATCTCGTCCGCGGCGCTGTCGAGCGTGCCATCCTGTAGCCCCTTGGCGGCGAAGATCCGGCGCAGATCGGCGCGCACTGCTTCGGGGTCGTGCCTGAGCCGCAAGGTCTCGATCCTGCGCAGGCGGTTGAGGTCGTCGAGCTCGGCCTTGGTGCCCGAGTAGTTGCCGGCGGCCATCGAGAAGCCATCGGCAAAGACATTGGCGAATCCCAGCGCGATGATCACCAGCGGCGGCAGGCCCGCGCCCGCCACCCCCGCAACGATGGCGAAGGTGGTGACCGCGCCGTCGATGGCCCCGTAGATGATGTCACGCAGGTTGCCGCGCCCGTTCGGAACGGCGGACGGCTGCGGGTCGTGGCTGGCAAGGGTCATGGCTGGCGTCTCCCGTCGCGACTCTGCCGCAGCGGTGGGGCGCATGGTATGAGATGGATCAAGCCGCGTCGGATGTCCCGGCTGCCGGCGCGGCTCAGGCCTTGTCGGCGCTCTTCACGAGCCCGGAAAGCGCGCTGCGGATGATCACGCGCACCGAGGGGCGCTTGACCGCCTGGAAGGGCAGGGGGCGGCAGACCTCGATGGCGGCAACGCCCACCCGCGCGGTCAGCGCGCCGTTGACCAGCCCCTCGCCGAAGCGGCGCGAGAGCTTGCCAAGCAGCCCGCCGCCGAGGATCGGCTCGAGCATGTCGTCGCCCACCGCGACCGCGCCGGTGGCCACCAGATGCGACATCACCGCCTTGGTCAGCCGCCAGCTGCCCAGCGTGCCGGAGCGGCCACCATAGATCTCGGCGATGCGGCGGATCATCCGCATGTTGGCGCCGAGCGCGGTGGCGACATCGGCCAGCGCCAGGGGCACCAGCGCCGTGACCGTCGCCACCTGCCGGGCCGAGGCCTCGACCTCGCGCCGGGCGGCGGCGTCGAGCGGTGAGAGCAGCTCGGTCTCGGCAAGTCCCAGAAGCCCCGACGCGTCGAAGATCTCGGCCTCGCGCTCGCGCAGGCGCTCGCGGCCCCAACGGGTGTCGTCGCGGCCCGCGTAGAGGGCGGTGAGTTTGCCGGTGACGGCGCGGGCGGCCTTGAGATCCTCGTCCGCCAGCGCCTGCGCCGAGGCGCGGTGCAGCGCGTCGACGCGGCTCAGCCGGGACAGCGCCGCCAGTTCCTTGATCACGATCAGCAGCACCACCAGAACGAAGAGCGCCATCAGCGCGGTGACGGCGTAGCCCAGCAGCGGCACCGAGACGATCAGGTCGGTGACGAAGCGCCAAGCGGCAATCGAGACCAGCGCCGAGATCAGCGTGCCGAGCAGCGCCCAGAACCAGCGTGCCAGCCACGACGGGCGGCGCGCGGCGAGCACCGCGGCGGTGGTCATCGCGCGGCCCTCGGGCAGGGTCGGGGCTATGTCCGGCTCGGGCACCGGGGGCGCCTCGGAGGGGGTGGCCGGGGCGGCGCTTTCATCAATCTCGAACAGCACCGGGCCGCGTCTGTCGCCGGGTTTGTCCTTGTCGCTCATGATCCGGGCTCCTTGGCTGCGACGCTGGCCGGGGCGATCCAGCGGTAATGGATGTCGGGCAGACCTTCCTCGTTGTCCGAGCCGTCGCCGCGCTCGATCTCGGCAAAGCCCGTGCCTTCGTAGAAGCGGCGGGCAGCGGTGTTGGCGGCGAAGGTCCAGAGGTCGAGCGCAGGGCTTTCGGCCTTGGCGTGAGCCATCAGCGCGCGGCCGATGCCGCGGCGCTGCCAGCCCGGGGCGATGAAGAGGGCGTGCACGTAGCTGCCTTCTCGGGCGAGAAAGCCCGTCACCGGGCCGCCCTCCGCGGCCTCGGCCACCGTCACCCAGCCGCGCGCGATCAGCAAATCGGCATGGGCGATGTCCTCGGCCGCCGAATGGAGGCGCGGTTTCCAGGCCCGCGCCGCCACCGCTGCGGACATCATCGCGCCCATCGGGCCCGCGTCTAGGCTGCGCGCCGGGCGCAGCGCAGACGTCACGTCCGGGCTCACAGCCGGTCTCCGATCAGGAACTGCGCAGCGCGGTCGAGGCGGATATGCGGCGGGCCCTCGCCGGGCTTGAGGCTGAGCCGCGACGGGGCGAAGCGCATGATGGCATAGTCGCCGTCGAGCCATCCCTCGGCGCCCTCGCGGGCGGGACCGAGCAGGCGGGCCGGGTCCTCGGGCAGCTCGCCGGGATAGAACGCCGCCTCGCGACCACGGCTGCCATCGTCCTGCAGCAGCGTGCCGCGCACGCAGTCGAAGCTGTCCCCGTTGCGCGGCAGGGTCTGTTCGACCGTGGCACGCAGAGAGGCGATCGACATGGCGCCGGTCTCGGCCCCGGCAAAGCGTGCGCGGTCGCGGGCGTCGCGGGTCAGCGCCTCCATGATGGCCGTCAGCCGGCCGTGCTGGGTGTGGTGCAGATGGTCGGCCTTGGTGGCGGCGAAGAGGATCTTCTCGACCCGCTTGCCGAGCAGCAGGCTGGTGAGGAAGGCGTTGGCACCCGGGCGGAAGGCGGTGAGGATCTCGGCCATCGTCCGGCGCAGATCCTCCATCGCAGCGGGGCCGGCATGGATCGCGCCGAGCGCATCGACCAGCACCACCTGCCGGTCGATGCGCGAGAAGTGGTCGCGGAAGAAGGGCTTCACGATCTGGGATTTGTAGGCCTCGAAGCGGCGCTCCATCTCGCGCCAGAGCGATTTGCGCGGCGGATCGGAGGGCTTGGGCAGCGGCGCGAAGGTCAGCGCCGGGCTGCCCTCCTTCTCGCCGGGCAGCAGGAAGCGACCCGGGGTGCAATCCGAGAAGCCGGCATTGCGCGCGGCGTGCAACGCTTCTGTGAAGCGGGAGGCCAGTGCCTTGGCGCGGACCTCGTCCAGCGTCTGCGCGCTGTCCTCGGCGTGCGCCATCGCGACGTAGTCGGCACCTCCGGGGCGATGCTCAAGGCGAGAAAGGCTCTCCTCGGCCCACTCGGCATAGCTCTTGTCCATCAGTCCCAGATCGAGCAGCCACTCACCGGGATAGTCGACGATGTCGAGATGCACGGTGCGTGGGCCCGACATGCCAGACAAGAGCCCGGTCGGGCGCAGCCGCAGCGACAGGCGCAATTGCGACACCGCGCGGGTGCTGTCGGGCCAGTGCGGGGTCGGGGAGGTCAGTGCGCCGAGATGGGCCTCGTAGTCGAAGCGCGGCATGGTGTCGTCGGGCTGCGGCTGAAGATAGGCGGCAAGGATGCGGCCCTCGCTCTCGGCCAGCAGCTGCGGCATCCGCGCCCGGTCCATGAGGTTGGCCACCAGCGAGGTGATGAACACCGTCTTGCCGGCGCGCGACAGGCCGGTGACGCCGAGCCGGACCACCGGCTCGGTGAACGGGCTGGTCAGCGTGTCGGTGACGTTTTCGACCCCGCGGGTCAGCCTGTCGGCGATGGTTCCGATGACCAAGGTCTGCCTCTCTGCCTGTGCTTGTCTGGCTGTGCTGCGCCCTACAGATAGACCCGGGGCCCCACAGTTGCCAGTGAGGCAGATCAGAAACCGAGCAGGGAGAGCATCCAGAAGCAGGCGGCGGAGAGCAGCGCGGCGGCGGGAACGGTGATCACCCAGGCCGCGACGATGGTCATGAAATGCGACCGTCGCACAAGCTTGCGGCGGGCACGTTCCTGCCGTGCGAGGCGGGTCCCGCTGGCGCCATTGACGTTCGCCTTCCGGGCGCGTCGCTCCATGTACCACTCGCGGAAGAAGCCGACGCCGAACACGCCGCCGACCGCGATGTGGGTCGAACTCACCGGCAGGCCGAGCCACGAGGCGGCGATCACGGTGACCGCGGCGGAGAGCGCCACGCAATAGGCGCGCATGGGGTTCAGCTTGGTGATCTGGCTCCCGACCATGCCGATCAGCTTCGGGCCGAAGAGCACGAGGCCGAAGGAAATTCCCAGCGCGCCGATCAGCATGACCCAGAGCGGGATCGTCACCTCGGCCGCCACTCCGGCGGATTGCTGGACGTAGACCACCGCCGCGAGCGGACCCACGGCATTGGCCACGTCATTGGCGCCGTGGGCGAAAGAGAGCAGCGCCGCCGAGACCACCAGCGGCAGCCGGAAGAGAGTCTTGAGCGAGCGGTTGCGGTTCTCGAGCCCCTCGGACTGGCGCCGGATGAAGGGCACCGACAGCGCCCAGAAGATCACCCCGGCCGCCGCGCCGATCAGCAGCGCGGTGGGCAGGTCGATCTTCATCACGTGCTTAAGGCCTTTCAGCGCCAGATAGGCCCCGAAGGCGGCGCTCATCAGGCCGATGAGCACCGGGACCCAGACCCGCGCGGCGGCGATCTTGTCCTCGACATAGATCACCCGCCACTTGATGAAGGCGAGCATGGCGGCGGCGATGATGCCGCCCAGCAGCGGCGAGATCACCCAGCTTGCGGCGATGGCGCCCATCGTCGGCCAGCTCACCGTGGCAAAGCCCGCCGCGGCGATGCCCGCGCCCATCACCCCGCCGACCACCGAATGGGTGGTCGAGACCGGGGCACCGACCCAGGTGGCGATGTTGACCCAGATCGAGGCCGCCAGCAGCGCTGCCATCATCGCGCGCACGAAGACCATCGTGTTGGACAGGCCTGCCGGATCGATGATGCCCTTGGAGATCGTCGACACGACGTCGCCGCCGGCCAGCAGCGCGCCTGCGCTCTCGAAGACCGCGGCGATCGCGATGGCCCCGAGCAGCGACAGCGCCTTGGCGCCGACCGCCGGGCCCATGTTGTTGGCCACGTCGTTGGCACCGATGTTGATCGCCATGTAGGCGCCGAAGGCCGCCGCCACGACCACAGCGAGCCCCTGCGGCTCACCGCCGGTGAAGATTGCTGCCGCCACCGCTGCCAGCGTGACGAAGACCAGGCTGACGCCCACACCGACCAGCGGGCGCGACGTGTACATGGTGGCAGCCTCGAGGCGCGACAGGCGATTGAGATCCTGATCGAGCGTCTTCCACTGATGCGGGGGCGTGTCCTGGGGCAATGTCGGAAAGTCCTGTAGGTCTGGCAACCGGTCCGGCGCGTCTTGCGCGGAGCTCAGTGTCGCGCCGTGTCAGCGAGCAGGGCCGGCAGGTCGCGCAGCAGCTCCGAGAGTTGCTCCTCATCGACCCGCTCGGCGGCCTCCTCGGGTGTCATCCAGTGGCGTTCGCGCTCATCCATCTCGGGATAGCTGTCGAGCAGTTTCTCGACCGAGACGGCGTAGACATCGACATCGGTGGCCACCGGGAGGCCGCCATCGAGCACCTTGTCATAGCGATAGCGGCCGATACGCGCAGGTCGTCCGGCCTCCGACTTGACCCCGGCCTCTTCCCACGCCTCCTGAAGCGCGGTGCCCGCAGCGTCGGTGCCGTGCATCGGCCAGCCCTTGGGGATGATCCAGCGCTTGGTTTCGCGCGAGGTGATCATCAGAACCTCGGGTCCGGTCTCGCCCGCGCGATGGCACAGCGCCGCAATCTGCACCCGCGGAGGGCGGCGCAGCATGGGGGCAATATAGCTTTTCCAGACGCGGGCAAGCATTCGGGTCACCGGTTTCGGGGCAGGTCAGGTCGGCCTCCCCTATAGAACCTGTCGCGAAAACTCAAGCCGGCAAGGCCGCAAGGGGGGTGCGGCATTGCCGAGATGCGACAGCGCTTGTATGGGAGCGGCCATGCCCAGATACGCCCTTCTCGTCGAATATGATGGCCGCCCCTTCGCCGGATGGCAGCGCCAGGCCGATCAGCCCTCGGTGCAGGGCGCGATCGAGGCGGCGTTGGCGCGGCTCGAAAAGCGTGACCACACCATCGCTGCCGCCGGGCGCACCGATGCGGGGGTTCATGCGCGCGGGCAGGTGGCCCATTGCGACATGGAGAAGGCGTGGGACCCGTTCCGCCTCTCCGAGGCGCTCAACTTCCACCTCAAGCCCGCGCCGGTGGCGATCCGCGCCTGTGCGGCGGTGAGCGACGACTGGCACGCGCGGTTCTCGGCCCATGAGCGGCGCTACCTGTTCCGGCTGCTGGTGCGCCGGGCTCCGGCCACGCTCGAGGCCGGGCAGGTCTGGCGGGTGATGAACCCGCTGTCGCTCGAGGCGATGCGCGCGGGCGCGGCCCATCTCATCGGGCAGCACGATTTCACCACCTTCCGCTCGACCATGTGCCAGGCCGCCTCGCCGGTGAAGACCATGGACGAGATCCGCATCGAGCAAACCGACACCGGAGCCGGAACGGAGTTCCGCTTCCACCTGCGCGCCCGCAGCTTCCTGCACAACCAGGTGCGCTCCATCGTCGGCACGCTCGAGCGTGTCGGCGCGGGCTCCTGGGCGCCCGAAGACGTCCGTTCGGCGCTCGAGGCCCGAGACCGCGCCGCCTGCGGGCCGGTGTGCCCGCCGGACGGGCTCTATCTCATGGGCGTGGGCTACGCGGACGATCCCTTCTCCGGCACATTCTAAACTGCGTTGCGGGGATGCCCGTGACCCGCGGTCAAGAAACCGCTTTGCGCCGCGGGCAAACCCCGCTATCAGCGCAGCCATGACGTTTGCGATCCGAATCCGACGAGCCTGAACGCTCCTCTGTCGTGCCTCCTCACCGGGGAGGCTCCTGCTTCGCACGTCTCACCCCCATGAAACTTGACTTGGCCCCGTGCCCTTGGCACCAATCGGGCCTCAATCCACCGAGGATATGCTGATGATCCCGTCCGTCCTGCCGACCTATTCCCGCGCGCCCCTGCACTTCGTGAAGGGCGAAGGCACCTGGCTGGTTGAGGAGGACGGCCGCCGATTTCTCGATCTGGGCAGCGGCATCGCGGTGAACGCGCTGGGTCACGCGCATCCGGCGCTGGTCGCCGCGCTGACGGCGCAGGCACAGAACCTGTGGCACGTGTCGAACCTCTACGAGATCCCGCAGCAGCAGGCTCTGGCCGACAAGCTGGTCGCGGAAAGCTTTGCCGACACCGTGTTCTTCACCAATTCCGGCACCGAGAGCTGCGAGCTGGCGGTGAAGATGGCGCGCAAGTACTGGTACGACAAAGGCCAGCCCGAGAAGACCGACATCATCGCCTTCGCGGGCTCGTTCCACGGCCGCTCCTCGGCGGGCATCGCCGCGGCGGGCTCGGAGAAGATGACCAAGGGTTTCGGCCCGCTGCTGCCGGGCTTCAAGCACCTGCCTTGGGGCGATCACGAGGCGCTGGACGCGGCCATCGACGACAACACCGCGGCCATTCTGATCGAGCCGGTTCAGGGCGAGGGTGGCATCCGTCCGCTGCCCGACCAGTGCCTGCAGGGGCTGCGCAAGCTCTGCGACGAGAAGGGCGTGCTGCTCGTTCTCGACGAGGTGCAATGCGGCATCGGCCGGACCGGTCGGCTCTTCGCCCATGAATGGGCCGGCATTGCGCCCGACATCATGATGGTCGCCAAGGGCATCGGCGGCGGCTTCCCGCTGGGCGCGGTGCTGGCCACCGAGGAGGCCGCCTCGGGCATGACCGCCGGCACCCACGGCTCGACCTATGGCGGCAACCCGCTGGGCTGCGCGGTGGGCTGCGCGGTGATGGATCACGTCACCGACCCGGCTTTCCTCGACGGGGTCAACCGCAAGGCCGGCCTGCTGCGCCAGAAGCTCGAGGGCCTCGTCGCCGCCCATCCCGACATCTTCGAGGAGGTGCGCGGCATGGGCCTGATGCTCGGCCTCAAGTGCAAGATCGCCCCGGCGGACCTGGTCAAGGCCGGCTACGAGGCGCTGGTCATCACGGTGCCCGCCGCCGACAATGTCGTGCGCCTGCTGCCGCCGCTGACCATTACCGAGGACGAGATCGGCGAGGCCATCGCGCGTCTCGACACTGCCGCCTCCGCCCTCGCAACGCCCGCCTCTTCTTCGGTTTGACAAATACCTCGGGGTGAATGGGCGCTTCGCGCCCAGAGGGGCAGCGCCCCTCCACACCGCCAGACAAAAAAGAACATTCGCATGAACCACTTCCTCGACATCCACAAGACCGACAAGGACGACCTGCGGTCGATCATCGACGCCGCCAAGGCGATCAAGGACAAGCGCAACGGTCGCCCGCGCGCCGCCCCCGACGACGATCTGCCGCTCAAGGACCGCATGGTCGCACTGATCTTCGAGAAGCCCTCGACCCGGACCCGCGTGTCCTTCGACGTGGGCGTGCGCCAGATGGGCGGCCAGACCATGGTGCTGTCGGGCTCCGACATGCAGCTCGGTCACGGCGAGACCATCGCCGACACCGCCCGCGTGCTGTCGCGCTTTGTCGACATGATCATGATCCGGACCTTCGACGAGGCGGTGCTGACCGAGATGGCGGAATATGCCGACGTGCCGGTGATCAACGGTCTCACCGACCGCACCCACCCCTGCCAGATCATGGCCGACATCCTCACCTTCGAGGAGCATCGCGGCCCGATCGCCGGCAAGAAGGTGGTGTGGTGCGGCGACGGCAACAATGTCTGCGCCTCGTTCCTGCACGCCGCCGGCCAGTTCGGCTTCGACCTGACCTTCACCGGCCCGGTGCAGCTCGACCCCGAGATGGAATTCGTCGGCCTCGCCCGCAACCAGGGCAGCACCATCACCATCGAGCGCGACCCGTTCAAGGCGGTCGAGGGCGCCGACCTGGTGGTCGCCGACACCTGGGTGTCGATGCATGACGCGCAATCCGCCAAGGAGCGCCGCCACAACATGCTGCGCCCCTACCAGGTCAACGACAAGCTGATGGAGGCCGCCGGCAAGGACGCGCTCTTCATGCACTGCCTGCCGGCGCATCGCGGAGAGGAGGTCACCTCCGAGATCATGGACGGGCCGCAATCGGTGATCTGGGATGAGGCCGAGAACCGGCTGCACGCCCAGAAGGCGATCATGCGCTGGTGCGTGGGGGGCTGAGACGCCGCACCCGGCTGACCGGCCTCGCGCCCGCGTCACCGGGGTCTTTAATGAGTATTTGGAACGTAGAGAAGACCCGGGCCGGTCACTTGGCGGGCCCGGGTCTTCTCTGGTTCAAAAATACCTCGGGGTGAATTGGCCCGCAGGGCCAAGAGGGGCAGCGCCCCTCAGCTTCCCCGCGGCTTGGCGCGCAGGGTCGGGTCCGCCTGGCGCGGGTCCTCGGGCCACGGGTGCCTCGGGTACTGCGCCTTCATGTCCTTGCGCACATCCGCATAGGAGCCGTCCCAGAACCCCGGCAGGTCCATGGTGGTCTGCACCGGGCGGCGCGCGGGCGAGAGCAGCGTGACGCGCAGCGGACGCCGGCCCACCGTGGGGTGGCTGCGCTGGCCGAACATCTCCTGCAGGCGCAGCGCGATCTCCGGGTGCTCGCCGGAATAGTCGATGGGGATCTCGCGCCCCAGGGGCGTGGTGAACTTGCCCGGCACGGACGCGTCGAGCGCCTGCATCTGGCCCCAGTCGAGCCGGGCGCGCAGCGCCGGCAACAAATCGAAGCGCTTCCAGTCCTCGGCGCTCTTCACTCCGGAAAGGTAGGGCAGCAGCCAGTCCTCGAGCGTCTGCATCAGCGCGGGCTCGGACATGTCGGGCAGGTCGAGCCCGCCTTCGCGGCCGATGGCTGCGCGGGCGCAGAAGCGGCGCGCGGCGTCGGAGAGGGCAATGCCGAGATCGCGCACCCCGTCGAGCATGGCGCGCGCCACCGCGTCGGGCGGGGCATCCTTCCAGAGCCGGTCGTCGAGCGCGATGGCGCCGAGCCGTTCCTGCTGACGCGCCAGCACGCGGCGCTCGCGCTTCGACCACTCACACAGATCGCGCCAGCGGATCTGGTCCGGGAACAGCGCGCGCAGCTCGCTTTCGGTGATCTGCGTGGCCTGCCGGATGCGGGCCTCGCGCGGATTGCCGTCGGTGTCGGTGACCACGATGAGCCGGGCCGAGGCCAGCGGGTCGGCGGCGTCGAGCATCGCGCCCTTGCCGCCGGAGAGCTGGAAGCGCGGAGCGTCGCCCTTGCGGCGCAGGCCGATGCGGTCGGGATAGGCGAGCGCGGCCATGGCG
Organism: Salipiger bermudensis; assembly: GCF_017309175.1. Taxonomy (NCBI): domain Bacteria; kingdom Pseudomonadati; phylum Pseudomonadota; class Alphaproteobacteria; order Rhodobacterales; family Roseobacteraceae; genus Salipiger; species Salipiger bermudensis. Next base: position 92,002 of record NZ_JAEKJV010000018.1, on the reverse strand, counting down.
GCGGCGCTCATCGTCTCGTCGTGGCCTCCCTTCGTCCGCGCCCGCAGCCGCTTGGCCTCGGAGCGGATGCGCTCCAGCGGGGCGCGGTTGAGCCTGTAGGGCCGGGTCGCCTCGAAGCGTTTGGGGTCGCGCAGCGCCTCGAGCCGCAGGGCGAGATCGGTGGGCGCGCCGGTGAGCGGGTCGCGCTCGGCCAGCAGTGCCGCGAGCGGGGCGGCCTCAGGGCCGGCCAGCGTCAGCATGTGGCCGAGGCGCGGATGCAGAGGCACTGCGGCAAGCGCCTTGCCGTGCTCCGTGATGCGGCGCTGGTCGTCGAGCGCTCCCAGCATCTGCAGAAGCGCCTGCGCCTCGGCAAAGGCGCCGGGATTGGGCGCGCTCAGGAACGGCAGATCCTCCGGCGTGGCGCCCCAGAGCGCCAGTTCCAGCGCCAGCCCGGCCAGATCTGCGGTCTCGATCTCGGCCGGGGGGTAGGCTTGCAGAGCGCCTTCCTCGCCTTTGGTCCAGAGCCGGTAGGCCACGCCCTCGGCGACGCGACCGGCGCGGCCGGCGCGCTGGGTGGCCTCGGCGCGGGTGACACGCTCGGTCACCAGCCGCGCCATGCCCGAGCCCGGGTCGAACCGCGCCCGTCGTGCGCGGCCGCCATCGACCACCACGCGGATGTCCTCGATGGTCAGCGAGGTCTCGGCGATCGCGGTGGCGAGCACCAGCTTGCGGCCCTTGCTCTCGGGGCGGATGGCGGCGCGCTGGTCTGCGAATGCCATGGCACCGAAAAGCGGACGCACCGTCACGTCGCCGGGGAGGCGGCCCTTGAGCCTCGCCTCGGTGCGGCGGATCTCGCCCTCGCCCGGAAGGAAGGCGAGAATGCCGCCCTCGGTCTCGCCCGCGGCCTGCACGATCAGCTCTGCCATGCTGTCCTCGAAGCGGCGTTGCTTGGGCAGGGGGGCGTCGAGCCAGCGGGTCTCGACCGGGAAGGCGCGGCCCTGCGAGGTGATGACGGGCGCCTGCATGAGCTCGGCCACCGGGCCCGCGTCGAGCGTGGCGGACATGGCGAGCAGGATCAGGTCGTCGCGCAGGGCGCCTGCCACTTCAAGACAGAGCGCGAGGCCGAGATCGGCGTTCAGAGACCGCTCGTGAAATTCGTCGAAGATCACCGCGCCGATCCCGGAGAGCGCGGGGTCGGATTGCAGCATCCGGGTCAGGATGCCCTCGGTGACCACCTCGATGCGGGTGGCGTTCGAGATCTTGGCCTCGCCGCGGATGCGGTAGCCCACGGTCTCGCCCGGGGCTTCGCCCAGCGTGTCGGCCATCCGCGCGGCGCTGGCGCGCGCGGCAAGGCGGCGCGGCTCGAGCATCAGGATGGTCTGGTCGGTGAGACCCGCGTCGAGCATGGCCAGCGGCACGCGGGTGGTCTTGCCGGCGCCGGGGGGCGCCTGCAGCACGGCGCGGCCCTCGGCGCGGAGGGCGGTGAGGAGCTCGGGCAGGGCGTCGTCTATGGGCAGGCGGGTCATGGCGTGGGTTATGCGGGAGTGCGCGGACGGCGTCGAGGGGGCGTGAGGCCGGTCGTGGCGGAGGGGGCGATCCTTTCGGGGGCGCTGCCCCCGTCCGCGCACGGCGCGGCCTCCCCCGAGGTATTTTCGAACCAGAGAAGATGCCGGGGGCGCGCCCAGGAGGAGATGCTGGCGGGGGGCTGGACATCGGCGCGGCTTGCGGGTCAGGTCAGGGGCGGCAGAGAAGAGGGCAGAGGCATGGATATCGAGGATCTGGCAGAGCGCATCCTGGCCGGCGAGCGGCGGGCCCTTGCGCGGGCGATCACGCTGGTGGAGAGCGGTCGCGCCGATCATCGGGCGCAGGCACGGGCGCTGATCGAGCGGCTGCACGGTCACGAGAACGTCGCGCTGCGGGTCGGGCTCTCGGGCACGCCCGGGGTCGGCAAGTCGACCTTCATCGAGGCGTTCGGGATGATGCTCACCGCGCAGGGGCTCAAGGTGGCGGTGCTGGCGGTGGATCCGTCCTCGTCGCGCTCGGGCGGGTCGATCCTTGGCGACAAGACCCGGATGGAACGGCTGTCGCGGGACCGCAACGCCTTTATCCGGCCGTCTCCCTCGCAATCGCACCTGGGCGGCGTGGCGCGGCGCACCCGCGAGGCGATCGATCTCTGCGAGGCGGCCGGGTTCGACGTGATCCTGATCGAGACCGTGGGGGTGGGCCAGTCGGAGACCGTGGTGGCCGAGATGTCGGACCTGTTCCTGCTGCTGCTGGCGCCCGCCGGGGGCGACGAGCTGCAAGGGGTGAAGCGCGGCATCATGGAGACCGCCGACATCATCCTGATCAACAAGGCCGATGGCGATCTCAAGGCCACCGCGACGCGGACCTGTGCCGACTATGCCGGTGCGCTGCGGCTGCTGCGCAAGCGGGCGCAGGATCCGGAAGGATTCCCGAAGGCTCTGACGGTCTCGGCGGTGGAGGAGAACGGGCTCGACCGGGCGTGGGACGAGATGACCGCGCTCAGCGACTGGCGTCGCGAGACTGGGCATTTCGAGGCTCGCCGGGCGGCGCAGGCGCGCTACTGGTTCGAGGCGGAGGTGCGCGAGGGGTTGCTGGCGCGGCTGCGGCGCGAGCCGGTCAAGGGCGCGATGGCGGCGCTGGCGCACCAGGTCGAGGACGGCGAGATCAGCGCGGCCGCCGCGGCGGAGGAGCTGCTCGAGACCTATCTTGGCGAGGTGCCGCAGGTCTGAGGGGGATTCGGGCCGACTCTGCGACGGCCTTTGACGCCCCGCCGGAGCGGTGGCTCGACATCGCGAAATCCGCGTGAAACAAGCGGTTTCACGGCCTTTGGCAAAGCCCCGGTGGAAGGGGTTGACGCGCGAGGGGCTTGGAGCTAGAGAAGCCCGACCAGATTCCGGGCGCCCCTGGTGGCGCCCTTTCATATTGGCGGAACGATCGGCAGGAGCTGCCTCTCACCGGTCCGAAGCCCCGAGACGATGAGGATGGACCCATGTCGCGCGTATGCGAACTGACCGGCAAAGGCCCGATGACGGGTCACAATGTTAGCCACGCCAACAACAAGACCAAGCGGCGCTTCCTGCCGAACCTGAACGATGTGACGCTGCAGTCCGAGACCCTGGGTCGCGGCGTGAAGCTGCGCATCTCGGCTTCGGCCCTGCGCTCGGTGGACCACCGCGGCGGCCTGGACAAGTTCCTGGACAAGGCCAAGGACGCCGAACTCAGCGCCACCGCGCTGAAGGTGAAGAAAGAGATTGCAAAGGCCCGCGCAGCGCAGGCCTGAGCCACTTGATTCCACAGAATCATCCACAGCCCCGATGCAAGCCGCATCGGGGCTGTTTCCTTTTGTCACATGACATTTCGGGCCATGTTGCCTAAACCTTCGGCGATGGTTCGGAAAAGATATCCACTGGTCGCATTTTTGCTGGTTCTGGCGGTCGCGCTGACCGGGTTCCAGATGGCAGTCGCGCGCGCCCAGCCGCAACCCGTCGGTCAGATGGTGATCTGTACCGGGCTGGGTCTGACCACGGTGATGGTCGATTCCGAGGGCGCTCCGGTGTCGCAGAGCCATGTCTGCCCCGACGGCCTCCTGACCCTGTTCCTCTCCGCCGGCGGCGCCTGGGAATCGCCTGTGCGTCTGCTGGACTGGGTTCCTCTGCCGCAGATCATGGTGACGGTGCGCGGGCAGGGGCTGCAGGCCCCGCGCGCGCAGGCGCGTGATCCGCCGGTCCCGGTCTGACCTCCCAAAGACAGACCTCACGGACCCACAAAGATCACAGGACAGACAAGATGAAATCCCTGATTCTCGCCGGCGCCGCTGCGCTGGCCCTTTCGACGCCCGCCCTCGCCGACATCGCCGTGCACGACGCCTATGCCCGCAGCGCCATGGCCAGCGCCAAGACCGGCGCCGCCTTCATGGTGATCGAGAACACCGGCGACAGCGACGACCGGCTGGTCTCGGCCACCTCCGACGCCGCGATGAAGGTCGAACTGCACACCCACGTGGCCGACGGAAACGGCGTGATGAAGATGATGGAGGTCGAGGAAGGCTTCGTCATCCCCGCGAATGGCCAGCACGCGTTGGCGCGCGGCGGTGACCACGTGATGTTCATGGGGCTGACCGGCCCCTTCGTGCAGGACGAGACCGTCACTGTCACGCTGACCTTCGAGAACGCCGGCGAGATGGTGGTCGAGATACCGGTGGATCTCGAGCGTCAGCCGATGCACGGCGCCGGTCATTCCGGCCATGGCGGCATGAACAAGATGAGCAACTGAGCGCTCAGCCGGTGATGAGAGAGGCCGCGTCCGGGGCAGACCCGGGCGCGGCCTTTCCGTGTCCGGGCCTCAGTCGAGCAGCTCTGCGACCCAGGCGGGCACCACCTCGCTGGCGGGGCCGATGCGGTGATCCTCGAACGCGCCCGTGATCTCGCTCTCGGCCAGGTTCAGCTCGATGGTCCGGGCACCGGCATAGGCCGCGCCCTGCACGAAGCCCGCCGCCGGGTAGACCTGACCCGAGGTGCCGATCGCGGCAAAGAGGTCGCAGCCCAGCAGGTGATCCTCGATCTCGTCCATGTGGTAGGGCATCTCACCGAACCAGACGATGTCGGGGCGGCCCGTGGGGGCGGCGCAGGCCGGGCATGGCTCACCGGGAGACATCTCGGGCGGGGCGGTCCAGCGGTGGCCGCAGGCAAAGCACAGCGCGCCCGAGAGTTCGCCGTGCATGTGGATCGCGGTGGCGCCGGCTTTCTCGTGCAGCCCGTCGACATTCTGCGTCACGATCACCACCTCGCCGGGCCAGTGGCGCTGCAGCCGCGCCAGCGCTGCGTGAGCCGGGTTCGGCACCGCATCTGCGGCCTGCACCCGGCGGGCATTGTAGAAGCCGTGCACCAGCGCGGGATCGCGGGCGAATCCCTCTGGCGTGGCGACGTCCTCGATGCGGTGCTTCGCCCAGAGCCCACCCTCGTCGCGGAAGGTGCCAAGGCCGCTTTCGGCCGAGATGCCGGCTCCGGTGAGGATCACGATCTTGTCGGCCATGCTTTTCCCTTCCTGGCTGCCGCGTTAGGCTCCGGCGCAAAAGGAGCGCGCCCCATGACCCAGAGTATCCTCTTCGTCTGCCTCGGCAATATCTGCCGTTCGCCCTCGGCCGAGGGGGTGGTGCGGCAGATGGCGGCAGAGCGCGGGCTGGCGCTGCAGCTTGACAGCGCCGGCACCGGCACGTGGCATCTGGGCGATCCACCCTACGCGCCGATGCAGGCCGCCGCCAGTGCGCGGGGCTATGACCTTTCGGCGTTGCGGGCGCGGCAGGTGAGCCGGTCGGATTTCGACCGCTTCGACCTGATCGTGGCAATGGACGGCGACAACCTCGCCAATCTCGAAGCGATGCGGCCGGGGCAGGGCGGTGCCGAGCTGCGGCTGTTCACCGACTACGCCGCGTCCACCGGCGCGCGCGAGGTGCCCGATCCGTATTTCACCCGCGATTTCGACGGCACGCTCGATCTGATCGAGATCGCCGCCCAAGGGCTTCTGGATCAGCTCTCGGAATAGATCGCGCGTGTGACGAACCAAGTCACCGGGAAGGCGACCACGGCGCCCGCCGCGGCAGAGGCGACGATCGGCACCAGCGTGTCGAAGCCGGCCACCAGCGCCGCGACGATGAAGCTGCCCGCCAACGTGGTCCCGATCAGCGAGTAGAGAATTCCTGCCAGTCTGAGCATGGATCTGTCTCCCGATGGCCGCCCGGTGGGGCGGTCTTGCAAGTGAATTCATATCGAATGCGGAATGTGTTCCTTGATCGGGATCAAGAAAAGAGCAAATGGTCAATTCGGGTATTCAACCAGCGCGCGAGCCTTGCAGTCGCGGCGCGGTTGCCGCAGATTCAGCGGTATTGCATTTGAGCTATCAGGATTTCGAGAATGAAGAGATTGCGCATTCTTGGCGCGGGCCTGCTGATGTTGTCCGCCTGCGCCGCGCCGACCCGGCAGGATATCGTAGAACTCCGGGCCATGCAGGAGGTGACCTGCGCCAGCCGCCCCGGCACCTGCAGCTACGAGAACAGCCCGCTCAAGGTCTCTGATCGGACAGTGACCCTGCCGAGGCGGCCCTACGCGTTCCGCCCGGTGGCACAGACGCTGCATTTCACCGATGCGCAGCGGCGCCAGTGGACCGCGCCTCGGGGCATCCTGACCGACGGGGCCTCGATTCCGCTGCTTTTCGTGTCCATCGTGGGCCAGCCCACCGCGCCGGAATACATTAACGCGGGCGCGCTGCACGACGCCTATTGCGGTGTTGGCAACGAAGGCATGGCGAATTTCCACAATGGCCGCTGGCAGGATGTGCACCGGATGTTCTTTGATGCCCTGGTGGCCGCGGGGACGCCCGAGCAGCGGGCCAAGGTCCTGTTCGCGGCGGTTTGGCTCGGTGGGCCGCGCTGGGACTATCACGTCTCGCTGCAGGAGGTTCCGCAAGGGGCGATGCAGCAGGCGATGCGGCAGGCCAAGCGCTACATCGAAGAGAGAGACCCGTCGTTGTCGGAGCTGGAAGCATACCTGCTGCGGCTCGAGAAGGGCATCATCCGCGGCCATCCCGACCTGTTCGCCCAGCTTCTGCCTGATGGCGGGGAGGGCCCGCGCCAAGGCTACGAGGCGCCGGTCGAAGATGAAGCGGAGTACGAGCCGCCGGTGCGCGACGACCCGGTCTCTGAAGAGCCGGGCCAGGAATTTCCCGATGAGTACGAGATTCCGGGCGACGACTTCACGGATATCGAGCTCTAGGGCGCAGCTCCCCGGGATCTTGCCGGTCGCGTTTCGCTGGCCACGTCTCAAAAAGAAAAAGGCGCCGGAGTTCCGGCGCCTTTCTACATCGTCCTCGCGTCGTGGTCTCAGACCAGACGCGACACCTCCTTCGCGGCGCGCACGAAATCCTTGAACAGGGGATGCGGATCGAAGGGCTTGGACTTCAGCTCGGGGTGGAACTGCACGCCGATGAACCACGGGTGATCCGGCCATTCCACGATCTCCGGCAGGCGCCCGTCGGGCGACATGCCCGAGAAGCAGATGCCGGCCTCTTCGAGGGGCTTGCGGTACTTGATGTCGACCTCGTAGCGGTGACGGTGACGCTCGTCGATGGTGGTGGTGCCGTAGACTTCGGCGACCTTGGAACCCTCGGTCAGAACCGCGTCATAGGCGCCAAGCCGCATGGTGCCGCCCTTGTCGTCGGCCACCGAGCGGTTCACCTTCTGGTTGCCCTGCACCCATTCCTTGAGGTGGTAGACCACCGGCTCGAAGCGCTTCTCGCCGGCCTCGTGGTCGAACTCTTCCGAGCCCGCCTTGCTCACGCCGGCGACGTTGCGGGCCGCTTCGATGACGGCCATCTGCATGCCGAGGCAGATGCCCAGATAGGGCACATTGTGCTCGCGCGCGAACTGCGCCGCCTTGATCTTGCCCTCGGTGCCGCGCTCGCCGAAGCCGCCGGGCACGAGGATCGCGTCGTAGTTCTCGAGGTAGGGGGCCGCGTCCTCGCGGTCGAAAAGCTCGGCATCGACCCAGCTCACCTTGACCTTCACCCGGTTCGCCATGCCGCCATGGGTCAGTGCCTCGGCGATGGACTTATACGCATCCTCGAGCTGGGTGTACTTGCCCACGATGGCAACGTTGACCTCGCCCTCGGGGTTGTGGATGCGCTCGCTGACGTCGTCCCACTTCTCGAGGTTGGGTCGCGGTGCCGGGGTGATCTGGAACGCATCCAGCACCGCCTGATCGAGCCCCTCGCGGTGATAGGCCAGCGGCGCGTCGTAGATCGACGACAGGTCCTGCGCGGCGATCACGCTGTCGGGGCGCACGTTGCAGAACAGTGCCAGCTTCTCGCGCTCCTTCTGCGGGATCGGGCCCTCGGAGCGGCAGACGAGGATGTCGGGCGCGATGCCGATCGAGCGGAGTTCCTTGACCGAGTGCTGGGTCGGCTTGGTCTTCAGCTCGCCGCTGGCCTTGATCCAGGGCAGCAGTGTCAGATGCATGAAGATGCACTGGCCGCGCGGCTTGTCCTGCGCGTATTGGCGGATCGCCTCGAAGAAGGGCAGGCCCTCGATGTCGCCGACGGTGCCGCCGATCTCGCAGAGCATGAAATCGACCTCGTCCTCGCCGATCGAAAGCCAGTCCTTGATCTCGTCCGTGACGTGGGGAATCACCTGGATGGTCTTGCCGAGATAATCGCCGCGGCGCTCCTTCTCGAGCACGTTGGTGTAGATCCGCCCCGACGAGACCGAGTCGGTCTTGCGCGCCGGCACACCGGTGAAGCGCTCGTAATGGCCGAGGTCGAGATCGGTCTCGGCGCCATCATCGGTGACGAAGACCTCGCCGTGCTCGAAGGGCGACATGGTGCCCGGATCGACATTGAGATAGGGGTCGAGCTTGCGCAGCCGGACCGAGAAGCCGCGTGCCTGCAGCAGCGCACCAAGCGCCGCACTGGCAAGGCCCTTGCCCAGCGAAGAAACGACACCGCCTGTGATGAAGATGTAACGTGCCATTGTGGCAGGACCCCGTGATTTGCATCTAATTCTGGACACCCACGGGCCTTTCGGACCGCAGCATCACGGGAGTCCATATATAAAGGATTCGGGCTGCACTGTCCAGAGAACCGCAAGATGCTGTTGCGGTTCAGGGTGCAGCCCTCAATCTATGGTGGTTCGGCCAGAAGGCCTTAGTCTGCGCGCGGAACCAGCGGCGCGTCGGGCGCGGTTTCGCTGTCGGAGGCCGACGGCGGCGGCAGCAGCGCGTCGGTGTCGATCTCGCCCGGTGCGGTCTGCTCTGCGGCCGGCGCCGAGCCCGATCCGCCGAGGCGGTCCATGACCGAGACGCCCGAGGCATCCTGAGCGGCCAGGATCGTCAGCGTGATCGACGTCACGATGAAGCCGATCGCCAGGATCCATGTCACCTTGCCGAGCGCGGTCGCGGCCGCGCGCTGGCTCATGGCGCCACCGCCACCACCCATGCCGAGCCCGCCCCCTTCGGAGCGCTGCAGCAGCACCGCGCCGATCAGCGACAGCGCGAGAAGAAGATGGACGATGAGAATGACGTTCTGCATGGAAGGTCCCGAAGCCTGCGGTCTTGGCGCGCTATGTAGGGGAAGCCGCTGATGGGCGCAACCCGCGAGATGGGCCTGTCGGTCAGGGGGAGCGGTTGACGCCACGGGCAGGGGGCAGTGCGGGCGGCGCCCGACGGAAAGATGACTCGAATGACTCTCTTTATGATTGAATCAACTCGGCGGGAAAATAATTGAGGTAGTGTATTGCCCGAAAGCCGGGCGCTCGCTACCGTCGCCATCATGAGACAGGACAGACCCCTTCTCGGCATCGCTCTGATGCTCGGTTTTTGCATCATTGCGCCGCTCGCCGACGCGGTGGCGAAGCTCATTGCCGACACGGTGCCGCTTGCCGAGCTGGTCTTCTTCCGCTTCGCGGTTCAGGCGGCGCTCTTGGTGCCCTTGATGCTGCTGACAGGGCGCAGCTTCCGCCTGCGCCGGCGGGTTGCTGGGATCGTGTTCCTGCGCACGCTCATGCATATTCTCGGCATCGGCATGATGGTGACCGCGCTGCGTTACCTGCCGCTTGCCGATGCCATCGCCATTGCCTTCGTCATGCCCTTCATGTTGCTGATACTGGGTCATTATTTCATGGGGGAAGAGGTCGGCTGGCGGCGCCTCGTGGCGTGCGCGATCGGCTTCATCGGCACGCTTCTCGTGGTCCAGCCCGCGTTCCGAGATGTCGGCTGGCCGGCGCTGTTGCCGCTGGGCGTGGCGCTCAACTTCTCGCTCTTCATGATCACCACGCGGCAGATCTCGCGCGATATCGATGCGGTGTCGCTGCAGGCGATCTCCGGTCTGATGGCGATGGTGGTGATCGCGCCGATGATGTTGCTCCTGCCTGCGGGCCGCATCCCCGAGATCCAGTGGGTGTCGGTCTCGCTCGAGACCTGGTCGCTGCTGCTGTCGATCGGTCTGCTCGGCACCGTGGCGCATCTGCTGATGACCTGGTCTCTGCGCTACGCGCCGGGGGCCACGCTGGCGCCGATGCAGTATCTCGAGATGCCCTTCGCCACGCTGTTCGGCTTCATGATCTTTCAGGAACTGCCGAATCCCATGGCGACGCTGGGGATCTGCATCATCATGTCCGCGGGCCTCTTCATCCTCGCGCGCGAGCGGGCCATCCACCGGGCGCAGAAAGCAGCGCCCGCGCCAGTTCCGGAAGGTGTGACACCGGCAGAATGATGAGCATGAGCGGCGCGTCGAAGCGCAGCGAGACTGTCTCGGCGCTGGTCTCGTTCGAGGTGCCCGCGCGCTGCGCCGGGGTGAAGTCGAGCCCGCCCAGCGGCCAGCGCAACCCCGTGCTTTCGCCGTGCACCAGCCCCATCGGATAGAGCGAAAACCGAAGCCCGACCGGCAGCGTCAGGGTGATCTGCGGCGGCGCCAGCGCGATGGCGTCCTCCTCGCCCACGAGGATGCAGCGCCGATCCGCGCGCATGGCCAGAACCGTCAGCGCCGCGAGCTGATGATCGACGCGCGGGCCCAGAAACCCGGTGCCGAAGACCAGCGGCGCCGCAATATTGCGCAGGCACTTGTCGAAATCGGTGCTGTCCTGCTCGGCAATGTGATGCACGCGCTCCGCCGGGATCTGCGCCCGGTCGCTCTCGGATAGAGAATCGAGGTCGCCGATCACGGCGTCCGGCAGCGCACCCGCTCGCAGCAGGGTCGCCGCGCCGCCGTCTGCGGCCACCCGCGTCTCGCACCGGGCCAGAAGCGGGGCGAGATGCGCTTCGGGGCTGTCTCCGCCGCCCACCAGAAGGATCGGCTCGGCGCGTCTCAGGATGGGAGCATTCATGGCAAATTTACGGCTTTCAGTGACAGAGGTCACAATGGAGACACGAAATGATACGCTCGGGACCAAAGATTCGGTCGGCTTTCGTCTCGTATGACGTGGTAAACACATTGTTGCAAAGCGATTGAGAGTGAGCAGCACATGGTGAGTTCGAGCAAAATTCTTACGGTCTCCTACGGCACCTTCTCCTGTACTGCGGAGGGGTTCGAGGATCCGCTGGAGGTGGTGAAGGACGCCACCCACTTCTTCCGTGGTGTGGTCCGCGAAGACCGCTTCTTCGGAGCCGAGCCGCCGCAGTTCGACCCCGAACTCGCGGCCGAGTTGCTGCAATCTCAGATCAGTGCCGAGGCAGGGCAGGGCAAGCTGACCCTGCGCAGCCCCTTCGCTGGTGCCGGGGCGTCCAGCGGCGCGATGAGCGCCGCGCTTTCCGCGGGCCGCGCGCCGGAGCGCTCCGCCGCAGACGAGGTGGGCGAGCTGCCCGCGGCTGCCGCTGAGACACCGGCCTCCACGCCCGAAACAACAGCGCCCAAGGCAACCGCGCCCAAGACAACCGCGACCGAGGCTGTTGCCGAGATGGCGGCGGAGCCCGCCCCCGAGGAGCCGAAAGTTGCCGTCTCCTACCAGGGCGACGGCAGCGAGGACGATCTGGAAGAGGCCCGCCGGGCCGAGGATACCATCGCTTCGATCCTTGCCGACGAGGCCGGCGACGACAGCCTCGCGGCCGAGGCGGCCCTCTTCGGAGAGGCCGACGGTGGCGAGATCCCCGCCGCGCCGCAACCCGGCGTCGGGCTGAGCGATCCGGAAAGCGTGGCGGCCAAGCTGCGCCGCATCCGCGCCGTCGTGGCGCAGGGTGGCCCTGCGGATGCAGAGGCAGAGCCCGAGGCGGAAGAGGCCGAAGCCTCGGTCTCGGCGATGCTCGAGGCTCTGGAGCCCGTGCGCGATGAGACCCCGAGCTCGGTGCAGGCGCTGCGCGACAACCTGTTCACCGACACGCTCGCCAGTGCCGCGTTCGAGGATGGGTTCGAGGACGACGCCGAGGACGAGGATGACAGTGCGCTCTACGACGCGCCGCCCGAGACCGATGCAGAGACCGCCGAAGAGACCACGGCAGAATCGGAGGCACCGGCAGCCGAGCCCAAGAACGCGCCTGCGCGTCCGCGCGCACGCGTGGTAAAGGTCAAGCGGGCGGCGTTCGACGCTGCCGCTGGCAAGGGCCTGATCGAGGACATCGCCGAAGCCTCCGCTGCTCCGGCCGCTCCGGTCAGCAGCCTGAGCCCGGAAGACGAGGATGATCTGGCCCGCGAGCTCGCCGCCGTCCGCGCCGAGCTGCAGGACGACTTCGAAGACGGCTGGGACGCAGAGGACGACCTCGAGGACGTCGCCGAGGCGCAGGATGATGACGCCGTGGCGGAAGATGTGGCCGCAGAGCTTGGCGGTGACACCGAGCTGGCTGCCGCCGTCGGCGCGGCGATGTTGAACGACGACAGCGACGACAGCTGGGAATATGACGACGAGTGGGACGACGAGGACGAGGACGCCACCGCCCGCGGCGCCGAGACCGCCGCCCCGCTGCGTCTCGAGACCTCCGACGCCGCACCGCAGGAGGACTGGGACGAGGACGGCGACAGCACGTTGGAGTTCGAGTTCTCTGACAGCTTCGAGGACGATGAAGATGCCGAGGACGACACTGACCTCGCCGCAGGGGACGATGCGGACAGCGCGGCCGAGGCCGAGCGCGAGGAAGCTCAGCGCCGCGCCGCGCATGAGGAGGTCCGCAAGGCGGTGAAGATGTCGAGCCCGGCCCGTGCCATGCTCACCGAGCGCCGGGTCGAGGACAACGACGCCTCGCGCATCCTCGACGAGACCAACACCCAGCTCCAGGAGCCGGAAGGCAACCGCCGCCGCAGCGCCATCGCACATCTGCGCGCCGCCGTGGCCGCGACCCGTGCCGACAAGCTTCTGGGACGCAAGCGCGATGCGGGCGAACAGGCCGAGCCCTATCGCGAGGATCTCGCCAATGTGGTGCGCCCGCGACGCCCCGCAGCCCCCGCGGGCCACACCGAGCGCCCGGCCGAGATCGCGCGCCCGGCGCCGCTCAAGCTGGTGGCCGAGCAGCGCGTCGACTCCGAGACGCCGGCACCGCGTCCGCGTCGCGTGCGTCTCGCCGATATCGACGAGACGGCGGCGCTGAGCGCGGGCGAAGGGGATGACAGCTTTGCCGAATATGCCGAGAGCGTCGGCGCCCGCGACCTGCCGGAGCTGCTCGAGGCGGCGGCGGCCTACATGTCCTTCGTCGAGCGCCGCGAACAGTTCTCGCGCCCGCAGCTGATGACCAAGGTGCGTCAGGTCGAGACCGAGGAATCGAGCCGCGAGGACCGGCTGCGCAGCTTTGGCCAGCTGCTGCGCGAGGGCAAGATCGAGAAGACCCGCGGCGGCCGCTTCACCGCCTCGGAGCGGATAAGCTTCAAGCCGGATGCGCGCGCCGCGAGCTGATCGATCCGGCCTCACATGAGACGACCGCAGCGGCGGGGGCCACGGCCCTCGCCGTTTGCGTTTTGTCAGGATGGATGTCGGGCGGTGGAGACGGGAAGGGGCGCTGCCCCCTCTTGGCGCTGTGCGCCAATTCACCCCCGAGGTATTTTTGAACCAAAGAAGCCAGGAGCGCTGCGCCCCTGGCTTCTCTTCGTCAAAAATACTCCCGCCGGAGGCTGGCCGGCCTGTTCCGCCAGTGCCGCGCCGGTCAAGAGCGTGGCCCTTGCCACAGGCGTGCGAAACCGTCCGACGGGCCAGGGCCGCGCTCTTGACCGGCCAAAAAAGACAAACCCCCGAAAGGCAGGGCCCCGGGGGTCGTCGAGTTCTTGTGTTGGAAGGTCAGCTGCCTGACCTGAGCCGGAAAACCCGGTGCGGATGCCTCAGAGGAGACCTTCGCGTTGGGCTTTCTTGCGCGCCAGCTTGCGGGCACGGCGGATGGCCTCGGCCTTCTCGCGCGCTTTCTTCTCGGACGGCTTCTCGAAATGCTGCTTGAGCTTCATTTCACGGAACACGCCTTCGCGCTGCAGCTTCTTCTTCAGGGCACGGAGCGCCTGATCGACATTGTTGTCGCGAACACTAACCTGCATGTGGTTTTCACCACCTTTCTAAGTTTGAGTTGCAAGGAATTGCAGGAGGTGGCCGTATAGCAAGGCCGGGCTAAATTGTCTAGGGTCTAGAAACTCTATTGAGTCGAAGGAGAGGCCCATGACGGACGATGCAGCCGGGCGCTTGCTGGATGCGGCGCTGAACCATGTTGCCTTCGATGGCTGGTCGGAGACAACGTTCCGCGCCGCGGTCGCCGATGCCGGGATGGATCCGGTAGTGGCGCGCGGCCTGTTCCCGCGCGGGCGGGTCGATCTCGCGGTGGCGTTCCACAAGCGTGGCGACGATGCCATGGTGGCAGCGCTGGCCGAGATGGACAAGGCGGCTGACGGCGCGCCGCTGCGCTACCGGGACAAGGTGACCCGTGCGGTGCGCACCCGGCTCGAAGTGGTCAAGGACCGCGAGGCGGTGCGCCGCGGCACCACGCTTTTTGCCCTGCCGATCTATGCCCCCGACGGGGCCAAGCTGATCTGGGGCACCTCCGACCGGATCTGGACCGTGCTTGGTGACACCGCGCGCGATTTCAACTGGTACAGCAAGCGGGCGACGCTGAGCGGGGTCTATTCCTCGACGGTGCTCTACTGGCTGGGCGACGATTCGCTTGACCACCAGGCCACGTGGGAGTTCCTCGACCGTCGCATCGAGGACGTGATGCGCTTCGAGAAGACCAAGGCGAAGGTGCGCGAGAACCCGCTGCTGAAGCGCGTCTTCGCGGGCCCCGAGAAGGTGCTGGGCTCCATCCGGGCGCCGCGCGCCGTGCGGGAAAACGATCTGCCGGGCGGCTGGACCGCCCCGCGCTGACAGAACAGGGAAGACCGAATGACTGACACGATGCGCGCCGTCGAGATCTCCGAGCCCGGCGGGCCGGAGGTGCTGCGCCCGACCACCCGGCCCGTGCCGCAACCGGGACATGGCGAGGTGGTCATCCAGGTGGCCTGGGCCGGGGTGAACCGGCCCGACGCCCTGCAGCGGGCGGGCCGCTACGCGCCGCCCGCCGGCGCCAGCGACCTGCCGGGGCTCGAGGCCTCGGGCACCGTGTCGGCGGTGGGGCCCGGGGTGACCTGGCCCGCGGTGGGCGACGCGGTCTGCGCGCTGCTGCCGGGCGGCGGCTATGCCGAATACGTGGTCACACCGGCGGCGCATTGCCTGCCGGTGCCCGAGGGCATGGGCCTGCGCGAGGCGGCCTGCCTGCCCGAGACTTATTTCACCGTCTGGTCGAACGTGTTCCAGCGCGGGGCGCTGAAGGCCGGGGAGCGCTTTCTCGTGCATGGCGGCTCATCGGGCATCGGCACGACGGCGATCCAGCTGGCGCATGTGATGGGCGCGCGGGTCTTCGCCACCGCCGGATCGGCGGAGAAATGTGCCGCCTGCCTGTCACTGGGGGCCGAGCGCGCGATCAACTACCGCGAGGAGGATTTCGTCGAGGTCCTGCGAGCCGAGGGCGGGGCGGATCTGATCCTCGACATGGTGGGTGGCGATTACATCCCGCGCAACGTCAAGACGCTGGCCGACGATGGCCGGCTGGTGCAGATTGCCTTCCTGCAAGCGCCGAAGGTCGAACTGAACTTCGTGCATCTGATGGTGCGGCGGCTGACCATCACCGGCTCGACCCTGCGCCCGCAGAGCGTCGAGGCGAAAGCGCGCATCGCGGCCTCGCTGCGCGAGCATGTCTGGCCGCTGCTCGATGCCGGGCGGATCGGTCCGGTGATGGATTCCGAGGTCCCGCTCGAGAAGGCCTCGGAGGCCCATGCGCGGATGGAGAGCTCTGCGCATGTGGGCAAGATCGTCCTGAAGGTCGCCTGAGCGCTGTCCGGCGTGGGCGCGACCCCACGCCGGATGAGGCGCGTCAGACCACCGCGCGACGGTAGAAATGCCAGCTGGCGTGGCCAAGCACAGGCAGCACCACGATGAACCCCAGCAGCAGCGGGATGGCCGCGAGCATCATCAGGATGCCCAGGGTGGCCCCCCAGCACAGTACCACCATCGGGTTGCTCTTCAGCACCCGGATCGAGGTGGCCACCGCCATCGGCGCCCCGACATGGCGGTCGATGACCAGCGGGAAGGACACCACCGAGGTGGCCAGCGCGACCAGCGCAAACGCCGCGCCGACGCCGCAGCCGAGAAGGATCATCCACCAGCCGCCCGAGGTGCCGAAGAGCTGGTAGAGGAAGCCAGAGAAGGTTTCTGGCATCGCGGCGCCCATGGTCATGGCATGGATCTCGGCGGCGGTCAGCAGCCAGATGACGAAGAGTGCCGCGAGGTAGATCCCCATCACCAGGAGCGCGCCGAAGCCCGGCGAGCCCATCACCGCGACGGCGTGACCCCAGTGCGGCACCTCGCCCATCTCGCGCCGCCGGCTCATCTCGTAGAGCCCGACCGCGGCGACGGGTCCGAGGATCGCGAAGCCCGCAACCAGCGGGAACAGCATCGGCAGCAGCGCCATGTGCAGGCCGATGCCCATGAGGACGAGGCCGACCACCGGGTAGACCAGCACAAGCGCCATGACATCACTGCGGCAGGCCTTGAAATCTTCCCAGCCCTCCTTGAGTGCGGCGCTGATGTCGGAGAGGTCCATGTTGCGGACCTCGGGGGTTTCCGCCTGATCGCTGCCAAGCTCGCGGCTGCTCGCGGCGAGGTGATGGCCGGCATCGTTCAGGCGTTGTGCTGTCCAGGACAGCGGGTTTCCGATCGTGTGGGACATGGGTCTCCTCCCTCTGGCATGTGCAGCGCCAGGAGAGGTCCGGCCGGAAACGCGCGGGGCCGGACCTGCCGGCGCCATGTCTCGGCAGTGTACCATGGTTTGCGGCCATGGGCGTTCACAAGCGATTGTCGCTGCGGCTTTGGGGCCTTGTGCCCGGAGCCGCACCGACGCAGTCTCGGCGCCAAACGATGCGCGAACAGAGGAGGATCCCATGGCGGGAACGGCACGTACGGTCATCATCGAGGAACACGGCGGCCCCGAGGCGCTGAAGCTGGCGGACTGGCCGGTCGGCGAGCCGGGGCCGGGCGAGGTTCGCATCCGGCACAAGGCCTGCGGGCTGAACTTCATCGACTGCTACCAGCGCTCGGGTCTCTACCCGATGACGCTGCCGCATGCGCTCGGCATGGAGGCGTCCGGTGTGATCGACGCGGTGGGCGAGGGCGTCGCGCATCTCGAGGTCGGCGATCGCGCCGCCTATGCCGCAGCCCCTCCGGGCGCCTATTGCGAGGCGCGGGTGATGCCCGCGGCGCAGGTCTGCCGGCTGCCTGACGCGATCTCCTTCGAGGAGGGCGCGGCGATGATGCTGAAGGGGCTGACGGTGCAGTATCTCTTCCACCGCACGACGCCGCTTCAGGCCGGCGACACGGTGCTGTTCCACGCTGCCGCGGGCGGTGTCGGGCTGATCGCCTGCCAGTGGGCCAAGTCCGAGGGCATCCGGCTGATCGGCACCGCCGGCTCGGACGAGAAATGCGCGCTGGCGATGGAGCACGGAGCGGATGCCTGCATCAACTACGCCACCGAGGACTGGGTCGCGAAGGTCCGTGAACTCACCGACGGAAAGGGTGTCGACGTGGTGATGGACTCGGTCGGCAAGGCGACCTTCGAGGGCTCGCTCGACTGCCTCAAGCCGCTTGGCATGATGATCTCCTTCGGCAACGCCTCTGGTGCGGTCGACGCGTTCAACCTCGGCGTTCTGGCACAGAAGGGCTCGCTCAAGGTGACGCGCCCGACCCTGTTCACCCATATCGCCGACCATGGCACCTGCCAGTCGATGGCCGGAATGCTGTTCGGCAAGGTCTCGTCGGGCGAGGTCAAGATCCGCATCGACCAGCGCTTCCCGCTCGAGGATGTCGCCGAGGCGCACCGGGTGCTGGAGGCGCGCCGCACCACCGGCCAGACCATCCTGACGCTGGAGTGAGCTGAAGGAGCGCCCCTTGCGGCGCGCGCAGGCCTTGCCCGGTCCCGTCTCCGCCGGGTCCGGGAGGTCAGGGGGCGCTGCCCCCTCTTGGCGCTGTGCGCCAATCCACCCCCGAGGTATTTGGAAACCAGAGAAGACAAGGAGCGCCGTGCCCCTGGCTTCTCTTCGTCAAAAATACTCCCGCCGGAGGCGTCCGAGGCTGCCAGCCGTGCTGCCACCTGTGGCCGGGCGGGCCGCGATCATGCAGAGACTCGTCGCGGGCGGAAAAAGGCGCTAAGCGGGCGGCATGGACGAGACATTCGAGATCTTCCTGGCCTGTGCGCCGGGGCTGGAGGCGGCGCTGACGGCAGAGGCCAAGGCGGCGGGGTTCGGGCCGTTGCGGCCGGCGGCGGGCGGCGTGGCCTTCGATGGTGGCTGGCCCGAGGTGTGGCGCGCCAACCTGTGCCTGCGGGGCGCGGCGCGGGTACTGGCGCGGATCGGCGGGTTTCCCGCGGTGCATTTGGCGCAGCTCGACAAGCGGGCGCGGAAATTTCCCTGGGGCGATGTGCTGCGGGCCGACCAGCCGTTCAAGGTCGAGGCGGTGAGCCGCAAGTCCAAGATCTATCACGCGGGCGCCGCGAAGCAGCGGGTCGAGACCGCGATCACCGAGACGCTCGGCGCGCCGCCGGGCGATGACGGGGTGCGGCTTCTGGTACGCATCGAGGACAACCTCGTGACCTTCTCGGTCGACACCTCCGGGGCGCCGCTGCACCGGCGAGGCCATAAGGAGGCGGTGGGCAAGGCGCCGATGCGCGAGACGCTGGCGGCGCTGTTCCTGCGCCAATGCGGTTATCGCGGCGAGGAACCGGTGCTCGACCCGATGTGTGGCTCGGGCACTTTCGTGCTGGAAGCCGCCGAGATCGCCGCCGGGCTGGCACCGGGCCGCACGCGCGGTTTCGATTTCGAGCGGCTCGCCGGGTTCGATGCCGTGGACTGGGCCGCGTTCAAGGCGGCGCAGGCGCCCGGCGAGACGGCCCTGCGCTTTCACGGCTTCGACCGCGATGCCGGCGCGGTGCGCTCGGCCACGGCCAATGCCGAGCGGGCGGGGGTGACGGAGATCACCCGCTTCACCTGCCAGCCTGTCAGCGCGCTGGAGCCGCCCGAGGGGCCGCCGGGGCTGGTCATGGTGAACCCGCCCTATGGCGCGCGGATCGGCAAGCCGGGGCCGCTGCACGCGCTGCATCGCAGCCTGGGCGAGGTGCTGATGCAACGCTTCCGCGGCTGGCGGGTGGGCATCGTGACCTCCGAGCCGGGGCTGGCGCGCGAGACCGGGCTGCCGTTTCTGCCGCCGGGACCGCCGGTGGCGCATGGCTCGCTGAAGATCCGGCTCTACCGTACCGAGGCGCTCTGACGCCTCTGCCTCTTCTCAGAATCGCTCTTCGCCCTATATTGAAGAGCATGAAAACGCTTGCTGCCCTCTGCCTCTCGGCCAGTCTGCTGGCCATGCCCGTCACCGCACAGGACGCCGGAGAGGAGGCGCCCGAGGATGGAGGCGGTCTGATGAAGCGCGGCGCCCAGATGTTCTTCGAGGGGCTGATGGGCGAGCTCGATCCCGCCCTGCGCGAGCTCGAAGACCTTGCCGGAGAGATGCAGCCGGCGTTGCGCAGCTTCGGCGAGGAGATGGGCCCGGCGCTGCAGGATCTGATGGGCAAGGTGAAGGACTGGTCGGTCTATCACCCGCCGGAAATGCTTGAGAATGGTGACATCATCCTGCGCCGCCGCGAGCCGCTGGAGCGCGACGACGACGGGATCCTGCCGCGCGACCGTGACTGGCCCGAACGCGACCGCGAGTTGCCGCCGCTCGACGGGACGCCGCCGGATCGAGAGCGGGGCGGCGAGATCGAGCTCTGAGCCAAGGTCGCGCCGCGCCCTGGCATGGGATCAAGACGATCTGCAATTGGACCATCGGCGTTGGGACAAGGACAGCTCAGTCGATCTCGACCTGCATATCTTCGGCGTTCAGGGCGCGTGCCAGCGACTTGAAGCGCGATTCGGCGACCTCGCCATAGAGCGGCGCCACATCCGGTGCCATCCGCAGCGACAGGCGCTTGGCCTTGCCGTCCCAACCGAGCGAGGCGCCGTCTTCCTTGCTGACATCCGACATCCACAGCATCGAGCCGAAGCGCATCGCCTTGCCGAGCACCTCGGCCTCCTGCAGTTCTTCGTCGCTGAGCAGCGCGTAATAGGCCTCGAACAGCCCCTCGCGCTTGTTCTTGTACCGGTGCAGCAGGGCGAGGCCGAGAAACACCCGCTCGGGGTGGGTGAGGCCGCCGAGATTGGCGCGCGTGGCGTTGTCGAAGCAGGTCTGCGCCCGGTAGTCGGGATGGGCGCGCCAGCTCACGTCGTGCAGCAGGCAGGCGGCCTTGACGATGCGCGTGCGCTCCGGGCCGGCATTGGCGAAGAGCGGCGCGACGAAGCGGTAGAGCTTCTTGCCGAAGCCGGGCAGGCGGGCATCCTTGGCCTCGGAGAAGCGGCAGGCCTCGACCAGTGGGTCGCGGTCGCGCAGCTTCTGCGGCATCTGCTCGTAGAGCAGGCCCTCGCGGATGCCGTAGGACGAAATTGCGATGCCGGCGGGCGAGAAGGTCTCGATGAGTCGGCCAAGCACCTCGCCGGCATAGGGCACGAGGCTCATCCGCGCCGAAGAGATCGAGCAGGCGCCGCGTAGCGCCTCGAGATCGGATTTCTCGATGAATTTCAGCGTGTCCGCGACCGCATCCTTGTCCATACGGTATTCGTGCAGAACGTGCAGCGGGTAGCCGCGGCGCTCCATGTCGATGCGGGCGATGGCGCGCCACGAGCCGCCAACGAGGAAGAGCTGCGCGTCGCGCTGCCCGATCACCTCGGCGAGCTTGTCGATATGCTTGGCGATGTGCTTCTCGCGGGCCTTCTTGCCGCCCTCGAGATCCTTGAAACGCAGCGGACCCAGCGGCGAGGTCACGCGGCGGCCGACCTGGCCCTCGGAGAGCTCGGCCAGCTCCATCGAGGAGCCGCCTATATCGCAGATTAGCCCGTTGGCGCCGGGCCATCCGAGCAGTACACCCTGTGCCGAGAGCCGAGCCTCTTCCTCGCCATCGATGACCCAGATCTTCAGGCCGGTCTGCTTTTCGATCTCGGCGCGGAAGGCCGGGCCGTCCTCGGCCTCGCGCATGGCGGCGGTGGCGACAGCGGTGAGCGGCGGCAGATCCATGCCACGGGCCAGCGTCTGGAACCGGGCCAGCGCCGACAGCGCCCGTGCCTTGCCCTCGGGGTTCAGCCGCCCGGTTTCGGGCATGCCCGCGCCGAGGCCGCACATGATCTTTTCGTTGTAGAAATAGGCCGGGCTGCGCGCCGCGCCGTCGAAGACGACGAGCCGCACAGAGTTCGAGCCGATGTCGACGACACCCACACGAGACAGGCGGCGGGCCTGCGGATCCTCGAAAAGCGGGCGGCCGAAAGGCCCCCAGTCGCCTTGGGCGGAGTCGCTCTGTCCGTCCATCTGCATCCCCGGCTGTGGTCCGCGTTTGCTCTACCACGCTTCGGGCGCGCGGCGAAAGCACTTCATTGGGGCAACGTTGCCGGGGCCGGGAGTGTTCCCGCGGGGGATCAGCGGAACAGCGAGAGCAGCACACCCGGAGCGCCGTTGGCGATGGACATGGCCTGAATGGCGAGCTGCTGCTGGACCTGAAGCGCCTGCAGCCGGGCCGAGCTTTCCTCGAGATCCGCATCGACGAGAACGCCGATTCCCGAGGTCATGGCGTCGGTCAGGCGGTCGTTGAAGCTGGTCTGTGTCTCGAGCCGTCGCTGGTCCGAGCCGAAGGCCGCAGCCGCGTTGGTGGAGATGTCGAGCAGCCCCTCGATCGTCGCGAGGGCGTCATTGGCGCCGTCGGCGGTGGTGACATCGAGATCGGCGAGCAGTTCCAGCCCCCCGCCGATGGTGTTGCCGGCATCGGCGCTCAGCGTATCGATCTTCACGGCGATGGTGTCGCTCGCGGTGGTGACCTCGGAAGAAATATCGAGCGAACTGCCCGAGGCCTGCACCTGCAGGACAGAGCTGTCGATGCCGGACCGGGCGGCATAGCTGGCATAGCGCTGCGACAGCTGCGAGAGCACATCGCCGATGCCGTCGCCATCGCGGGCGACATAGGAGATCGGCGCGCTGGCCATCTCGGCGCGGGATTGCGTGGCGCCGGAGGTGGTGCGCAGATCAGCCTGCACGAAGGTCGAACCGTCGCCGTCGGTTCCGTAGAGCGAAAGCGAGAAGGCCATGCCGGTGCTCACGGTGAGGCCGCTGGCGTCGAGCGTGGCGCTGCGGGTGAGGTTGAGCGTGGCCGAGACCTCGGAGCCGCTGTAGGTGCCGCCCGAGGCGGTGATCTCGCGGCGCGCGGTCGAGAGGTCCTGCTTGCCAATGCTGATGTCGACGCCGCGCACGCCGAGCGAATCGCGCTGCAGGAAGCCCAGCACCGCCTCGCTGCCCGAGCCTGCGCCGGTGTCGCGGTTGTTCAGCAGGTTGAGGCCGTTGAACTGCGCCGTCTCGACCACGGCGCCGATCTGATCGCGCAGCGAGGAGACGGTGTTCTGGATCTTGGCGCGGTCGACATTCTCTTCCTGCGCCGTGACCACCTGTCCCTTGATCTCGGTCAGCAGCTCGGTGATCGTCTCGGCGCCCTTGCGGGCAACGGCGAGGGTGGCGCCGCCAAGCGCGAGGCTGTCGGCCACCTTGCGGTAGCCCAGCACGTCGGCCTCCATGGTCTTGGCGATGGCCCAGACCGCGGCGTTGTCCTCGGCGCCGGCAACGCGGCGGCCGGTGGCGATCTCGGTCTGCACCTCGGCGATGCTGGTATTGATGCTTTGCAGGGTCATCAGCGCGATGGTCGCGCTGTCATTGGTCAGGATGCTGGACATGGGGTGCCTGTTCTCGGGGATGCCTGTACGGGGCTGTTCGGGGGAAGCGCGCAGTTCACGCGAGACGGGCCCGGGTCGGGGCATTCGAGGCAGCGATTTCGCCGCAAGCGGTGCGTCGCCCGGACCGGAAGCCGAGACAGTCTACGCCCGCGCCGCCGCCCCCATGACGCAACCCGTAGACTGGGCGTTGGCGGTTAACTCTGGGCTAAGGGAATGCGGTGTCAGCGTGGTGATTTCGGGGCAGTTCCGGGGCGCGAGGCGCGGGGCGCGCATCCCGCAGACCGGTTTGACCGACATCCGGCCGACCACGAAAAAGCGCCGGGGCGACAACCGCTCCGGCGCTTCAGGAGATCTGTCCGAAACCCTCAGTCCTCGCCGTGGGTCAGTTTCGGCACGTCGCCGGCACCGGCAGAGCCGCGTCCCGAGAGCGAGGGGTTCTCCATGAAGAAGCGGTGGCAGTTGAACGGCGTCTCGCCCTCGCTCACCGGGTGGCGGCTGAACTTGCCGGTGGGTTCCATCACCCAGCTCTGCGCCGTGTCGGCGAGGTTGGCCGCCATGATCTGGCTGACGATCTGCGCCTTCACCGTCTGGTTCTGGATCTCGACCCCGGTCTCGATGCGGCGGTTGAGGTTGCGCCCCATCCAGTCCGCCGAGGACATGAACACCCGCGCCTTGTCATGCGGCAGGCCGTGGCCGTTGCCGAAGCAGGCGATGCGCGAATGCTCGAGGAAGCGACCGACGATCGACTTTACCCGGATGTTCTCGGACAGCCCCGCGATGCCGGGCTTGAGCCCGCAGATGCCGCGGATCACGCAGTCGATCTCGACGCCGGCCTGGCTCGCCGCATAGAGCGCATCGATCATGTTGGGCTCGATCAGCGAGTTCATCTTCAGCCAGATCCGCGCCGGGCGCCCCGCACGGGCGTGCTCGGCCTCGGCGGCGATCAGTTCGAGCATCTTGGGCTTGAGCGAATGCGGCGAGATCACGAGGTTCTCCAGCCCCTCGGGCATGGCGTAGCCGCTGAGATAGTTGAAGATCTTCGCCGCATCGCGCCCCAGCGCCGCGTCGCAGGTGAAGAACGACAGGTCGGTATAGATCTTGGCGGTGATCGGGTGGTAGTTGCCCGTTCCCCAGTGCGTGTAGGTCACCAGCTTGTCGCCCTCTCGGCGCACCACCTGGGAGATCTTGGCGTGGGTCTTCCACTCGAGGAAGCCATAGACCACATGTGCGCCCGAGCGTTCCAGCCGGCGCGACTGGCGGATGTTGGCGGCCTCGTCGAACCGCGCCTTCAGCTCGACCAGCGCGGTGATCGACTTGCCCTCTTCGGCGGCCTCGCAGAGCGCCTCGACGATGGGCGAGTCCTTGGATGTGCGGTAGAGCGTCTGCTTGATCGCCACCACGTCCGGATCGAGCGCCGCCTGCTTGAGGAAGCGCACCACCATGTCGAAGGTCTCGTAGGGGTGGTGCAGCAGCATGTCCTTCTGGGCGATGGCCGAGAACATGTTGCCGTCATGGTCCTGCACCCGTTCCGGCACGCGCGGCGTGAAGGTCGGCCAGAGCAGGTCGGGGCGGCTGCCCAGCACCAGCTCCTTGACGTCGGCGATGCCGATCATGCCGTCAAGCTCGATGACCTCGTCATCCTGCACGTGCAGCTCGTTCTGCAGGGTGCGGCGCAGATCCTTGGGCGCGCCGGCGGTCATCGTCAGACGGACCACCTCGCCGCGGCGGCGGCGTTTCAGCGCCACCTCGAACTCGCGCACGAGATCCTCGGCCTCTTCCTCGACCTCGAGGTCGCTGTCGCGCAGCACGCGGAAGCCGAAGTGATCCTTCACCCGGTAGCCGGGGAACATGCTCTCGATGTGGAGCAGCAGCACATCCTCGAGGAAGATGAAGCGTTGCTGGCCCTCGGGCGCGGGCAGCGCCATGAAGCGGTCGATCTGGTGCGGGATCGGCAGCAGCGCGTCGCGGGTGCGCCGGTCACGCTTGCGCTCGAGCGAGATTGCGAGGCAGTAGCCCATGTTGGCGATGAACGGGAACGGGTGCGCCGGGTCGATGGCGAGCGGCGACAGCACCGGGAAAACCTGGGTCAGGAAGGCATGCTCGAGATGGGCACGGTCGGCCTCGTCGAGCTCGTCGCGGGGCACGATATCGATACCTTCCGCGGCCATCTCGATCTCGAGCGCGTGCAGCACCTTCTGCTGATGCGCCATCAGCTTGCGGGCATCCTCGTTGATCTCGACCAGCTGCTGTGCCGGGGTCAGCCCGTCGGCGGCGGGATTGGTGTTGCCCGCATGCGCGAGCTCGCGGAGGCCGGCGACGCGCACGGTGTAGAACTCGTCGAGATTGGCCGCCGAGATCGACAGGAAGCGCAGCCTTTCGAGCAGCGGCACGCGCGGATTCTCGGCTTCCTCCAGGACGCGCCAGTTGAAGCCGAGCCAGCTCAGCTCGCGATTGTAGAAGCGACCGGGACCTTCGAGGTCGAGCTCGGTCATCTCGGTCGGGGCAGGCAGCGGGGCCTTCAGGAAATCTGCGATACTCATGTGGGGCTTATGCGCGTCCATTTGAAACAGGTTCGTGACGGTCATAGGAATTATTCTGCCTCGGGGCGCTGACCTGGATCAAGCCTCGCGAGGATGTCCCGCGCCAGGCTGCGCGTGATGCCCTTGGGCCGCCCCATGGCGTTGGCGTCGAGCGCCGTCACCAGCGCGCGCGCCATGGCAAAGCTGCGCGGCATGTGCCGCACGAGGTAGGGGATGACGTCGGCGGCAGGCACGCATTGCCGGTCCGCGAGCATCTTGGCGATCACCGCCGCCAGCAGCGTGTCGTCTGGGTCGGGCAGGGTGGCGGTCTGGGTGCCTTCCATGCGGCTCTTGAGGTCGGGGATCACCAGCGGCCAGAGCGACGGCGCCGAGCGGGCGGTCACGAGCAGCGGCTGGCGCTGGGCCAGCGCGAGGTTGTGCAGGTGAAACAGCGCCTCCTCGGCGGGGCGGTCCCCGGCGATGCGGTCTCCATCCTCGACGCAGATCGGCGCCGTGGCGAGCGCCGGGATGTCGGCCTGCGGAAGGCTCGCGGCGGGCACGATGGCGGCGCCCGTCTCGGCGGCCCACACATGCGCGAGATGGGTCTTGCCGGCGCCCGAGGGCCCCACCAGAACCATCTTGCCGTTGGGCCAGCTCTGCCAGTTGTCGAGCAGCGCCACCGCAAGCCCGTTGGACTGCCCGACGAAATAGTCCTCGCGTCCCAGCGCGGCGCGAACCGGCAGGGGCAGGGGAAGCTGGTCGGGTGTGATCATCCTTGATCCTCGTCCGTCTCGAGGCCGCGATAGAGCCGGCTCTCGATATACTGGTCGACAAGGAAACGCGCGACCACGCCGAGCGCCGCCGCCAGTGGCACCGCCACCAGCATGCCGACGAAGCCGAAGATCGAGCCGAAGACCGACAGGGCGAGGATCAGCCAGACCGGGTGCAGCCCGACCGATTCCCCGACCAGCTTGGGGGTCAGGAAATTGCCCTCGAGGAACTGGCCGAAGAAGAAAATCCCGGCGACCGCCGCGATCCAGACCCATTCACCCCAGAACTGGAACAGCGCCAGCCCGATGGCCAGCGCGCCGCCGACGATGGCGCCGACATAGGGAATGAAGGTCAGTATCCCCGCGACAACGCCCACCACGAGGCCGAAGTTCAGCCCCACCAGCCACAGTGCCAGCGCGTAGTAGAAGCCGAGGATCAGGCAGACCGAGCCCATGCCGCGGATGAAGCCCGCCAGCGTCTTGTCGATGTCGCGGGCCAGCTTCCGGATCACCGGTGCGTGGTCGCGCGGCAGCAGGCTGTCGACGCGGGCCACCATGTTGTCCCAGTCGAGCAGCATGTAGACCGCCACCACCGGCACGATGACGAAGAGCAGCAGGATGTTGATCAGCGACATCGCCGAGGTCAGCACCGCGTCGATCAGCTGCGCGCCGCGCTCGCGGATGGTCTCGCCGATCGAGACCAGGGTCTCGCGCACCGGGCTGCCCTCGACCATGATCGAGGGGAAATGCGTGGTCAGGAACGCCTGAAGCTGGCGGAACAGCTCGGGCGCGGTCTCGATCAGCTGGCTGGTCTGGCGCACCAGAGCCGGCACCACCGCCAGCGCGAGGATGACGAAGATCAGGATCATCGCCACGGTGATCGTGCCCGTGGCCATGCCGCGGCTCATGCCGACCCGCTCGAGCCGGTCGGCCACGGGGTCGAGGAAATAGGCCACCGCGCCGCCGACGACGAAAGGCAGCAGCACGTCTCCGAGGACCCATAGCATGACGACGAAGATCGCCGCCGCGATGCCCCAGTATTTCAGCTGTGTCCGCACCGGCAGCGCCATGATCGGCCATTCCTTTTCGAAAAAACGTGTCCCTACATCGCGTCTCGCGCGCGATCTTGCAAGACTGGGCTGCGCTCGCCGGGCCGCGCACGGCCCCTTGCTCTTGCGCGGCCCTTCGCATACGCCATTCCGGACCGTTTTCCAGCCCGGGAGCCCCGCCCCATGCGTCTGAGCCGCTATTTCCTGCCCGTCCTCAAGGAGACGCCCGCCGAGGCGCAGATCGTCTCCCACCGCTACATGCTGCGCGCCGGCATGATCAAGCAGGCCAGCGCCGGGATCTATTCCTGGCTGCCGCTGGGCTACAAGGTGCTGCGCAAGATCGAGGACATCATCCACGACGAGCAGCGCCGCGCCGGCCACATCCCGATGCTGATGCCGACGATCCAGTCCGCCGATCTCTGGCGCGAGTCGGGCCGCTACGACGCCTACGGCGCCGAGATGCTGCGCATCACCGACCGCCACGACCGCGACATGCTCTACACGCCCACCGCCGAGGAGTTGATCACCGACATCTTCCGCGCCAACGTCTCGTCCTATCGCGACCTGCCGCTGACCATGTACCAGATCCAGTGGAAGTTCCGCGACGAGATCCGCCCGCGCTTCGGCGTGATGCGCGGCCGCGAGTTCTACATGAAGGATGGCTACAACTTCGACCTCACGAAAGAGGACGCGCTGCACGCCTACAACCGCCATCTGGTGAGCTACCTGCGCACCTATGAGCGCATGGGCCTGCAGGCGATCCCGATGCGCGCGGATTCCGGGCCGATCGGCGGCGACGACACGCACGAGTTCCTGGTGCTGGCCGAGACCGGCGAGTCGGAAGTGTTCTACGACAGCGAGATCACCGAACTGAAATTCGGCGACCGCGCCATCGACTACGACAGCGTCGAGCAGTGCCAGGCGGTGCTCGAGGAGTTCACCTCGCGCTACGCCCGCACCGACGAGACCCATGACGAGGCGGTGTTCAACCAGGTCCCCGAAGCGCGCCGCCGCACCGCGCGCGGCATCGAGGTCGGCCAGATCTTTTACTTCGGCACCAAGTATTCCGAGGCGATGGGCGCCACGGTCTCCGACAAGGATGGCAACCAGGTGCCGGTGCACATGGGCTCGCACGGCATCGGCGTGTCGCGCCTCTTGGGCGCCATCATCGAGGCCAGCCACGACGACCGCGGCATCATCTGGCCCGAGGGCGTGACGCCGTTCCATTGCGGCATCGTCAATCTCAAGACCGGCGACGCCGAGGCGGACGCGGCCTGCGACAAGATCCACGCGGCGCTGATCGCGCTGGGGCTCGACCCGCTCTACGACGACACCAACGAGCGCGCCGGCGCCAAGTTCGCGACGATGGACCTGATCGGCCTGCCGTGGCGCATCACCGTCGGCCCGCGTGGCCTGAAGAACGGCGTGGTCGAGCTGACCTCGCGCCGCACCGGCGAAAGCGAGGAGCTGCCCCCCGAGGCGGCGGTTGCGAAGATCGCAGAGATCTACGGCGTCGCCTGAGCTTCGGCGGGCCTGACAGCGCCGCGGATTCGCGCTAACCTGCTCCAATGGCCCCGCAGAGGGCCGTTGGAGGCAGTCATGATCATACGGGCACTCGCCCTCGCCGCCGGGATTGCCGGTGCGGCAGGGTTTTCCCAGTTTCCCGAATTCACCCAGCAATATGTCCAGCGCCTCGGCGGGGCGGTGGACGAGCTTGCGCGCAGCGTCCAGGCCTTCGACCGCGATGCCGCGGCGCTCGGCCTGGACAGGGAGGCGGCCCTCGCACAGCTCGCCACTGGTGGCGCCTTCGGTGCAGCCCGTGCCGAGACCATGCGCGAGACGTTGACGCGCCACGCGCGACTCTCCGGAGATCTCGCGGCACTCGAGGGCAAGAGCGCGCTGTCGCGTGTGCCCCTGGTGGCACATTTCGCCGACCCCGAGATCGCCGAGCGCACCTGGCAGGCCTATCGCCCGGGGGTGCCGATGACGGCGGAAGGCGCGATCTTCGCCGGAAGCGGGTTTGTCAGCGGCTGGCTTGCGGTGGCATTCCTGCTGTCCCTGCTGAGCCTGCCATTCCGCCGCAGGCCTCGCGGGAGAGGGCGGCGGGTCGAGCCGGTGCTGCACCGCCCCACCCAGGCGCCGCGCGGACACGGTCTTCGTGCCGTCAGGGGCGCTGCCCCTGCGCGCGCCGGGGCGCGCTTACCCCGGGATATTTAGAGCCAGAAGAAGACAGGGGCGTCTTCCCCGGCTTCTTCTGGCCAAAAAATTTCCCCGCCGGAGGCTGCCGGAGGGGGACGCTCGTGTCTCGCCGGGGGGATGCGTCACGCCGACGCCGCGATCAGGAAACCTGTGTGCGCTTGCGCACGCCGCTTGATGAGAGGGGGCGGGTCAGACCGCGGCCTTGACCTCGGCGACGATGCCTTCGACCACCCGGCTCAGCAGCGCCTCGTCCTCGCATTCCGCCATCACCCGGATCAGCGGCTCGGTGCCCGACTTGCGGATCAGCAGGCGGCCCTTGCCGGACAGCGTCGCCTCGGCCTCGGCGATGGCGCCCTGCACGCGGGCCGCCTCGAGCGGCGTCTGGCCGGCGGCGAAACGGACATTCTGCAGCAGTTGCGGCACCGGCTCGAAGCGGCGCGCCAGGCGCGAGGCGGGCTGGCCGGTGCGCACCATCTCGGCGAGGAACTGCATCCCCGCCATCAGCCCGTCGCCTGTGGTGGCGTAATCGGTCATCACGATATGGCCGGATTGCTCGCCGCCGAGGTTCCAGCCCTTCGCGCGCATCGCCTCGACCACGTAGCGGTCGCCCACCTTGGTGCGCTCGAGCCGCAGGCCGCGGCCGGTCAGGAAGCGCTCGAGCCCGAGATTCGACATCACCGTGGCCACCAGCGTGCCATCGACAAGCCGGTCTTCCTCGGCCCAGCGGGCGGCCATCAGCGCCATGATCTGGTCGCCGTCGGCGATGGTGCCGGTCTCGTCGATCAGCAGGATGCGGTCGGCATCGCCGTCAAGGCAGATGCCCACGTCGGCGCCATGCGCCACGACCGCTTCGGCCGCGGCCTGAGGCTTGGTCGAGCCGCAATTGTCGTTGATGTTCAGCCCGTTCGGGGAGGTGCCGAGCGGGATCACGTCGGCGCCGAGCTCCCAGAGCACCTCGGGCGCGGTCTTGTAGGCGGCGCCATTGGCGCAGTCGACCACCACCTTCATGCCGTCGAGCCGCATGCCGTGGGGCAGGGTGCCCTTGAGCCGCTCCTGATAGCGGAAGCGGCCGTCGTCGATGCGCTTGGCACGGCCGATATTGCCGGCCTGTGCCGGGGCCACGCCGGCCTCGACCAGCGCCTCGATCTCGGCCTCGGCCTCGTCGGAGAGCTTGAAGCCGTCGGGGCCGAAGAACTTGATGCCGTTGTCATCCGCCGGGTTGTGGC
The DNA here is from genome assembly GCF_017309175.1 of Salipiger bermudensis. Lineage (NCBI taxonomy): Bacteria > Pseudomonadati > Pseudomonadota > Alphaproteobacteria > Rhodobacterales > Roseobacteraceae > Salipiger > Salipiger bermudensis. The sequence goes on along the minus strand of NZ_JAEKJV010000018.1, from coordinate 61,418 downwards.
TGGCCGAGATCATGATGCCGAGATCGGCGCGCATGGACGGCGTCAAGAGCCCCACCGCCGGGGTCGGGACCGGGCCCAGCAGCAGCACGTTCATGCCGGTCGAGGTGAGGCCCGCGGTCAGGGCGTTCTCGAACATGTAGCCCGACAGCCGCGTGTCCTTGCCGATCACCACCCGGTGCACCCCGCCCTGTTCGCGGCGGAAATAGCGCCCTGCGGCGGCGCCGATCATCAGCGCCATCTCGGCGGTCATCGGGAAGGTGTTGGCGGTGCCGCGCACCCCGTCGGTTCCGAATAGCTTACGCGTCATGGCCTGCTCCCTTTTCGACTGCCTGCCACAGCGCGATGGCCTGGCGAGTTTCCGCGACATCGTGGACCCGGAAGATCTGCACCCCCTGCGCGATCCCGGCGAGCGCCACCGCGATCGAGCCGGGCGCGCGTTTTTTCGGATCGGGCGCGTCGCCGATGCGGCCGACGAAACCCTTGCGCGACACGCCCAGCAGGATCGGGCAGCCGAGCCCATGGAACAGGGCCAGCCCGTTCAGCAGCGCGAGATTGTGCGCCTGCGTCTTGCCGAAGCCGATGCCCGGATCGACCACGATCTTGTCGCGCGAGAGCCCCTTGGCCTCGAGCATCTCGACCTGTTCCTCGAGGAAATCGTAGACGTCGAGCAGCACGTCGTCGTAGCACGGCGCGTCCTGCATGGTCTGCGGATCGCCCTGGCTGTGCATGATGCAGACCGGCAGGGCGTTCTCGACGCAGAAATCGGCCAGAGCGGGGTCATGGGTGAGCCCCGAGACGTCGTTGACCAGTGCCGCGCCGGCGCGGATCGCCGCCTTCGCCACCGCCATCTTGCGGGTGTCGATCGAGATCGGCACGCCGGCCAGCGCCCGAATCACCGGCTCGGTGCGCGAAATCTCCTCCCCCGGGGCCACGTCTTCGGCGCCGGGGCGGGTGCTCTCGCCGCCGATGTCCAGAAGGTCGGCGCCGTCGGTCATCAGCCGCCTCCCGCGCAGCGCGGCCTCGGTGCTGGAGCCGTCGAGCCCGCCATCGGAGAAGCTGTCGGGCGTGACGTTGAGGATCGCCATGATCTGCGGCTGGCGCATGTCGAGCCCGAGAAGCGGCGCGCGCGGCGTGGTCAGGCGGGCCAGAGCGGCCTCCGGGATCTCGGAGGCGTGGATCCGCGTGACGCTGCCGTCGCGGCGATGTCGGGCGACATGGGAGAACCAGCGCGGGCCGCCGGCCAGCGGCAGGGCATCCTCGGGGCGGGGGGCGTCGGAGCGGACGAGGGGGCGGTAATAATCTCGCATGACCGGGTTGTGACGCCGCGCGCCGGGATTGGCAAGCAGCGGCGTCGCCGGCTGTTTCAGACTGTGACAGCGCGCGCCGGGACGGTGACGTCCTCGGGCAGGGATTCGCCGATCACCACCAGCTCGGAGGCCTCCATGTGCTCGGCGAACCAGCCGGCGAGCGCCACCGAGTCGCGTGGCCGCGAGGCCGGGCCCTGGGTGGCGTCGAGCACGATCTTGGAGGGCGCCCAGACGCAGATCTGGCCATTCTTCATCGCCCAGTCGAGCTCGGTGCGGGTGGAGACCACCTTGCAGCGCGGATCGCGCGCCGCCAGCATCCAGCCGTTCTGCTCGATGGCGAGCAGATCGACGCGGCGCTGCGCCAGAGGGTGGCCCGCCTGCGGGCGGTCCAGATCCGGCAGCCCGACGCAGAGGATCAGCGGGGCCGTCTCGGCGGCGAAGCCGTCGATCCAGCCGGCGAGCGCGTCCGAGGCGATGGCGGTATTCGAAAGATAGACGATGCGCGGATGCGGCCGCGGCTGTGCCACCTCGTTGAGGTGGGCACCGAAATCGCGCTTCGTGCGGACGATCTCGACCCCGAGCGCGCCGGGGCCGCGGTCGAGCTTCTCGATGCGGACGAAGGCGCGCATGGCCTGCGGCTCGAGCAGGATGCGCTCGGCGATGCGCTCGGCGAGCGTTTCCAGCAGGTTGAGACGCTCGGCCTCGAGCTCGGTGCTGATCGCCTCGGTGACGCGGTCGTAACTCAGGATGCGGTCGACATCGTCATCGAGCGGCCCGCCCGAGGGCGTGACCTCGACCACCACGTCGAAACGGATGCGCTGGGTGTGGCCGCGCTCGGCCTGAAAGGCGCCAATCTCGACCTCGCGCACATGCTCGCGCAGCGAGATGCGGTCGCGCGGCGCCTCGCCCTCGGTGGCGATGGCGCGCTCGGAGGGGTGCGCAAAGGCAAGGCGGATTTCGTCGGCCATGAGGGGCCCTCGCATGTGGACTTCAGGGGGCCGCCGCAGCACTTCTCTCGCGAGAGGGTTACAGGAGGCGCGAACCCCTCCTGAAGGGGAGGGCCGGGCGGGTTGCCCGATACCCTATCGCAGCGAATGGCCGGGCGCGAGGGCCGGAAAGCGGCGCTTTGCGCCGCGCCCGCGTCAGTTGCTGCTGATGCGGTAATCCGGGCGGTAGAACTGGTGCACGCCGATCGCGGCGGTCTGGTTGAACTTGCGCGACCAGGACGGGTTCACCGCAGTGGTGTGGTAGTAGGTCGCGCCGCCGGTCAGTGCGCGCGGGGCGCCCGAGAGCATGATCTTGGCAACCTTGCCGACGCGCTCCCAGGCGCGGGGCTCGTTGATGTGCTCGGGGTTGCCGTCGCAGGTATAGGTGAACTGGCAGGCGTATTTCCGGCCGGTGCCCTGGCGGATCACGCTGCAGACCGAATCCGGGAACTTTGCGCTGTCGACGCGGTTGAGAATGACCTCGGCCACGGCAAACTGGCCTTTCACGGTCTCGCCGCGAGCCTCGAAGTACAGCGCCTCGGCAAGGCACTCCCACTGGGCGCCGCCGCTGGCCTTGGGCTGGCTTTCGAGCCACGCGCGGTCGTAGGAAAATCCGCCCGGACGCGTTTCGGGCGAGACGAGCGCGTTGAAATGTGCTTTGGTCGCGGTATTGAGCCCGCGCTGTTCGAGCTTCACCAGACGGCGGATATTGTCCTGCTTCACTTCGGCAGCAAGCGGAGCGGCCGTCGCCAGCAGCGCCAGCGCGGTAAACATAGCCTTGATCATCTGTCCCTCTTTACGTCACGTCCCAGGTGGCGATTTCCCCAAAATCGCTCAAAACCGCGGCGTAATTAGTAAAATTGTTCCGAGCGGTCCAGCGCCCGGGACCGAAATGGGCGGATTCCGGCCCAAATACATCGTTAAGTTTACATATGTTGTGGCGCGGCAGCTGCGCCCCTACCCGATCTTGTCTCTAATTGCGAGTTGAGCGGCTGCTAGGCGCGCAACCGGAACGCGAAACGGGGAGCAACTCACGTAGTCGATGCCCGCGTTTCGGCAGAAAGCAATCGATTCGGGGTTGCCGCCATGCTCGCCGCAGACCGACAGCATGACCCCGCCATTGCCCTTGCGCCCGCGTTCCACGCCCACCCGGATCAGTTCGCCGACGCCCTCGGCGTCGAGCCGGTGGAACGGATCTTCGGGGAACACGCCTTGCTGCACGTAATGCGACATGAAGCGTCCGGCATCGTCGCGCGAGAGGCCGTAAGTCATCTGCGTGAGGTCGTTGGTGCCGAAGCTGAGGAAATGCGCGTGCTGGGCGATCTCGTCGGCACGCAGGCACGCGCGCGGGGTCTCGACCATGACGCCGAGAGAATAGTCGAAATCGCGGCCGCGCTCGTTGCGCACCGCCGCCGCCACCGCGTCGATGCGGTTGCGCACCAGCTCGACCTCGCGGCAGGCCGAGACCAGTGGCAGCATGATCTCGGGCACCACCGGCGCGCCTTCCTTGGAGGCCTCGAGCGTCGCCTCGAAGATGGCGCGGGCCTGCATGTCGTAGATCTCGGGCACCGCGATGCCGAGCCGCACGCCGCGCATCCCGAGCATGGGGTTGTATTCGCCCATGCTCTCGACCCGGCGGGTCACGTCCGAGACCGGCAGGTCGAGCGCCTCTGCCAGATCGCGCAGACCGGCGCGGTCGGAGGGCAGGAACTCGTGCAGCGGCGGATCGAAGAGGCGGATGCAGACCGGCATCCCCTCCATGATGCGAAACAGTTCGATGAAATCGGCGCGCTGCATCGGCAGCAGCCGGGCGAGGGCGGTCTTCCGGTCGTCGGGGCTGTCGGCGAAGATCATCTCGCGCATCGGTGTGATGCGCTCGGCCTCGAAGAACATGTGCTCGGTGCGGCAGAGCCCGATACCCTGCGCCGCGAAATTGCGCGCCGTGGTGGCGTCGGCCGGGGTGTCAGCATTGGCGCGGATGCCGATGTCGCGCTCGGCATCGGCCCAGGACATGAAGACGTGGAAGGTCTCGTCGAGCGCCGCCTCGATCATCTTCGGCGCACCGGCAAGCACCTGGCCCGAGCTGCCGTCGACGGTGAGCGTGTCGCCCTCTCGGAAGCGGCGGCCATCCTCGGCCAGCAGCGTCTTGTCGTTGAGGCGGAAGCCCATGCGCGCCGCGCCCACGACGCAGGGCAGGCCGAGGCCGCGGCCGATCACCGCCGCATGGCTGGTCATGCCGCCGCGTTCGGTCAGCACCGCCACAGCGGCGTGCATGCCGCGCACGTCCTCTGGCGAGGTCTCGCGCCGGACGAGGATGCAGGGCTCGCCGCGCGCCGCGCTGGCCTGCGCCTCGGAGGAGGAGAACACGATCCTGCCGGTCGCCGCCCCGGGAGAGGCCGCCACGCCGCGACCGATGGCGTCGCGCTCGGCCTCGGGGTCGATCTGCCGGTGCAGCAGCTCGGACAGGCCACGCGGTTCGACCCGCATCAGCGCTTCCTGTTGCGAGATGATGCCGTCATTGGCCAGCCGCACCGCGATCTGCAGCGCCGCGCGCGAGCTGCGCTTGACCCGTATGGCGTCGAGGATGTGCACCGCGCCATTTTCGAGCGTGAACTCGATCTGCATCTCGACCCGCAGTTTGCAGCGCACCAGCGCGGCGTAGTCCTTCAGCGTCTCGAAGGCCCCGGGCGCCAGCTCTTCCAGCGAGGGGCCGCGCGGATCGCGCTCGAGATAGAGCGAGCTCTGCTCGCACTGCAGCGCCTCGCGGCCCTGGCTCTGGCTCATGTAACGGCCGGTGATCTGCGGCTGCCCGGTCTCGGAATTGACCAGCTGCAGCACGCCCGAGCCGCATTCGCCCATGCCGAGCCCCAGCGCCATCTCCTGCACGATGAGCCCCAGCCCGGCATCGACCGGCGCGCCCTTGGCCTGGCGCAGCAGCCGCGCGGTGGTGCCCTCCCAGGCGCGCGCCATCGAGCGCAGCACCTCGGCCAGCTGCACGGCGGGATCCTGCGGGAAGGGCTCCTCGGCCTCGTCCTCGTAGCAGCGCAGCACGTCGCTCAGGCCTTCCTCGCCGGGGCTGTCGATCTCTTCGAAGACATCCGGATCGAGCCTCGCCACGTGGATGGCATAGGCCGTGACGAAGCGCTTGTAGAGATCCGAGGCAAGCTCGGGGCCCATGCGCTCGGAATACTCGACGAAGGCGGCGTCGTTCATGCCGATATTGAGCACCGAGCCGGGCCCGCCCCAATCGGGATCCTCCGAGGAGGGGCGCACACAGAGCAGCGCGCCGGGGGCGAACTCGCCGAGAATCGCGACCACGTCGGGCATTTCGCCCGCGGCGATGCGGTGCACGGTGTCGAAGCTCAGCGCCACGGTGCGCGGCACCGGCAGATCGAGCCGCACGAGCCGCTGCAGGCACTTGGCACGCCCCCCGTGGCTCGGCGTCGAGATCGGCGCCGATGGGGTGATGAGCGTGACCCGCGGGTCCTGGTCCTGTCGCAGCGTGTCGGGCACGGGAGATCCTGTTTTTCCGCAGTGCAGCATAACCCGGATCAGGGCAACCGCACCATCACCTTTTCAGGAGTACGTAAGGTTAAGACGCTGCGCCAAAGATGCCACCGCCGGGCGGGCGCGTGCAAGAAATCTCGGCACGCGCGCCGCAAGTCTTTGGTGTGGAAGGGCTTTCGGGCAACGCCCGCTCAGCCCTCGAGGCGGTTCAGATCGGCCACCTGAAGGCAACTCGTGCGGATGCGCGACAGCAGGTTGAGGCGGTTGCGGCGCACCACCGGGCTCTCGGAATTGACCTGCACCGCCTCGAAAAAGGCGTCGATCGGCGCGCGCAGACCGGCCATGGCGGTCATGGCAGCGGCGAAATCTTCCTTTTCCAGCGCGGGCTTGATCTCGGCATCGGCGGCATCGAGCGCGGCGAACAGCGCCTTTTCCTCGTCGACCTCGGCAAACTTGGGATCGGCGCCGAAGCTGTACTCGACCCCGTCCTTGTCCTCGGCCTGGGTGAGGATGTTGTTGGCACGCTTGAAGCCCTGCACCAGGTTTGCGCCGTCCTCGGTGCCCAGCACCTCGCCGAGCGCCGTGGCGCGGCGCACCACCTGAGCGAGGTCGTCATTGCCGGGCATCGCCAGCACCGCATCAATCACGTCATGCCGCACGCCTTCGCCCTTGAGGTGCACCTTGAGGCGGTCGTGGAAGAAGGCGAGCAGATCGTCGCTGAGATCGGGGCGGTGGTTGGTGACCTCTGTGACCCACTCGGCCGCGTCGCCCTCGATCTGGTCGATCACGGCTTTGACCGAGGAGCCGAAGACGCCGTGTTGCGCGATCTCGCGCAGCAGCGCATCGCGCAGCTCCTGCTGGTCGCTATCGACGCCGGCGCCGATCTTGTGGCGCAGGATCTGCGCGTCGAAGAGGCGGTCGAGATGCAGGCGCAGCCCGTTGACCAGCACCAGCCGGATCACGCCAAGTGCGGCGCGGCGCAGCGCGTAGGGGTCCTTGGAGCCAGTGGGCTTCTCGTCGATCGCCCAGAAGCCGGTCAGCGTGTCGAGCTTGTCGGCCAGCGCCACGGCGACCGAGACCGGCGCGGTGGGCACGGCGTCGGACGGCCCGAGCGGCGAGTAATGCTCCTCGCAGGCCACGGCGACCTCTGTCGGCAGGCCGGCGGCCTCGGCGTAATAACGGCCCATAAGCCCCTGAAGCTCGGGGAATTCATAGACCATCTCCGAGCTCAGGTCGGCCTTGGCCACGCGCGCCGCCTGCTCGGCCAGCGCTGCGTCCGCGCCGACCATCGGTGCGATCTCGCGCGCCAGTGCCGCGATGCGCTCGATGCGGTCGCGCTGCGAGCCAAGCTTGTTGTGGAAGGTCACGTTGCCGAGCCGCTCGGTCCAGGCTTCCAGGCCCTCGTTCTTTGCGACACGCAGATCGTTCTCCCAGAAGAACTTGGCGTCGGACAGGCGGGCCGAAAGCACCTTGTTGTTGCCTGCGAGGATGGTCGCGCCGTCATCCGGCGTTTCCACATTTGCAACCGTGACAAAGCCTTCAATGCGGCTGGTGGCCGGATTCTTGACCGAAAAGAACTTCTGGTGCTCTTTCATCGAGGTCTGGAGCACTTCCGGCGGCAGCTCGAGGAACTGCGCGTCGATCTTGCCCATCAGCACCACCGGCCACTCGACCAGACCCGCCACCTCGGCCAGCAGCCCGCGGTCCTCGACCACTTCGAGGCCTTGGGCGAAGGCGCGGTTTGTCGCGTCATGCCAGATGGTTTCAGCGCGTTCCTCAGCCGAGAGGATGACCTTCGCGCGCTTCAGCCGGGTTTCATAATCGGCGAAGGAGGTCACTTCGAAGGCGCCGTCGCCCATGAAGCGGTGACCCTCTGTGGTCTGGCCCGCCTCGATGCCATCGATTTCCAAGGGCACCACCGCGTCGCCGGCCTCGGAGCTCAGGACGCAGATGATGCGGTGCAGCGGGCGCACCCAGCGCAACGTGCCTGCGCCCCAGCGCATCGACTTGGGCCAGGGGAAGTTGCGGATCGCCGCTTCGAGCACCTCGGCCACGATCTCGGCGGCCGGGCGGCCCGGCTTCTCGATCACCGCGTAGAGAAAGGTGCCCTTCTTGTCCTCGCGCGCTTCGCACTGCTCGCGGCTGACGCCGGCACCGCGCAGGAAGCCCTCGATGGCCTTCTCCGGCGCGTCGACCTTTGGGCCGCGGCGCTCTTCGCGGGTGGCGGGGGAGGCGTCGAGCAGACCGCTCACGGTGAGGGTCAGCCGGCGCGGCGTCGAGAAGGCGGCGGCGCCGGCATAGGTCAGACCGTTCTCCACCAGACCGTCGGTGACGAGTTTCTTCAGATCCTCCGCGGCACGCGTCTGCATGCGGGCGGGGATTTCCTCGGAAAAGAGTTCGATCAGAAGGTCGGGCATAGTCTCACCAAAGCATCCGCCCGCGCCGGGATCGGCACGGGCTGTTGTTCGCTTCGGTGGATAACGGCCCCAAGGGCCGAGGTCCAGCGGTTAGCCGTCAGGCGGTGGCCTCTTGCAGCTTGCCCTCGGCCTTGAGCTTTGCACGGCGCGCCAGCGTCATCACGTCGTCGCCCGAGCGGCGCGGCACGATGCGGTAGGCGGCCTCGATGAAGTTCTCCACTGCAAATCCGATCAGGCCGATGGCGACGACGCCCAAGAGGATGCGGCCATAGGCCACCGAGCGGATCTGGTCGAGCGCGGTGCCGACACCGCCGGCCTCTTCGGGATTGACGGTCATGCCGGCATAGAAGATCGACGCGCCGATAATGCCGATCACCACGCCCTCGGCGATGAGGCCGAACTTCATCACCGGATCGAGCTTGCGCGCGAGCGGGGTGACGCGGATGTCGCGCTTGTATTTCTCCTTGAGGCCCTTGTGTGCGTAGTAGATCCCTGCGCCGATGGTCACGAGCCCGACGGCCATGACCAGCCACGGCCCCCAGGGCATCGACATCAGCTTCTGTGTGGCGGTTTGCGCGCCACCTCCGCCACCGCTGCCGCCGCCCATCGCGGTGGTTGCCACCGACACGCCGATGGCGCCATGGATCACGCCGGTGATCGCCTGGCCGGCGCGGGCCACCATGCCCTTGGCATCGGTGCCCTCGCATTCGAGATCCATCCAGGCGTCGATCAGCCGCCAGATCATGTAGGCGATGAGGCCGATGGCAATCGCCCAGAGCAGCGCCACGCCCCATGGCACGCTTCGCAGCTCGGCGAGCGCATCTGTGGTGCCCTCGGCTTGGCCGCCTCTCCAGGCGGCCAGCAATGCAAGCCCCCCGACGACGGTATAAACGGCACCGCGCGCGGCATATCCGGCGCGCATTACGGGAACGACCCAGGCGGGGGCTTTGTCTGACATCACTGATCTCCTCGATTGAGGAGACAGCGCCCGGACCCCGCAAAAGGTTCCGTCCCGCCGTTCGACAGGCGCGCAACCCCCTGTCTTCTCTGGTTCAAAAATACCTCGGGGGAATCGCAGCCCTGCTGCGATGGGGGCAGCGCCCCCGCTTGTCGCCTCGGTTCAAATCCGACGCGACGGCAGGCAGGCCTCGGACCCTTCCGGCCTCACTCCCGCGGCGGGCAGTCCTCGCCGAGCGGCGTGCCGTCATAGGCCTTGTCGCCGCAATCGTTGATCTCTTCCCAGATATAGCCGCGGCCGTCCTCGGTCACCGCGACCACCCGGTCGATGCCGTATTCGATATTGCGCTGCGCGGTATAGACATGCGCCTCGCCGGTCTCGACAAGCGTCCCGATCGCCTCGGCGTCGAAGCAGCCGAACCAGAACGGCGCGTTGCGCGGCTCGGCGCCGTCGTAGCGCTCGAAGCGCGCGTCGAGCGCCTGCGGGCGCTCCGGCGTGGTGAAGCAGCCGCGGAAGCGGATCGGCGAGCTGGTGGCGTCGATGCCCTCGAAATCGCCATAGGGGATGTGTTCGGGCGCGCCGCCGTCGAGCGGCGTCAGGAAGACCTGCCCGGCATCGTCCTCGACACGCTCGTAGTAGTGGAACACCTGGAAATAGTAGACCCCGGCGCCGAAGAGCAGGGCGGTCACGATGATGGCGATGCCGAGGATCTTGCCGCTCATGTCTGCGCTCCGGTCTGGGTCTGGGTCTGTCTCTGGATGTCGGGCCGCGCGGCTCAGGCCGCGTGGCCGCCGGCCTCGGTCATCACGAAGGCGTCGGCGCAGCGCTTGGCCAGCGCCCGGACCCGGCCGATATAGGCCTGGCGTTCGGTGACCGAGATCACGCCGCGCGCGTCGAGCAGGTTGAACAGGTGGCTGGCCTTGATGCACTGGTCATAGGCCGGGTGGGCCATGACGATGCGCTTGCCGGTCTTGGGATCCACTGTCTCGGCCTCGAGCGCGCGCTGGCACTCGGCTTCGGCATCCTCGAAATGCTTCAGCAGCGTCTCGGTGTCGGCCACGTCGAAGTTCCAGCGCGAGTATTCCTCCTCGGTCTGGCGGAACACGTCGCCATAGAACAGCGGCTGCGGCGATTGCGGGTCGTTGAACGGCATCTCCATGACGTGGTCGATGCCCAGCACGTACATGGCGAGGCGTTCGAGCCCGTAGGTCAGCTCGCCCGAGACCGGGGTGCAGTCATGCCCGCCGACCTGCTGGAAATAGGTGAACTGCGACACTTCCATGCCGTCGCACCAGACCTCCCAGCCCAGGCCCCATGCGCCCAGCGTCGGGCTTTCCCAGTCGTCCTCGACGAAGCGCACGTCATGCATCGACATGTCGATGCCGATGGCCTCGAGCGAACCGAGATAGAGCGCCTGCAGGTCCGGCGGCGACGGTTTGATCAGCACCTGGAACTGGTAGTAATGCTGCAGCCGGTTCGGGTTCTCGCCGTAGCGCCCGTCGGTCGGGCGGCGCGAGGGCTGCACATAGGCCGCGGCCCAGGGCTTGGAGCCGAGCGCGCGCAGCGTGGTGGCCGGGTGGAAGGTGCCGGCACCGACTTCCATGTCGTAGGGCTGCAGCACGGCGCAGCCCTTGGCGGCCCAATAGGTCTGCAGTCGCAGGATGATCTCCTGGAAGCTCCGCGGTTTGGTGCTGGTGTCGGTCATCGCATCGGCCCTGTCTGAGAGTTGCGGACTGATTATGCGCCACAGGCGCAAGGGTCAATTGCGGGGCTGACCATATTTTGAGGTGACGGCCCGACCCGCTCTGGTAAACACGAGGACAGAGCAAAATAAGATTTCCGACGCAAGGGACAGATACAGGGATGTTGAGGTCAATACTGATGGCAGGCGCGACAACCGTGCTGGTCGCGCAGGCTGCCATCGCGCAGGAGCGGGTGTTCATCCAGATCGAGGCGCAGCCGAGCCTTGCGCAGGCCGAGGCGGCGCTGCGCGGCTATGCCAGCCGGCTCGACAACGTCAACGGCTTCTCGCTGGGCGGCGGCTGGTACGGCATCGCGCTTGGCCCCTACAGCCCCGACGACGCCGGACAGCTGCTGCGCAACCTGCGCGCCAACGGCGTGATCCCGCGCGACAGCTACCTCGCGGCGACCTCGGAGTACCGCGACCAGTTCTGGCCGGTGGGGGCAGGGCTCGCAACCGAAGCGCCGGTGCAGCCGACGCCGCAGCCCGAGGCCGCAGAGCCGCCATCCGAGACGCCGGTGGTCGAGGCCGCGCCCGGGCCCGAGCCGCAGCCGGTGATTGACGAGACCCCGCGCGAGGCCCGTGCCAGCGAGGCGCTGCTCAACCGCGCGCAGCGCGAGCAGCTGCAGATCGCCCTGCGCTGGGCCGGGGTCTATGACGCCGGCATCGACGGTGCCTTCGGTCGCGGCACCCGCGGCGCGATGGCGGCGTGGCAGTCGCAGAACGGCTTTGACGCGACCGGCATCCTGACCACCGGGCAGCGTGCCGCGCTGATGGGGCAGTACAACGCCGTGCTCGACGGGCTCGACATGCGCATGGTGCGCGACGAGCGCGCCGGCATCCGCATCGAGATGCCCACCGCCGCCGTCGGCTTCGATCGCTACGAGGCGCCCTTCGCGCTCTACGAGCCGACCGGAGACCTGCCGGCGCGGGTGCTGCTGATCAGCCAGCCCGGCGACCGCCAGAGCATGGGCGGGCTCTACGAGATCATGCAGACTCTCGAGATCGTGCCGCTCGAGGGCCCGCGTGTGCGCAACCGCGACGGCTTCAGCCTGACAGGCGCCAACAGCCGCATCGTCAGCCACACCGAGGTCAGCCTGCGCGACGGCCATATCAAGGGCTTCACCCTGATCTGGCCCGCCGGCGACGAAGAGCGCCGCGAGCGCGTGCTCGGCCTGATGCAGACCAGCTTCGCCACCACCGACGCGGTGCTCGACCCGGCCGAGGTCAGCGACGCCGGCCAGTCGGTCGACCTCGTCTCCGGGCTCGAGATCCGCAAGCCCATCGCCACGGTCTCGGGCTTCTTCGTCGATGCCGGCGGCGCGGTGGTGACCTCGGCCGAGGCAGTGGCCTCCTGCGGGCGCATCACCCTCGACGATGTTTACGAGGCCACGGTGGCGGCGCGCGATCCGGCCCTCGGCGTCGCCGTGCTGCGCCCCGAGACGGCGCTGGCGCCGCGTTCGGTGGCAAGCTTCCGGCAGGACACGCCGCGGATCAATTCCGAGGTTGCCGTCGCGGGCTACCCGTTCGGCGGCGTGCTGAGCGCGCCCACCCTGACCTTCGGCGCGCTCGAGGATATCCGCGGCCTGCGCGGTGAAGAGCAGTTCGAGCGGCTTGCGCTGGCCGCGCAGCCCGGCGATGCCGGTGGTCCGGTGGTGGATGCCGGCGGTGCGGTGCTGGGAATGCTGCTGCCCAAGGCGCAGAACGGCCAGTCGCTGCCTGAGGATGTCGCCTTTGCCGCCGATGCCTCGGCCCTTCAGGCCTTTCTCGACGGCGCCGGGCTGCGCAGCTCGGTGGCGCAGGGCGAGGCGGCCATGGCGCCCGAGGATCTGACCGCCGCCGCCGGCGCGATGACCGTCAAGGTCAGCTGCTGGGAGTGATCCCGGCGCGGCCCGCGACCGCATAACCGCTTGATCCGCACCGCCCTTGCGCGGTTATCCTTCGGGGGAGGTTTCCCCCGGAGGTGCATATGCTTGGCTATCTCACCCTGATCTTCGTCTGCCAGCTTGCCGGCGAGCTGGTGGTCGGCACGATGGCGATGCCGGTGCCCGGGCCGGTGGTCGGCATGGTGCTGCTGTTCCTCTACCTCGCGCTGCGCCGCTCGGTGCCCGAGGGGCTGGGGCAGGCGGCGGGCGGGCTGCAGCGCGCCATGTCGCTGCTCTTCGTGCCGGCGGGCGCCGGGGTGATGCTGCATTTCCATCTGCTGGCCGAGGCGGCGCTGCCGCTCGGGCTGGGGCTGCTGGTGAGCACCATCGCCACCATCGCCGTCACCGGCCTGCTGATGAGCTGGCTCGGGCGCGGGGCGCGCGACGATGGATAACCTCGACAATCTCGCCGAGACCTGGGTCTATCTCAGCGCCTCTCCGCTCTTTCACTTGACGCTGACGCTGGTGGCCTTCCAGGGGTCCTCCTGGTTGTTCGAGAAGGGCGGGCGCAACCCGCTGCTGAACCCCGTGCTGGGGGCGGTGATCGTGGTGGTGGCCGTGCTGCTCGTCACCGGCACCGACTACGCCACCTATTTCGAGGGCGCGCAGTTCGTGCATTTCCTGCTTGGCCCGGCGACGGTCTCGCTGGCGGTGCCGCTCTATCGCCAATGGGCGCTGGTGCGACGTTCTGCGCTGGCGATCACCGTGAGCCTGCTCTGCGGCTCGCTGACCGCGATCCTCACGGCGGTGGGCGTGGCTTCGCTGGCAGGTGGCGGCAGCGAGGTGCTGGCCTCGATCGCGCCCAAGTCGGTCACCGCGCCGGTCGCCATGGCCATCGCCGAGGAACTTGGCGGGGTGCCCTCGCTGACCGCGGTGCTGGTGATCGTGACCGGCATCCTCGGCGCCATGCTCGGCCCGCTGGTGCTGACCCTCGTGGGGGTGACGGGCTGGAGCGCCCGCGGCCTTGCCATCGGCACCGCCAGCCACGGCATCGGCACCGCCCGCGCGCTGCAGGTCAACGAGACTGCAGGCGCCTTCGCGGGGCTGGCCATGGGGCTCAACGCGCTCGCCACGGCGCTCTTGCTGCCGATCCTCTGGGGGCTGCTTTTCTGACGTGAAGTCAAGGTGGTGAAGTTTCCGTGACGGTGCTGGTCCTCGTCACTCATGCGGGCTAGGTCCCCTCTCGATACAACTGGAGGGGAATCTCAGATGGGTCTTTTCGGAATCATCCTGTCACTCGGGCTGCTGATGTATCTCGCTTATCGCGGGATCAACGTGCTGATCCTTGCGCCGCTGCTCTCGGCGCTCGCGGTGCTGATGTCCGGCGGTCTGCCGGTGCTGGCGACCTATACGCAGGTCTTCATGGAGAGCCTCGGCGGCTACGTCATCACCTATTTCCCGCTGTTCCTGCTGGGCGCGATCTTCGGCAAGGTGATGGCCGATGGCGGCGCGGCGCGCACCATCGCCGAGCGCATCGTCGACTGGGTCGGGCCGGGGCAGGCGATCCTTGCCGTAGTGCTGGCCTGCGGCGTGCTGACCTTCGGCGGCGTCTCGCTCTTCGTGGTGGCCTTCGCGATCTATCCCATCGCCAACGCGCTGTTCCGCCGCGCCGACGTGCCCAAGCGGCTGTTGCCGGCGGCCATCGCGCTGGGCTCCTTCACCTTCACCATGACCGCCTTTCCCGGCACCCCGGCGATCCAGAACGCCATCCCGATCCCGTTCTTCGGCACCAACGTCTTCGCCGCGCCGCTCTTCGGCACGCTGGCGGGGGTCATCATGCTGGGCGGCGGCACGCTGTGGCTGAACCGCCGCCGGGCCAGCGCGCAGGGCCGGGGCGAGGGCTATGGCGAGCATGACAGCACCGGCGCCGACAGCACGTTGCCGTCCGATGTGAAACTGCCGAATTTTGCCGTGGCGATCGCTCCGGTGGTGGCGGTGATCGGGCTCAACGCGCTGTTCACCTACGTGCTGATCCCGATGATGTCGGCCGACTACCTCGCCGAGCCGCAATATGGCGAGACCTCGCTGAGCTCGGTCGCCGGCATCTGGGCCATCATCGTGTCGCTGACCCTGTCGATCCTGCTCGCCATCGGGCTCAACTGGGGCCGTTTCAAGGATGTGTTGGAGACCGTCAATACCGGCACCATGGGCTCGCTCCTGCCGGTGTTCAACACCGCCTCCGAGGTCGGCTACGGCGCGGTTATCGCCTCGCTGCCGGCCTTCGGTCTGATCCGCGACGCGGTGCTGGGGCTGTTCCCGAACAACCCCGTGGCCTCGCTTGCGGTGGCGGTGAACGTTCTGGCGGGCATCACGGGCTCTGCCTCGGGCGGCATGTCGATTGCGCTGAACGCGCTCGGCGAGCAGTTTGCCGAGATGGGGCAGGCGCAGGGCGTGAGCATGGAGCTGATGCACCGGGTCACCGCGCTGAGCTCTGGCGGGTTCGACGCGCTGCCGCACAATGGCGCTGTCATCACCCTGCTGGCGATCACCGGGCTGACCCACAAGAAGAGCTATGGCGACATCTTCATGGTCGCGGTGGCGATCCCGGTTCTGGCCACGATCACGGTGATCGTACTGGGCTCGCTCGGCCTCTGAGGGGCAAAGCTGCCGTTTTCTTGAGCGGTTTGCGCAGACCATTGCGGAAAGACGGTGGGCCGATGCTGCATTGCAGCGTCGGCCCTCTCGATTCACACGATCTTCGGTTAGGGTGAGAGAGGGAGGACCGGACCAACGCCAATTGAAGGACCTCTCCCCATGTGCCTGACCGCTGAAGCGCTCTTCCTCTTCCTGTCCGTGCTGCCACCCGAGATCGTCGAGACCACGGAATCCCGCATCACCGTCGCAGCCGAGACCCGTGACGCGGTCTGGCTCGCCAAGGGGGACGAGTGGTGCACCTCTGCGCCTCAGATCGACGCCGCGATCCGGCTGAAGCGCGGCGAGGCGCTCTGATCGCAGCCGCAACGCAAAAGCCCGCGCCGGTGAGGGCGCGGGCCTGATCCGGCCAGAGCGGCCGGATGGATCAGCGAACGATCAGTTCTTCGCCTTGTCGACCATCTTGCCGGCGGAGATCCACGGCATCATGTCGCGCAGCTTTTCACCGACCTGCTCGATCTGGTGCTCGTCATTGGCGCGGCGCGAGGCCTTGAGGGTCGGCTGGCCGACCTGATTCTCGAGCATGAAGTCGCGCACGAACTTGCCCTTCTGGATGTCGGTGAGGACTTCCTTCATGCGCTTCTTGGTCTCCTCGTAGGGGAGGATGCGCGGGCCGGTGACGTACTGGCCATACTCGGCAGTGTTGGAGATCGAGTAATCCATGGTGGCGATGCCGCCTTCATAGATCAGGTCGACGATCAGCTTCACCTCGTGAAGGCACTCGAAATAGGCCATCTCGGGGGCATAGCCGGCTTCCACCAGGGTCTCGAAGCCGCAGCGGATCAGCTCGACGAGGCCGCCGCAGAGCACGACCTGCTCGCCGAAGAGGTCGGTTTCGCACTCTTCGCGGAAGTTGGTCTCGATGACGCCCGAGCGGCCGCCGCCGATGGCCGAGCAGTAGGACAGGCCGATCTCAAGCGCCTTGCCGGTGGCGTCTTGGTCGACGGCCACGAGGCAGGGCACGCCGCCGCCCTTGACGTACTCGCCGCGCACGGTGTGGCCGGGGCCCTTCGGTGCCATCATGATGACGTCGACGCCGGGCTTCGGCTCGATCAGGCCGAAATGCACGTTCAGGCCGTGGGCAAAGGCGATTGCCGCGCCGTCCTTGAGGTTGTCATGGACGTATTTCTTGTAGGTCTCGGCCTGAAGTTCGTCGGGCATGGTGAACATGATCAGGTCGCACCAGGCTGCCGCTTCGGCGATGCCCATTACCTGCAGGCCTTCGCCTTCGGCCTTCTTGGCCGAGGGGGAGCCTTCGCGCAGGGCGACGACGACGTTCTTCGCGCCGCTGTCGCGCAGGTTCAGTGCGTGCGCGTGGCCCTGGCTGCCATAGCCGAGGATCGCCACTTTCATGTCCTTGATCAGGTTGATGTCGCAATCGCGGTCGTAATAAACGCGCATGGTCTCGTCCTTCCTAGGTGATCTTGTTTTTGATCTCGTTGTGGCGGGCAATCTAGCGGGCCGGGGGCGATGGTGCTTGCGTAGTTCTTGAATTTTCCACGCAATGGTGAAAGGTCATTCTCGGTTTTGAGATTATGCGGGGAATTCATGCTCGACGATACCGACCGGCGCATCCTGCGCCAGTATCAAGCGGCGCCCGAGATGCCGTCGGCCGAGCTGGCCGAGCGTGCCGGCGTCACGCCCTCGACGCTGGCGCGGCGGCTGGCCGCCATGCGCGAGGGCGGCGTGCTGCGCGGCGTGCGCGGCGTGGTGCACTGGCCGGCGCTGGGCTACGACATCGAAGTGATGCTGAGGGTGACGCTGGAAAAGACCCATCCGCGCGCCTTCGACGAGTTTCTCGCCGGCGCCCGCTTGGTGCCGGAGGTGACCGAGATCCAGACCTTCCTTGGCTCGGTCGACATCCGCCTCGTGGTGATTGCCCGCGATCTCGCGCACTATCAGGTGCTCTACCGCGAGAAGCTGCTCACCCTGCCGCATATCGCCGACATCGAGGCGCTGATGCATGTCTCGCTGGTGAAATCCGACGAAACGGTGCCGCTGTGAGCGCCCTTGAGGATCTCGACGAGATCGACCGCGCGCTGATCCGGGCGCTGGCCGAGGATGCCAATGCCAGCGCCGGGGCGCTGGGGCGCCGGCTCGGCCTGTCGCAGCCGGCCTGCTGGCGCCGTATCCAGCGGCTGCGGGCGGCGGGCGTGTTCCGCGGCGCGCGCCTCGATCTCGATCTCGAGCGGCTGGGCTTCGGGGTGACCGTGTTCCTCGGCATCAAGCTCGCCACCAAGGGCCGGGTCAGCCTCGAGGATTTCGAGCGCGCTGTGCGGGCGATCCCGGAGGTGCAGGTGGTCGATCACGTGCTTGGCGCCTTCGATTACCGGCTGAGAGTGGTGGCGCGTGACCTGCCGGATTTCGAACGCGTGCTGCGGCGGCGTATCATGACGCTGCCCGGCGTCGGCAATGTCGAGGCCAACGTGATGCTGAGCGAAGAGCGCCGTCCCGGCCCGGTCTAGCCGTCGGGAGGCGGGACGGCGCTCGCCTGCGGCAATCGCCCCGCCCGCCATCCCGCGATGCCGCCCTTCGGAGGCGTTGCGTTTGCCGCGCGATGGGGTATCGAAGGGGCAAACAGACAGGAGCTTGCCATGCCGCTGCGCGATGATGTCGACCCGAACGGGCTCGAGGAATTCTCGGTCGTCTTCACCGACCGCTCGCTGAACCACATGTCCGCCGATTTCCAGCAGGTGATGCGTGACATCTCCACGATGCTGCGCGAGGTCTACGGCGCTGAGGGCGTGGCGCTGGTGCCGGGCGGCGGCACCTTCGGCATGGAGGCCGTGGCGCGCCAGTTCGGCCAAGGCGCCAAGGCGCTGGTGGTGCGCAACGGGTGGTTCTCGTTCCGCTGGTCGCAGATCTTCGACGCCGGGGCTTTTGGCGGCGAGGTGACGGTGATGAAGGCGCGCCAGACCGGCAACGAGCCCGTCGCGCCCTTCGCGCCGGCCCCGATCGAGGAGGTGGTCGCCGCGATCCGCAACGAGGCGCCGCAGATCGTCTTTGCCCCGCACGTGGAGACCAGCGCCGGCATCATCCTGCCCGACGACTACATCCGCGCCATGGCCGAGGCCGCCCACGAGGTCGGCGCGCTGATGGTGCTCGACTGCATCGCCTCGGGCTGTATCTGGGTCGACATGGCCGCCACCGGCGTCGATGTGCTGATCTCGGCGCCGCAGAAGGGTTGGTCGGCGACGCCCTGCGCCGGACTGGTGATGCTGTCGCAGCGGGCGCTGGCGCGGATGGAGGAGACATCGTCGAACTCCTTCGCCATGGACCTCAAGAAATGGCGCGAGATCATGGCGGCCTACGAGGCGGGCGGTCACGCCTATCACGCCACGATGCCGACTGATGGTCTGAAGATGTTCCGCGACGCGATGATCGAGACCCGCGATATGGGCTTCGACACCGCCAAGGCCGCGCAATGGGATCTGGGCGACAAGGTGCGCGCGATGCTTGCGGCACGGGGCATCACGTCGGTGGCGGCCGAGGGCTTCGGCGCGCCCGGCGTGGTGGTGAGCTACACAGACGATCCCGAAATCAAGACCGGCCGCGCGTTTGCCGCGAAGGGCACCCAGATCGCCGCCGGTGTGCCGCTGCAATGCGACGAGCCGGCCGGCTTCTCGACGTTCCGGCTCGGGCTCTTCGGGCTCGACAAGCTGGCGGATGTCGATGGCACGGTGGCGCGGCTCGAGACGGTGCTCGACCAGGTGGTCTGAGCGGCGCAATCGCCGGGGGGGGGGGGGCCAGCCCCCTCTTGGCGCAAGCGCCAATTCACCCCCGAGGTATTTCGAAACCAGAGAAGACAGGAGCGCTGTGCCCCTGTCTTCTCTTCGTCAAAAATACTCCCGCCGGAGGCAGGCC
Organism: Salipiger bermudensis; assembly: GCF_017309175.1. Lineage (NCBI taxonomy): Bacteria > Pseudomonadati > Pseudomonadota > Alphaproteobacteria > Rhodobacterales > Roseobacteraceae > Salipiger > Salipiger bermudensis. Next base: position 42,061 of record NZ_JAEKJV010000018.1, on the reverse strand, counting down.
GGACCGTGCCGCCCGCGCGACGTCGGGCACGGGCACCACGCTGGACGGAGGCGCGTTCCTCACGCTCAGGTTCTGGTGCCGAGACCCAGTTGCATCAGCGTGCGGCGCACCGGGGCGATGCCGTAGAACGCGTCGAGTGCTTTGGCGCGGGCATCGCGCAGCGGGGGAGCGGAGAGCATCGACGTCCGGTTGAGCAGCGTGATGCCCGCGACCCGGGCGCGGATGTCGACGATGCGCTGGCGGTGATAGCTTGCGAGCATCTGGCGGTCGCCGAGCCGGTCGGGGGCCCGGATTGCCAGTTCGTGAAGTGCGCGCAGGTCGTTCAGGGACATGTTGAGCCCCTGCGCGCCGATTGGCGGCACCACGTGGGCCGCCTCGGCGACCAGAGCCAGTCGCTCGCCGGAGAGGCGTTCCGCGTGCTGCGCGATGATCGGCCAGAGCGTGCGCTGCGAGGCCAGTTTCAGCGGCCCCAGGATATGACACGAGCGTTCGGACATGGCGGTCTCGAGGTCGGGCGTGTCGAGCTTGAACAGCGCCTCCGCCTTCGGGCCTTCCTCCATCCAGACCACCGCCGAGGAGGGCTGGCCATCCAGATCCGGCAGGGGCACGAGGGTGAAGGGGCCGCCGGTGCGGTGGACCTCGGTCGAGACATTGCCATGCGGGATCGGATGGGTCACCGCGAAGGCCAGCGCCTTCTGGCCGAAGCGCGTGGTCTTCACTCCGATCCCGGCGGCGCGGCGCATCGGCGAGTTGCGCCCGTCGGCGGCGATCACCAGCCGCACGGTGGCGTGGCTGCCATCCGACAGCCCGACCCGCGCCGAGGCCTCGCGGGTGAAGAGCGTGGTCGTGCCGGTGCCGGGGCGAAAATCCACCCCCGGCATCTCGTGCAGATGGGCGGAGATCTCGCGCCGCAGCAGCCAGTTGGGCAGGTTCCAGCCAAACGGCCGCTCCGAGATATCCTCGGCGTCGAAATCCCGCGTCACGCGCGGCTCGGGCCGCTCACCGCCGGCATCGATGATGCGCATCACCTGGAGCGGCATGGCGTGGCCGTCGAGCCGAGCCCAGATTCCGCACTGGTCGAGGAAATCCCGCGCGGGCTGCAGGAAGGCGGTGGTGCGCAGATCCGCTCCGGCCGCCTCTCGGTCGGTCACCGGAGGGGCAGGGTCGACGCAGAGCACCGAGAACCCGGCAGAGCCGAAGGCGGCGGCCGCGGTCAGACCCGCGATGCCGCCGCCCGAGATGAGAATGTCGTAATCCATGACCGCTCTCCTTTGCCTCTCTATCTAGGGCAGGCGCGGGTAAGAGGCCATGCCGCTTACTTGCCGACCGTGATCAGAAGGATCCCGGCATAGCAGAAAGGCACGCAGGCCAGAGCCGACATGGCAAGACCCACGGGACCCCAGATCACCGTGGCGGTGACGACCAGCGCGAGAAACAGCGCGATGCCAGCGAAGAGCTTGGCTTCGATGCTGATGCCGCCCGAACGGGTCTCGGTGGGGGTGGCGTAGTCTGCGGTCTGGGTCATGGCCATTCGGGGATCTCCTTCGAAACTGTCTGGCGGCCGCGCGGAGCGGCGGTTCCGGACCGGAGATAATGATGCACGCGACGCATATCATCTGTCAGAATTGCCGCAGGCACGAAATGTCGCAGTCTGTCGCGCGGGCTCAGCGCAGTCCGCGCAGAAAGGCCGTAAGATCATCGGTATGGTGCTCGATGTGATCGCCCTCGCCACGCTCGGGCGCCACGTGCACGGTGCGCATGCCCATGGCGTGCGGCGCCGTCAGGTTGCGCGGGTCGTCCTCGAACATCGCGGCCTGCGCGGGATCTGTGCCGTCGAGTGCAAAGACAGCGCGGAAGGCGCCTTCCTCGGGCTTGGGGCGGTAGCCCGCGTGCTCGACACCATAGATCGCGTCGAAGGCTGCATCCAGCCCACGCGCCCGCAGCACCTGCGCCGCATAGGGCGCGCTGCCATTGGTGTAGACGATCTTGCGCCCGGGCAGCGCGGTGATCAGTTCGGCCAGGTGCGGGTCGGGGGTGAGCGCGTCGAAGGTGATGTCGTGCACTTCCTCGAGATAGGCGTCGGGATCGATGTGATGCTCGGCCATCAGTCCTGCCAGCGTGGTGCCATGCAGGTGCCAGTAGGTCTTGCGCAGGGCGTCGGCCTCGCCGTGGTCGGCGCCGGTGACGCGCATGACGAAATCGGTCATCTTACGCTCGATCTGGTCGAAGAGACGGGCGGCGGGCGGATAGAGCGTGTTGTCGAGGTCGAAGACCCAGTGACGCACGTGAGAGAAATGCTGTTTCACCATGGCGGCGACCCTAGTCCCGGCGCGGCAGCGCGGCAATGGGCGCATTGATCCCGGTGGCGTGATGGCGCTATCGTCGCGCAATCGCCCGAGGAGACACGCATGAACCAGATCCGCACCCCCAACAAGGACGCCTACACGCTGATCCTCGAGGCCATCGATTCCGGCGTCTACCGCCCCGGGGACCGTCTGGTCGAGAGCGAGCTGGCCGAGCGCTTCGGGGTGTCGCGCACGCCGATCCGCGAGGCGCTGCAGCGCCTCGAGACGCAGTCGCTGCTGGCTCGCGACGGGCGCTCGCTGATCGTCGCCTCGCTCGATCACAACCAGATGGCCGAACTCTACGTGGTGCGCACCGAACTCGAGGGGCTGGCGGCGCGGCTGGCGGCGCGTCATGCCACCGAGGAAGAGATCCAGGTGATGCGCGACATGGTCAGCGAGGACCGGGTGCTGCTCGACGATCCCTCGGCGCTGGCCCGCGCCAACCGGCGCTTTCACAAGATGATCCACCTCGCCTCGCACAACCGCTTTCTCGTGCAGCAGCTTGATCTGGTGCATCGCTCCATGGCGCTGATGGCCACAACCTCGCTCGCGGCGCAGGGACGGGGCGAGATCGCGCTGGCCGAACACAAGGCGATCGTCGACGCGATCTCGCGGCGCGACGAGGATGCCGCCTACAAGGCGCTGCGCGACCATATCTCGGTGGCCTTCGTGACGCGGCTCAAGCTCGACAGTCACAAGATCGACTGAGCCGTGCCCTGTGCGGGGCGCTCCGGCAGGTCGGCGCCTTCGTGGTCGGGCGCGGAGTGGCCGTGCATCGTCTTGTCCCAGAAGAACGGACGGGTGACCAGCTCGAGCAGCGCCTTGTAGATCGCCACGGTTGCGAGGGGGAAGTAGAGAAACAGCGTCGGAACCCAGGGCAGCAGGCCCTGGTGCGGGCTCCGCGCGACCGCGGCGACGCTGACCATGAGCGAGATCGCCTCGGCGACGAGGAAGCCTCCGAACAGCAGCTGTTTCTGTGCCTCGGTGAGGATGGCGAGGCCGGCGGGCTGCCAGCCAAGCAGCAGCAGCCAGAAGCTCCAGAGCGCGGGGGCGAGCAGGAACTGCAGGATCGTGGTGAGAAACAGGACCTGCATCCCGACGAACCGCCACGCTCCGAGATCGCGCAGCAGCGTGAGCGGTCGGCGGGAGTGCACCAGCCAAGTGACCATGTAGCCCTTGAGCCAGCGCGACCTCTGCCGGATCCACGGCCAGGTGCGGTTGTTGGCTTCTTCCCGGGTCACAAGAGGGACGAGCTCGGTGACATAGCCAAAGCGGGCGAGGCGGATGCCGAGGTCGGCGTCCTCGGTGACATTGTGCGCGTCCCAGCCGCCAACCCGGTCGAGCGCCTCGCGACGGAAGAACACGGTGGTGCCGCCGAGCGGAATCGGAAAGCCCAACCGGGCGAGCCCGGGCAGCACGAGGCGGAACCACGTGGCGTATTCGATGGTGAAGCAGCGCGACAGCCAGTTGGCGTGGGGGTTGTAGAAATCGAGGATGCCCTGAAGGCAGGCGGTTTCGGGCGGGGCGCGGCAGAAATGCCCGGCGACCTTGAGAAGCTGGTCGGGGGCAGGCGAGTCCTCGGCATCGTAGATCCCGACAATGTCGCCCTGGGCGAAGGTCAGCCCGTAGTTCAGCGCCCGCGGCTTGGTCGCGATCGGGCCGCCTGGGACCTCGATCACCCGCAGCCAGGGCGGCAGGCGGGTTGCCGCCAGCGCGGCGCGGGTGGTGTCGTCGCTGGCCTCGAGCAGCAGCAGCACTTCGAGCCGGTTGCGTGGGTAGTCGAGGCGCGACAGCCGGTCGAGCAGTGCCGCGGCGATCCGCTCCTCGCGGAACAACGGCACCAGCAGCGAGATGCGGGGAAGTCGCACGGGGCCGACTGGTGCGTCCGGCACCGAGCGCCGGCTGGCAAGGAGCGCGGCAAGCCGGGTGATCTGGGCGAGGATCAGCACCGCGATGGCAAGCGATGCAGCCGCCAGAAAGAACGCCGCGGGGGCGAGCGCGAGGGTGGTCAGCGCGGCCAGCGCAAAGCCGCCGGCGGCAAGCGCCCGTCGCGGCGTGAGCCGGTTCAGGTCGCGGCAGCTCAGCTCGGGGCGCAGGCGGGTTTCGGCGTCGCGGGCCAGTGCCGGGCCGTGGCGAGCGGCGATCTCGGCCTGGATGTCGGCCATCGAGGCGATGGCCATGACCACGTCGTCGCAGCCGGGAGGCAACGCGGCGCGCGCCGCGTCGAACCTCTCGGGCCGGGCGGTGGCCAGAAGCAGGGTGTTGCCAACCCGCCGCCACGGCAGGGCCGCATAGCGCAGGCAGGTCTCGGGCGGCAGCAGGCGCGCAAGGGCAGGATCCGGCGGACGCTGGTTGCGCTCAAGATGCAGCACCGGGCCGCGCCAGAGTGGCGCCGGGGCCTCGGCGAACTGCAAGCTGCGCACGGGCGCCACGGCAAACGGCCGCGATGGCTTTGGCGCGGGGATCTTCGGGGCGGCTGACTCTGCGGCGCTGGCGCCACGCGCCGGGCGCGTCGAGCGGAAGACCGGTCTGCTCTCTGGCATGATCCCCTCCTGTACCGGGACAGGAAGGGTTCTGGAGACTTATGGTAAAGCGTTCGTTAATTTCGGCGGGTCGCGCCGAAATTTCGCCGCAATTACATCGCCTGGACGAAGCGCTCGAACAGGTAGAAGCTGTCCTGCGGGCCGGGGCTCGCCTCGGGGTGATGCTGGACCGAGAACACCGGGCGGTCGCTCATGCGGATGCCGCAATTCGAGCCGTCGAAGAGCGAGACATGGGTCTCGACCACGCCTTCGGGCAGCGACTGGCCGTCGACCGCGAAGCCGTGGTTCATCGAGGTGATCTCGACCTTGCCGGTATCGAGCTCCTTGACCGGGTGGTTGGCACCGTGGTGGCCGTGGTTCATCTTGACGGTCTTGCCGCCAAGCGCCAGCGCCAGCATCTGGTGGCCAAGGCAGATCCCGAAGACCGGCAGCTTGGTGTCGTCGAGGATGCCCTTGATCATCGGCACGGCGTAGGCGCCGGTCGCGGCCGGGTCGCCGGGGCCGTTCGACAGGAACACGCCGTCGGGATTGTGCGCCAGCACCTCTTCCTTGGTGGCGGTGGCGGGCAGCACGGTGACATCGCAGCCGGCAGAGGCGAGGCAGCGCAGGATGTTGCGCTTGGCGCCGTAGTCGATGGCGACCACCTTCTTCTTGGGCGCGGTCTGCGGCGCGTAGCCCTCGGGCCAGGCCCACCGCATCTCGTCCCAGCGGTAGCTCTGGGCGCAGGTCACGCCCTTGGCGAGGTCGACACCGGTCAGACCCGGGAAAGCGCGCGCCGCCTTGACCAGAGCCTCGACGTCGAAATTCCCCTCGGGATCATGCGCAAGTGCCACGTGCGGTGCACCGGACTGCCGGATGGCGCGGGTCAGACGCCGCGTGTCGATGCCGCCGATGGCGATGCGTCCGCGCGAGGCGAGCCACTCGGACAGCTCCTGCACCGCGCGCCAGTTCGAGCTTTGCGTCGGCATCCACTTGACCACCATGCCCGCGGCGACCGGATCCTGGGTCTCGTCATCCTCGGGATTCACGCCGACATTGCCGATATGCGGGAAGGTGAAGGTCACGATCTGCCCGGCATAGGACGGGTCGGTCATGATCTCCTGGTAGCCGCTCATGGCGGTGTTGAAGCAGAGCTCGGCCTCGGTCTGGCCGGTGGCGCCGAACCCCTGTCCGTAGAACAGCGTGCCATCGGCGAGGGCGAGGCAGGCAGTAGGTTTGGCGATCGGCGGCATGGCGCGACTCCTTTTGGCAGCTGGCAGACGGCAAATTGCGCCTTAGGTAAGGTGCGCGGGACTTGGGGTCAAGTGCTATCCTGAAAACGAAATGTGTTTGAAATCAATGCTTTAGCGGGCGGGCGCGCAGAGTTGCGCCGCGCCGGGGCTTTCGATAGGTTGGGCGCTTGAAACGTCAACGGGGATAATCGTTTCCATGCAATTGCGAGAACGCATCTCGGCTGCGACCAAGCAGGCGATGAAGGACCGGGCCACCGACAGGCTGTCGACGCTGCGGCTGATCAACGCCACGTTCAAGGATCGCGACATCGCGGCTCGGAGCGCGGATGGCGAGACCAAGGTCGACGAGGCCGAATTGCTGGCGCTGCTGGTGAAGATGGTCAAGCAGCGCAAGGAAAGCGCGCGGACCTACGAGGAGGGCGGCCGGCTCGACCTCGCGGAACAGGAACTGGCCGAGGTCGAGGTGATCGAGGAATTCCTGCCAAAGCCCATGAGCGACGCGGAAATCTCGCAGGCGGTCGACGATGCAATGACCGAGGTCGGCGCCAGCTCAATCCGCGACATGGGCAGGGTGATGGGGGTGCTCAAAGGGCGCTACCAAGGCCGCATGGACTTTGGTGCCGTGGGGCCGATGGTCAAGGACCGGCTCGCCGCGGCGGGCTGAGGCCCGGGGTTTTTCCCAACAGGCAGGTGGCGGCGGGATCGCCGCTCAGGGCTCGGGAAATTGCTTCCGGGCCGCTTCCCAGTCCTTTGGGTCGACGGGGAATCGCTGCACGAAACGGGTCTTGAACCCGACCCGTCCGCGGCGCGCACCGAAGTTCTCGCCGTGATTGAGCACGTAAAGCACCGACGGCCGGCGCAGCGCCGAAAGACCGCGTCCGGCGAGCCCTGCCAGATAGGGGAACATGCGGTGCTCATGCGCGGTCATCTCGCGCAGGAAGGCGGCGCTCTCGGGCAACTCGGGATCGTGCAGCAGCGCGGTGCAGGAGCCGCAGAGCTTCCAGAACGGCTTGCGCAGCGCCTTGGTGAGGCGGCGCGGCCCGGCCAGCGCCGCGTCGGCGGTGGCATGATCCATCACGTAGCCGGTTTCGACGAGGTAGCCGGCCTCCTGCCGCTCCAGCATCTCGGAAACCGTGCCGTCGCGCAGCAGGTCATCGGCATCGAAGCTCATGACATAGGCGGGGCCCCGCGACTCAGCGGCGAGGTGATCGCAGAGTGCGGCCAGCTTGCGCCACTTGTCGTTGCCGGGCGTCGGATCGTCGAAGGGTAGCCAGCTGATCCGCGGATCGTCGGGGAGCGGCGGGCGCTCCTGGCAGCAGATCACCGCCTGCCACGCGCCATCCTGCCGGCGAAAGCTCTCGACGGTCTGCTGCAGCCGCTCGGTCACCGCTTGCCAATCGCCAACGTGATGCGGCCCGACCAGCGGCACGAGGAAGATCACCTTCTCGGCCCGGGGGCGGGGTCTTCCTCGAGCCGCAGCGCGCAACGCCAGCGCCGCCTGTTCCGATGGCGCGGGCGAAAGCCGCTCAGCCAGGGACGGCGCGAGGGTTGCGGCGGCGCGCAGGACGAGGCGTTTCAGCTTGGGCGTGGCGGGGGCCTGGGCCATGGGAAATCCTTGCGGGGACCGGGGGGGCGTCAGGGGCGGGCGAGCACGCGCACCCGGTCGCTCAGCTCGGCGAAAAGGGTCTTGCGTTCGTCTTCGCTCAGAAACGCGCCGATCTCAACCTCTCGCCCGCTGCCCTGCAGCGTCACGTAATAGGGCACCGGGCCGCCGCGCTCGTGCATCGCGACTTTGACCCAGTAGGGGTTGCCCTCCCAGTCTTGATCGGGGCCGCGCGGGTTGTGCCGCACGAGGCGCAGCGTCTCATGGTCGATGGTGAGGATCTCGAGGATCTGCCGGTCTCGGTTGTTGCGTCGGATCGCGAACCAGATGCCGCCCACCGCCAGCAGCATGAAGGGCAGCAGACCCCAGAGCAGCACCGTGCCGATCAGCCCGAAGAACGGGATCAGCGCCAGCAGGAAAAAGCTCAGGATGAAGATCGAGAAGCCCTCGGCCGAAAGCGACTGGTGCGGCCAGAGATGCAGCTCTGCCCGGTCGGACGGTGTCTCGGTCTGTTCCCAGCGATATGGCATGACGGGCGAAATCTAACACCTCCCGCGCGCCGGTCGACAAGAAAGATGTCGCAGGTCTGCTTCTTTGGCGAGGGGGCGCGGGGCTCAGGCCGAGAGCCAGCCGGTCTCGAGCGCGCGGGCCCATTCGTCTCGGCCGCGCGCTCGGGCAAGGGCGGCCATGCGGCGGCTGTCATAAGGCACGTGGCGGTGGCTGACCTGCCAGCTCTCGCCCTCGCGCGTCAGCACCGCATAGCAGGCATCCGGCGTGCCGGTCTCGACCACGTGCGGCACCGGGTGGATGTCGTCATAGCCGGGGCAGCCGACGCTGCCGGGATTGACGATGAGCTGCCCGTTCAGGCGCACGGCGCGGGGCAGGTGGGTGTGGGCGCAGAGGATCAGAGGCCGGGTCACGCCCCCGAGCCGCGCGGCAACGGTGGCCTGCGGGGCAGGGTGCACGATGCCCTCGGGGCTGACCTCGTCGAGCCAGTAGACCTGATCACTGCCGGGCGTGGCGTGGCAGAGGAAGGCATTGCCCAGCTCCAGCACCATCGGCAGGCTGCGCAGCCAGCCCATCGCCCTTTCCGGGAGTTCGTCACGGGCGACCCGGTCCGAGGCCATAAGCTCGTGCGGAAGATGCTCGATCAGGTGGCGGTCATGGTTGCCGCGCACCGTGGGGAAGGCGCGCCGGTGCAGGATCTCCCAGGTTTCGGAGGCGGCGAGCGGGCCGCTGAACACGTCGCCCAGATTGATCACCGTGCTGATGCCGAGCCGGTCGATATCGGCCAGCACCGCGCGCAGGGCGTCGGCGTTGCCGTGGATGTCAGCGATGGCGGCGAAGCGGTTGGGCAGGGTCATGCGACAACTGCAGCCGGTTTTGCGCGCTTGCGCAAGGAGGCAGATCAACACCGCGCCAAAGAAGAAGGCCCCGGAGCGTGCTCCGGGGCCTTCTGGTCTGTCGGGATCAGCGTGGCGCTCAGTGCGCGTGTTGCTTGTCCCAGTCCTCGCGCTTCGGCAGCTGCTCGAAGGTGTGCTCCGGCGGCGGCGAGGGCAGGGTCCACTCGAGCGTGTCCGCGTATTCGTTCCACGGGTTACGCTCGGTCGCCGGTGCGCCCTTGCGGATCGTGTAGATCACGATGCCGAAGAACAGCAGGAACGAGGCGAAGGACAGGAGCGCACCCCAGCTCGACACGAAGTTCCAGGTGGCGAAGGCCTCCGGGTAGTCGATGTAGCGGCGCGGCATGCCCTGGCGGCCCAGGAAGTGCTGCGGGAAGAAGGTCAGGTTCACGCCGACGAAGAACATCCAGAAGTGAATCTTGCCCAGCGTCTCGTTGTACATCTTGCCGGTCATCTTCGGCAGGTAGAAGTAGACCCCCGCGAAGATGGTGAAGGCCGCGCCCATCGACATGGTGTAGTGGAAGTGCGCCACGACGTAGTAGGTGTCGTGATAGGCGCGGTCCACGCCAGCCTGGCTCAGCACGATGCCGGTCACGCCGCCGATGGTGAACAGGATCAGGAAGCCGAGGGCGAAGAGCATCGGCGTCTTGAACTCGATCGAGCCGCCCCACATCGTCGCGATCCACGAGAAGATCTTAACGCCGGTGGGCACCGCGATCACCATGGTGGCGAGCATGAAGTAGCTCTGCTGACGCAGCGACATGCCGACGGTGTACATGTGGTGGGCCCACACGACGAAGCCGAGCGCGCCGATCGCGATGATCGCCCAGACCATCGGCAGGTAGCCGAAGACCGGCTTGCGCGAGAAGGTGGCGATCACGTGAGATGCGATGCCGAAGCCCGGCAGAATCACGATGTACACTTCCGGGTGGCCGAAGAACCACAGGATGTGCTGGTAGAGGATCGGATCACCGCCACCTGCGGGGTCGAAGAAGGTGGTGCCGAAGTTGCGGTCGGTCAGCAGCATGGTGATGGCGCCGGCCAGAACGGGAAGGGCCAGCAGGATCAGCCATGCGGTGACGAAGATCGACCACGCGAAGAGCGGCACCTTGAACAGCGACATGCCCGGGGCACGCATGTTCAGGAAGGTGGTGATGATGTTGATCGCGCCGAGGATCGACGAGGCGCCCGAGACGTGCACCGCGAAAATCGCGAGGTCGGTCGACATGCCCGCTTCGGTGGTCGAGAGCGGCGGGTAGAGCACCCAGCCGATGCCCGAGCCGAGCTGGCCGTTGCCGCCGGGCGAGAACACCGAGCAGACCGCCAGCGTGGTGCCGGCAGCATAGAGCCAGAAGGACAGGTTGTTCATGCGCGGGAACGCCATGTCCGGCGCGCCGATCTGCAGCGGCATGAAATAGTTGCCGAAGCCGCCGAAGAGCGCCGGAATCACCACGAAGAACATCATCAGGATGCCGTGGCCGGTGATCATCACGTTCCAGAGGTGGCCGTTGGGCGTGCAGTTTTCGGTCGCGGTCGGAATCAGACGCGCCCCTTCCATGCACATGAATTGAACGCCCGGCTCCATGAGCTCGAGTCGCATGTATACGGTGAAGCACACCGAAATGAGGCCCACGATCGCCGAGGTGATCAGGTACAGAATCCCGATATCCTTGTGATTCGTAGACATGAACCAGCGGGTAAAGAACCCCCGGTCATCCTCATGTTCGTGGCCGTGAATGGCGGCGTCTGCCATTGTCTGCCTCCTGTTGGTCCGTCCCTGGCGGCTGCTTGAGAACCACAACCCACCTCTCTTTCAAGTCTCTCTTTTAGAATGTCCCTAAGGACGCGGCAATATTGGGGTTTGATCTGGATCAAACTTTATTGTCGCACCTCCCTTGCGACGGGCACGCATCCTTCCAATAAGGGGGGATGAGCGCGATCTGGTTCTACCTTTCTGCGATCGGCGCTTTCCAGCGCAACCAGGGGGCGTAGGCACATGTGACTTGACGCGAGCATGCGCGACACGTCAGGTTTTCCAGACCTGTCAGCACCGCCGTTTGGTGCTAGGGTGAAGACATTAATACCAAGTTTCTTTGTTTTGAGTGGAGAAGCCCGCGATGGCTTATTTTGAGCACACGGTATTCGAGTCCGTTTGGCGGACAGTCTGGCGCTGGGTATCAGCGCCGTTCTGTAGCCGCAGGAAGCAGGTTCTCGAGCAGCGCGCGACGCTGCGAACGATGTCTGATGACGAACTCCGGCAGATCGGGCTGACCCGCGAAGACCTCCGAGACGAGATGTTCCGCACGCCCTGACCGGGCGCTGCCGAGCAGAGACCTCACCTTGCCCGACCCCAGTCTGCAAGGTGCGTGCCTGTCGGTGTTGTTCCCCACCGTGACAGGCTAGGCTGACCGGAGCGGCTCTCTCCCCAGATCCGCCGCTCCGGTCAATTCCCGTGAGGAACCCTTGATGAACGATCCGCTGCCCGAGACCGCGATTGCCGGTATCTCCGACCTTCCGGTGATCGAGGCGATCGTCGAGGCTGCCTACCGTCCCTACGTGGCGCGCATGGGTCTGTTGCCGGGGCCGATGCGCGACGATTACGCCGCCCATGTCGCCGCCGGACGGCTGCGGGTGCTGCGCGATGGGCAGGGGGTGGCGGGGCTTCTGGTGCTGATCCCGGAAGCGACCCACATGCTGCTCGACAATATCGCCATCGCGCCGCGGGCGCAGGGCCGGGGCTATGGCCGCCTGCTGCTCGACTGTGCTGAGGCCGAGGCGCGGCGGCAGGGCTTCGGCGTGATCCGCCTCTACACCCACGTGACCATGGTCGAGAACGTCGCGATCTACCGCAAACGCGGCTATGCCGAGACCCACCGCGCAGAGGTGAACGGACTGCAGCGCGTCTACATGGAGAAGCCGCTGCCCTGAGCGGCTTAGTTGCCGAAGACCTCGTCGAAGCTGCGCTTCAGCGCCACGTCGAGGTCTGCCATGCAGACCGGCAGGCCGAGATCGACAAGGCTGGTGACGCCGAACTCGGTGATGCCGCAGGGCACGATGCCTTCGAAATGCGAAAGCTCCGGTTCGACATTGATCGAGATGCCGTGGAAGCTCACCCATTTGCGCAGGCGGATGCCGATGGCGGCGATCTTGTCCTCGGTCATGCGTCCGTCGGGCAGGCGCGGCCGGTCGGGGCGCTCGACCCAGACACCGACCCGGCCCTCGCGGATGTGGCCGGTGACGTTGAACTCGGCCAGCGCCGCGATCACCCAGGCCTCGAGCTGCTGCACGAAGCGACGGATATCGCGCCCGCGCCGGTTGAGGTCGAGCATGACGTAGATCACCCGCTGGCCGGGGCCATGATAGGTGTACTGCCCGCCGCGCTTGCTGTCGTAGACCGGGAAGCGGTCGGGCTCGCGCAGATCCTCGGCCCGGGCCGAAGTCCCGGCGGTGTAGAGCGGCGGGTGCTCGAGCAGCCAGATCGCCTCGTCGGCCTCGCCCGCGGCGATGGCGGCGGCACGCGCCTCCATGAAGGCCACCGCCTCTTCATAGCCCGTCAGGCCATCGGATGTGATCCACTCGGTCATGGCGGATCGGCTAGGCCCAGTCGGGCAGGGCGTCAAGAGCGCACCGCACCCGGTTTGGAAGCCTGTCCGTCAAGGTTGAGGCATTTTTGCATCGCTCATTCATTGACAGAATCGTGAATGCGACCGAACCTGACGCGATAGCACGTCGACTTTTCGCCCTTTTTCGCGCGGCCGCGGCATCAATTCATTCGCGGTTCGCTCCATTTTCTTCAGGAGATTGACCGTGAAACGCCATGTCATCGCCGGCCTTCTTACCTCAAGCATCGCCCTCACACCGCTGCCCGCGCTGGCCGACAACGCCTTTGTCGGGGGCCTCGTGGGGGGCATGATCGGCAGCGCCATCGCCAACCAGCCGAAAAAGCAGCGGGTCTACCGCGCGCCGGCCAAGAAGACCTATACCAGCCGCAGCAGCAGCGTGAACACGGCGCAGCGCGCCGCCAACCGCGACACCCAGTCGGCGCTGAACTATTTCGGCTTCAACGCGGGCTCGGTCGATGGCGTCATGGGCAGCCGCTCGCGCTCGGCGATCTCGAGCTATCAGGCCCACATGGGCTATACCCCCACTGGACAGCTCACCCAGTATGAGCGCGACTTCCTGATCGGCTCCTACCACCGCGCGCAGGCCGGCGGACCGGCCACCTCGCAGCTCATCGCCTCGAACCCGCTTGGCGTGAAGGGGCTGCTCGTGGCCTATCGCGACGAGCAGATGAATGGGGGCGGGCGCAGCGCGACCTCCTCGATCGGCGGCCACTACGGCCTGCCCAGCGTCGTCGCCGCCGCCGTGAACGAGATCGCCAAGAGCTCGGACCCGACCGCCGAGCAGCTGGTGCAGCGCAGCGGTTTCATACAGCTTTCGGACATCAACGGCGATGGCCAGACCGACTATATCGTCGACACCTCGGTCACCGGCTCGGCCTTCTGGTGCAGCGCCCAGAGCTGCATGGTGCGGGTCTTCGCCTCGACCCCGGACGGCTACGAGCGGAACGACTTCCAGGCCTTCAACGTGACGCCGGCGATGTTCACCTGCACCCGCGGCACCTGCTCGAAGACAGAGGGCAGCGGCACGATGGCCGCGGTGGCGCCCGCCGTGCCGGTGCCACAGGGGATCCGTCCGGCGCCGGGCACGCAGATGGCCGCCGCCCCGGTGCCGTCGGCGGTTCCTGCAGTGCCCGCCACGACCGCGGCCGTCAACGCAAGCCCGGCTCTGCCCAACTTCTTCGGTGGCGACAGCAGCCCGACCGAGGCCTCGCTGGCCTCGCATTGCAACACCGTCAGCCTCGTGACCTCCACGAATGGCGGCTACATCACCGCCGAGACGCTGACCGACGCCGGCGCGGCGATGGCAGAGCAGCTCTGCCTCGCGCGGACCTACGCGATTTCGGCCGGCGAGACGCTGATGGGGCAGGTGCAGGGCGCCAGCCAGCAGCAGATCGCCGATCAATGCGCCACCTTCGGGGCGCTGCTGAAAGAGCAGGTCGCGTCGGTCTCGCTGCAGCCGCGCGATCAGGTGCTGCAAAGCGTGGGGCAGTTCGTACTCTCCACCGGCATGTCCCCGGCGCAGCTCGAGAAGACGGCGCAGATCTGCCTCGCCTCGGGCTACAAGTCCGATGACATGGGCACCGCGATGGGTGCGGCGCTGATGCTGGTGGCGCTGGGCAAGGGCCCTTACGCCGAGCTGATGGGCCACCACCTGAGCCAGGGCTTCGGCGCGACCCAGCGCGAGGATCTTGCGGTCGGGTGGTACGATCAGGCGCTGACCTCGCTCGACGGCGGTGCCACACCGGTCTTCGGCCCCGGCCAGCCCGAGCGTGCCGGGCTGCTGCGCAAGGCGTCGATGATGCTGGGTGGCAGTGCGTCGGCAGGCGACAGTGCTCCGGAAGTCACCCAGGCGGGCCTTCCGGTGTTCAGCATCTCCGAGTGATCGGGCTCCGATAACCCTCCGATAACCCATGGTGTCGCGGCGGGCTCGACCGGCCCGCCGCGCCGCGTTTGAGGGGGTGCGCGAAAAAATCTGCGCGCGGATGCATTTCCCTCTTTTCATCCCCCGCAGGCTTTTGTAGAGAGCCCCTCACCAAGTCAGGACAGTGCGGTCGTGGCGGAATTGGTAGACGCGCAGCGTTGAGGTCGCTGTGGGGTAACTCCCGTGGAAGTTCGAGTCTTCTCGACCGCACCATTCTCTCCGAACATCGGTGAGTGAGCCTTCGGGCAAACCGGCCCTCCGGCCTTTGCCGGGGTCCGCCCTGTCTGGGTTTCCCCCTTTCTCAACCTGTCGCACCTTGGCGCATAAGATGTTGTCCGTCGCTTTGGCTTGCGCTGGTCGCTGGTGCCATGCGCATGGCTTCGCGCCCCTCGGGCGCAAAGCTGCGTTTCGGGAAGGTGGTTTGAAGATCAATCGGTTCTGGGCTGGCGCTTGCCCGCCGCGACACATCCCAGTTGGCGTTCACGATGTTCATCGCGGCCACCATGCAGATGGCTGAAGCCTCAACACCGCCGGGCATGTCGATCCTCGGAGCCTGCAGACCGACCCCCAAAAGGCTGGACCGCTGACGGTATCGCCCGGGCATCCGCGAGGTGCGGGGCTCAGTTTACCTTGTAGATGCGCAGGGCGCTTTCGCTGTCACCGCTCGGAATCGCTTTCAGGAAGCCGGGCACCGCGCCGCCTTCCAGCGCGTGGCCGAAGCCGTCGAAGCCGGCATTGGCGAGGGTGGTCAGCTCGGGATCGCCGGGACAGACCAGCATGTAGTCGATGCCATGCCTGACGAGCGCGGCCTGTGCGGCCTCGGGCGTTGCGGCAAGCGTGATTTCGAGCTGCGCGCGCATCCCGTCCTGATTGCGATGATAGGGCGCCGAGAGCGTGCGGTGGCCGCTGTGCAGCAGCACGTGGGTGCCGAAGTTCGACGGCGCCGACACCACGCCCTCTGGCAGCGAGGCGAGCGCGGCCATGGCGCCGGGTGTGAAGCAGGCCTGCGCGTCATGATCCGGCGCGGCGGGGGCCGCGTTGGCGGGGCGGGCGACATGGTCCGCCAGCGTCTCGGCGCCGCTGACGAGCTGTACCCAGCTCATCGGGAGGGCGAGCAGCGCGCAGGCCAGCGCCGCGAGGCCGCGGCTGGTGCCGCGCCCGTCGCGCCAGGCACGGTGCAGCTCTGCCGTGGTGACGCCCAGCACGGGGGCCGAGAGCGCGGTGAGCACGAAGACGCCTCGCAGCTGGTAGCTGCCGATGGCCAAGGCGGAGCTGAGCAGCACGCCGATCAGCAGCCAGGCGCCGCTGCGTTGGCGCCACGCGTGGGACAGCGCCAGCCCGAACGCCGCAAGGCCGAGCAGGTAGTAGCCGAAGAGGAACGGCTCGGCATCGGTCGCGATCAGGTCCGCAAGGCTGCGGGCCTCGCGCACGAAGGCCATCCAGCGGGCATCGAGATAGGGGTCGAGCGCACCGTAGGGCTCCGACAGGCAGGCGGGCGTGGCGGCAAGCGTCAGGGCGCCGACGGCGGCGAAGAGGCCAAGGAGCACGCCGGCGCGGGTGTTGAGGGGGCGGTCGGAGACACATGCCGCCGCCAGCGCCATCGCGCCCACGCCAAGCGCGACCGGCAGCGCAAGGTCGATCGAGAAGGCGTCGCAATAGCCGCCCAGATAGGCCGAGGCCGGGGCAAGGGCGGGGAAGAGCAGCGCCAGCCCGCCGACCGCGCCGAGCGCGAAGCGCAGCACCGGGCCGCGCTCCACGACGCCGTTGGCCAGCCAGAACCCTGCCATGCCGAAGGTGCAGAGCGCCAGCAGCGGCAGGGTTTCGACTCCGATGGCGAGGCTTGCGGCCAGCGCGAGCCCCGCAATCACTGGCAGCAGGCGGCGGTCGCGGCGGTCGATCACGCCCCAGAGCAGCAGCAGGAGCAGCGCGACCTGTGCGTTGTGATGGTCGATGGCACCCGGCAGGAAGCGGGCGTCGCCCCAGAACATGCCGGCGACCAGTGCCCCCGAGACCGGGCCCGCGACTGCGCCGCCAAGGGCGGTGCCGATCCGGGTCACCAGCGCGATCACGGCGGCAAGCATCAGCAGGGGCCAGATCGTGATGGCGAGGATCTCGGCCTGAAGGCGATCGGTGAACAGGTCCAAAAACAGCACCAGTCCGGCGATGGGGGTGTCGATCAACCGCGACCAGTGCATCTCGAACCCGCCCTCGAGCCCAAGGCGGCTCTGGGTCAGGTCGAACCAGCCCTGACCGGCGAGCAGGTCGCGAACGCTCACCAGCCGCATCGCCGAGTCGTTGCCGAGCGCATAGAGCAGCTCGGTGGCCGCGGGCGCCCGGGCCAGCGTCACGAAGGCGACATAGGCGAAGGCGATGATAGGCAGCCAGCGGAGGAGCGGGCTGTGCGTGTCGGTCTGCTGGGTCATTCTGACGGCTCTGACGGTTCTGACTCGTTAACGGGGTGATGCGCCGGGGGCGACGCGGCAAACGCTCGTGGCGGGGTCGCCACAGCGGCCGGGGCGCGGGGTGCTCCGGCCTTGATCGAAGCGGGCAGGGCGGCGCATATCGGTGCCATCCGCAACCGCGAGGTGCCCGTGTCCGAGCGCTCCCGACAGACGGCCGCCGGCGAGCGGCGGCGCCATCTCGGTGGCTTTGCGCTGGCCGGGCTGGCCGGATTCGGTGTCGATGCGGGCGTGCTCTCGGCGCTGCTTGGGCTGGGCTTGTCGCCCGGGCTGGCGCGGGTGCCGTCCTTCGTGGCGGCGGTGCTCACCACCTGGGCGATCAACCGGACCCTGACCTTCCGCACCTCGACCCGTGCCTCGCTTGCCGAATTCCTGCGCTACATCCTCGCCATGGGGCTGGGTCTCGCGATCAACTACGCCACCTTCCTGCTGGCGCTGCGTCTGAGCGAGGCCGCCGCCGCGCAGCCGGTGCTGGCGCTGGTGCCCGCGACCGCTGCCGGCATGGTGGTGAACTTCCTCAGCTCGCGCCATATTCTTCACCGCTGACCGCATCGCCCCGCGACCTGCCTCAGCTGTGCGGGCCGGGGATCTGCAGGTACGTCATGTAGCGCGCCTCGCGGCGGCCACGAGCCACGGTCTCGAGGATCACCGCGCAGACCAGCGACAGCGCCGCCAGACCGATGCCCGAGAGCGACACGAAGAGCGAGGGGAAGCGCGCGACCAGGCCGGTGTCGAGGAACTCGCTCAGGACCGACAGGAACACCGCGGCCGAGGGCAGGAAGAGTAGCGCCGCGACCGCCGAGAAGAACTGCATGGGCTTTTCTTCCTTCACCAGCAGGCCGATCATCTTGAGGATGCGGAAGCCGTCGGACCAGGTCGAGAGCTTGGAGGTCGAGTTCTCGGGGCGGGCGTAGTAGGGCGTCTCGATCTCGTCGGCGGGCATGCGCAGCTGCAAGGTGTGCACGGTCAGCTCGGTCTCGATCTCGAAGCCCTGCGACAGGGCGGGGAAGCTCTTGACGAAGCGGCGGCTGAACACGCGGTAGCCCGAGAGCATGTCGTCGAACTGGCGGCTGAACAGGCGGCGCACCAGCCCGGTGAGGAGGCGGTTGCCGAACTTGTGGCCGGCGCGGTAGGCGGCCTCGTCTGTGCTGCGGCGCGCGCCGTTGACCATGTCGAGCCCGCCTTCGCAAAGCCGCGCGATCATCGCCGGCGCGCTGGGCGCGTCGTAGGTCGCATCGCCATCTGCCATGACGTAGACGTCGGCCTCGACGTCGGCGAACATGCGGCGCACCACGTTGCCCTTGCCCTTGCGGGGCTCGCGGCGGACGACGGCGCCGGCCTCGCGGGCGATCTCGGCGGTGTTGTCGGTGGAGTTGTTGTCGTAGACGTAGATCTCTGCGCGGGGCAGGGCGGCGCGGAACTGGCGCACGGTCTGTCCGATCGCCGCGGCCTCGTTGTAGCAGGGCAGGATCACGGCCACCCGCGGTTCGCTCATCGGCTGGCGGTCCTCGCGGAGCGCAGGCTCGAGCAGGTCGAGCCCGCCGCGCAGGTCGCCGTCCATCAGGTCGCTGTCAAACGGTGTTGCGTAATCTCTCATCCGGCTGCCCCGCCTCGATCCTTGTAAACCCACTGCCGCGCTCCGGCCCGGGAGGCGGTCGCGGTCTGGCAACGTGGATAGACAGGCATTCGGGCGCCACTTGGCTCAGATTGTGGCGGTTTCGGCGCAATTTGCCGACGTCCCGGAGCCCGGCCCGGCTAGCGGATCATGGGTCAGTCGATCACCGGGATCTCGCGCGGGGCCAGGGGGGAGAGCCACTCGGCTCCGTTCTCACCAATCACAATATTCTCCTCGTGCACCAGCATCCGGCGCGGTCCAAGGGGCAGCCACGGCTCGAGCGTCAACACCATGCCGGGGCGCAGCACGGTGTTGTCGGCGGGAATCAGCGAGGGCCACTCGGTGAGCCGCATCCCAAGGCCATGACCGACGCGCCCGCCGGGATCCTGCCCGAGCGCGCCTACGATGGTGCGGTGCAGGTCGGCACAGGTGGCGCCGGGGCGGGCGGCCTCGAAGCCGGCGAGAGCGGCGTCGTGCAGGCGGCGGTGGGCGTCCTGCACCTCGGGCGTGGCATGGCCGACCGCCCAGTTGCGGTCGTAATCGCAGAAATAGCCCTGCCGCACCGCGCCGGTGTCGAGCATCAGCACGTCTCCGGCCGCGAGCGGGCGGTCGTCGGCTGGCGAAATGACATCGCCATAGCCTCCCCGTGCCGCGCCGCCGGCGAGGTAGCTCACCCAGTCGGCGCCCTCCTCGAGAAGCAGCATCTGGAAGCGGCGGAACACCTGCGCCAGCGTGACACCGGGAGTGAGCAGTTCGGGCACCCTTGCATAGGCGCGGCCGGCGATGGCGCAGGTTTCGCGGATCAGCGCGATCTCGGCGGGGGATTTGACCTCCTGCTGCGTCCGCAACAGGGCCGAGACATCGCGGCGCGGGCGGTCTCCGATCAGGGCGCAAAGCCTGTCCCAGTCGGCGGGCGGCATGCGCAGCGCGGTCTCGCGCCCCAGCGGCACGCCAAGGCGCGCGCCGTCCGGGACCAGCTCGCGGATCGTCTCGGCCAAGAGCGTGACGCCGTCGTCGTCGTAGTCGGGTGAGGTCCACGTGCGGATGTCACTGAGCCAGCTCTGCGCCATCAGCTCGGCGCCGATGGCGGGGATCACCGCGACCGGTTTGCCGCTGGCCGGGACGAGCAGGAACCACGGCCGGGTGTGGCTCTCCCAGAAGCGGGTAAGGAATCCGGTGAAATAGCGCAGATCCGGCTCGCTGGTGAGCAGCATCGCAGCGATGCCCTCGCGCGCCATGGCCGCCTGCGCCTTGGCGCAGCGGGCCTCGAATTCGGAACGGGGGAAGGGCTGGGGCAAGATCGGTCTCCGCCGGGGTGTCCGGCGGATCATCGGCGCGCGGGGCGGGGCCGTCAAACCCCGTTCCGCGAAAGGCGCAGTCTCAGAGCGTGCCGAGCCCCGCGAGGCGCTTTTCGCGGCGCAGCACCAGCAGGATCGACACGATCGAGGCGACGCCGGTCAGGAACATCAGCCAAAGCAGCGGCCAAGCGCCCGTGCCCGGCTGCAGAAGGGCGCCTGCGAGCGCCGAGAGCGCCGCGCCGCCGCCGATCATGATCGCGCCCGAGAGTCCCGAGGCGGTGCCCGCGAGGTGCGGTCGTACCGACAACGCACCGGCGGTTGCGTTGGGAATGGTCATGCCGTTGCCGAGGCCCACGAAGGTCATGAAGCCGAAGAAGGTCCACTCGGACTGGAAGCCCGCCGCGAAGACCAGCAGCGCCATGCCGAGGCCGGAGGCGTTGAGGATGCAGCCCCAGAAGATCATCTTGTTGATGCCGACCCGGGCCGACAGCTTGCCCGACAGCCCGTTGCCGGC
Source organism: Salipiger bermudensis (assembly GCF_017309175.1). Lineage (NCBI taxonomy): Bacteria > Pseudomonadati > Pseudomonadota > Alphaproteobacteria > Rhodobacterales > Roseobacteraceae > Salipiger > Salipiger bermudensis. Next base: position 21,505 of record NZ_JAEKJV010000018.1, on the reverse strand, counting down.
GAAATAGCCCACCGCCGGCGCGCCGAAGAAGAAGCCGAGGGCGGCGGGCGACAGGCCGAACACCTCTGTGCCGACGAAGGGCGCGCCGCCGAGATAGGCGAAGAAGGCGCCCGAGGAGAAGGCGCAGGTCAGCGCGTAGCCCCAGAAGCGCGGGCTCTGGAACAGCTCGGGATATTCCCGGAACTGCTGCCCCAGCGAGAGCCCGCGCGAGACCGAGGTTTCGCCGAGGTCGCGCCAGCTCATCCACAGGATGCCCGCGCCGAGCAGGAACAGCATCCAGAAGGTCGACTGCCAGCCGAAGATCTCGTCGAGCACGCCGCCGATCACCGGTCCGATCATCGGCACCACCGCGACGCCCATCGTCACGTAGCCGATCATCGAGGCGGCCTGGTCCTGCGGGACCATGTCGCGCACCACCGCGCGGCTCAGCACCATCGCCGTGACGATCACCGCCTGACACATCCGGAAGGCGAGGAAGACGGTGATGTTGGGGGCGAAGATGCAGCCCAGCGTCGCCAGCAGGAACAGCGTCACGCCCCAGAGAATCACCGGACGGCGCCCGAACTTGTCGGAAATCGGCCCGATCACGATCTGAAGCGCCGCGTTGACCGCGAGATAGATTGCAACCGAGAGTTGCATGACGCGGTATTCGGTTTCGAAGTGCGCCGTCATCTTGGGCAGCGACGGCAGGAAGACGTTCATCGTCAGCGCCGAGAGCCCCGCGAGCAGGATCAGTGTGACAATATGTGGCGGTGTGGTTTGATCCAGGAACCGGACCTTGGGCGGATTTTCCATGTACGGATGGGTAGGACCGAAACGGGGCCTTGTCCATTCGGGAACGATTTGCTGGCGCGTGTTTTGCAGTTATGCAATTTGCGTAAAAGGGGCTTTCCCGCCTTTGCAAATTTGCCGAATTTGACTTGAGCGAGCATCGGGCCTCTGTATGGTCTCGGCAAAGGAAAGGGACGGCCATGAAAGACATTCTGCACGAACTGGAAGAGCGGCGCGCCGGCGCCCGGATCGGCGGTGGTCAGAAGCGCATCGACGCCCAGCACGCCAAGGGCAAGCTGACCGCGCGCGAGCGCATCGAGCTGCTGCTCGACGAGGACAGCTTTGAGGAATACGACATGTTCGTCGCTCATCGCTGCACCGATTTCGGCATGGAGAAGAACCGTCCCTATGGCGACGGCGTGGTCACCGGCTGGGGCACGATCAACGGCCGCATGGTCTATGTGTTCAGCCAGGATTTCACCGTTCTGGGCGGCTCTGTCTCGGCCACCCACGCGCAGAAGATCTGCAAGATCATGGACATGGCGATGCAGAACGGCGCGCCGGTCATCGGCCTGAACGACTCGGGCGGTGCCCGCATCCAGGAAGGTGTCGACAGCCTTGCCGGCTATGCCGAGATCTTCCAGCGCAACATCGAGGCCTCCGGCGTGATCCCGCAGATCTCGGTCATCATGGGGCCCTGTGCCGGCGGCGCGGTCTACTCGCCCGCCATGACCGACTTCATCTTCATGGTGAAGGACACCTCCTACATGTTCGTCACCGGCCCCGACGTGGTGAAGACCGTGACCAACGAGGTGGTGACCGCCGAGGAGCTTGGCGGCGCCTCGACCCACACCAAGAAGAGCTCGGTCGCCGATGGCGCCTTCGAGAATGACGTCGAGGCACTGGCGGAAGTGCGCCGCCTCGTCGACTTCCTGCCGCTCAACAACCGCCAGAAGCCGCCGGTGCGGCCGTTCTTCGACGATGTGGCGCGGGTGGAAGGCTCGCTCGACACGATCATCCCGGAAAACGCCAACCAGCCCTACGACATGAAGGAGCTGATCCTGAAGGTCGCGGACGAGGGCGATTTCTACGAGATTCAGGAAGAGCACGCCAAGAACATCATCACCGGCTTCATCCGGCTCGAAGGGCAGACCGTGGGCGTGGTTGCGAACCAGCCGATGGTGCTCGCCGGCTGCCTCGACATCGACAGCTCGAAGAAGGCCGCGCGCTTCGTGCGCTTCTGTGACTGCTTCGAGATCCCGATCCTGACCTTCGTCGACGTGCCGGGCTTCCTGCCGGGCACCGGCCAGGAATATGGCGGGGTCATCAAGCATGGCGCAAAGCTGCTCTTCGCCTATGGCGAGGCGACGGTGCCTAAGGTGACGGTGATCACCCGCAAGGCCTATGGCGGCGCCTATGACGTGATGAGCTCCAAGCACCTGCGCGGTGACGTGAATTACGCCTGGCCCACAGCCGAGATCGCGGTGATGGGCGCCAAGGGGGCGACCGAGATCATCCACCGCGCCGACCTTGGCGATCCCGAGAAGATCGCCAAGCACACCGCGGATTACGAGGATCGCTTCGCCAACCCATTCGTGGCGGCGGAACGCGGCTTCATCGACGAGGTGATCCAGCCGCGCTCGACCCGCCGCCGGGTCAGCCGTGCCTTCGCCATGCTGCGCAACAAGACGCTCAGCAACCCGTGGAAAAAGCACGACAATATCCCGCTCTGAGCAGCGTGCCTTGGGGGAGGGAAGCCATGCGCCGCAAGGGCTGGCATACGCATGAGGCCGAGGGTGAGCTGATCCTCGCCCGTCGCTGGCCGGCGCGTTTCGACCTGAGTGTCGAGACGCGGCTGCCACCGGTTGGCCGCAAGGCCCGGCTGGCGCATCAGGTGCGCCAGGATCTCTGGCGTGCGCTGCAATCCCTGCGTGGCTTCTCTCCCTGCGTTTCGGTGCGCGAGGTCGACGGCGCGACCCTGCTGCGCGCCGGCGGCCAGCTCGACACGTCCGCGCCGCGCGCCCTCGCCGAGGCGCGGCTCGCCGCCGTCCTGAACGACGATGACAACCGTCGCCGCTGGCTGAGGTGGTCGAGATGAGTGCCTGGGCCGCGCTTGTGCTGTTTTCCGCCTCGTCCCTGCCGGCCATGGGCGATGCCGTCGCCGTGCCATCGGGCATGCCCGTGACGTTTCACGACATGATCTGGGACGAGCCTGTCGGGGCAGGGTTGATCTACCGCTTCCGCTTCGTTGCGCCCGAGATCGGCGGCGATGCGCCACGCCCGTTCTCCGAGGTGTCGGGGGACATGGACCTGCTGTGCCAGGACTACGCACTGCCGAGGCTCTCCGAGCTTGGCCCGCGTCCGTCACGCGTGATGATCTCGCTGATGGCGGCCCCCGTCGAATTCGGCGTGGCGAGTCCCGACGTCATCCAATATTTCGAGGCTTACTCGGTCAGCGACGACCGCTGCATCTGGGAGGCTTTCTGATGCTCCCACAATATCTTGCAGGCAGAAGCTTAGATCCGCTCATCTATGAGGCTTTCGAGCCACAAATCGACCTATGCGCGCATGTTCGATATTGTCCCGCAAAACTTTGGGCTATGTTGGGGATTGATTGCACCCAAGCAATCGAAACCTCGGAACGAGGACGGGCAGGGCCGAAGGCTCATGTCGGTTCCGTAGAATGTGACAGGAGAATAAGATGTCCAAGAGCATCAAAGTGCTTGCAATGCTTGGTCTGTTCGGTCTCGCCGCGTGCGGCCAGCAGGAAGAAGAGTTCGTTGTCGTCGATCCGGAGCCGATCACGACCGAGCCCGTCTACACCGGCAAGTACAAGTAAGACTATTGGGCGGGCCTACCGGCCCGCCCATCCCTCAGCCCTGCGATCTCAAGGTCTTGTTGACCGAGATCATGGCTCGCATTCCCGTGATTGCTACTGTTCGACGCATGGGGTCGCCGTCTCTCCGGCGCCCTTGCAGCAAGCGGGAGGACGAGAATGTCACCAAGAGTCAAATTCGTTGCGGTCGGCGCAATGGCACTGGGCCTTTTGGCCTGTGCGCAGCCTGAGCCTGAGCCGCTTCCGGTTCAGCCGCTCTACGACAAGCTCGGCAACGCGGAATGTCCGGCAGGCTACATGCTGTCCGGCAATGTCTGCGTGCTTCCGGCCGGAACCGCAGCCCCGATGGGCGCCGGCGGCGATGGCGACATGGGAGGCGACGGCATGTCGGCAGATCCGGGCGATCCCGGTAGCGATCCAGCCGACGCGCCCGATGACGGCAGCGGCACACAGAATCAGAACGAAAACCAGAACCAAAATCAAAATCAGAACCGGAGCGACACCCAGTCTCGCAACCAGAACGGCTGATCTTGGCGGGCTGCCTTGCGGCGGCCCCGACCAGCTTGGCGGCCGGGATGTGATCGCGGGTCAGGCGCATGGGCGCCCGCTCCGTCTCGAGAGGGCAATATGCTGAAACACCGCGGCTTTCCCGGCCGTCTTCCCGGAACCGACTACCAGTTCGTCATCCGGCGCGCCAACCCGCGCGGCGTGACCGCCATCATCCGACGCGAGCGCTATCGCGACCGCAAATCCGCCGACAAGCGTGCGGATCTGGCCTTCATGGCCTCGCTCTGGGCGCATTTCGGCGCCGAACCGTTCGAGCGCGGCAATCTTGATGCCGGGCGGCTGAGCTGGCTCTTCGGGCGCGAAGTGCTGCCCTATGACGATCCTTTCGATGCCGAGAGCTACGAGGCGCTGCTGGTGATCGACGAGCAGGCCGCCCGCGCTTCCTTTCCCGAAGCCTTCGAGGAGAACGAAGATTGGGCGTGATGCCGCCTGTCCCGGCCCGCGCTGAGCGGAGCGACGCCGACGTGCGAGCGTTCGGTGAATACCGCTATGCGTGTGTCGGAGACTCGGGCACTCTTCAGGTGTTGCGAGCTGTCCGGAGTCACCGCAGAGACCCGGGCAGACACCGTTACCCTTCCCCTTGCGGGCGGCGCGGCACATCCCCTGGCCCGTCGTCCGCCTTTCTTTCTGCACTTGTTGCCGGGCACCCGCGATATTCCGCCGTCACTCGGCAAGCTGGCGCCGGTCTCGGCAGGATCGTTAAGATCGTATGGAACCCTGTTCAGATCTGTGGCGTTGATCACCCGACAACGCAACAGGATCCAAGGGAACAGAATCCATGGCAAAATTCGCCGTTCGCACCGCCGCCATCCTCGGCCTTCTCACCGTCGCAGCCTGCGAGACCTCTGATCTCGGCCGCGCGGGCATCGGGGCCGGCAGCGGCTATCTCATCGACCGCGCCGTGGGTGGCGACGGCACCGTGGGCGCAGCCGTGGGCGCGACCGCAGGCGTCGTCTGCGACGACGTCACGCCGCAATACTGCAACTGATCGCCTGATCTCCGCCGCGTCTCGCGCGGCGGCCAGCACAACATCGAAGCCATCGGAGCCCCGCGCTCCGGTGGCTTTTTTCGTGGCTGCGCCCGGGACGGGGCACGGCCTGAGGAATACGTAGGAAAGGGACGAGGATGTTCGACAAGATCCTGATCGCGAACCGGGGCGAGATCGCCTGCCGGGTCATCAAGACGGCGAAGAAGATGGGCATCAAGACGGTGGCCGTCTATTCCGAGGCCGACAAGCACGCGCTGCACGTGGCGATGGCCGACGAGGGCGTGCATATCGGCCCGCCGCCGGCCAACCAGTCCTATATCGTGATCGACAAGATCATGCAGGCGATCAAGGACACCGGGGCGCAGGCCGTGCACCCGGGCTACGGCTTCCTCTCCGAGAACCCCAAGTTCGCCGATGCGCTCGACGCGGCCGGTGTCGCCTTCATCGGACCGCCGAAGCGCGCGATCGAGGATATGGGCGACAAGATCACCTCGAAGAAGATCGCCAAGGAAGCTGGGGTCAACACCGTGCCCGGCTACATGGGCCTGATCGAGGATGCAGACGAGGCGGTGAAGATCTCGGGCGAGATCGGCTACCCGGTGATGATCAAGGCCTCCGCCGGCGGCGGCGGCAAGGGCATGCGCATCGCCTGGAACGACCAGGAGGCGCGCGAGGGCTTCCAGTCGTCGAAGAACGAGGCAGCAAGCAGCTTTGGGGATGACCGCATCTTCATCGAGAAGTTCGTCACCCAGCCGCGCCACATCGAGATCCAGGTGCTCTGCGACGCCCATGGCAACGGCCTGTGGCTGAACGAGCGCGAATGCTCGATCCAGCGCCGCAACCAGAAGGTTGTCGAAGAGGCGCCGAGCCCGTTCCTCGACCCCGAGACCCGCAAGGCGATGGGCGAGCAGGCCGTGGCGCTGGCCAAGGCGGTGGGCTACACCTCGGCCGGCACGGTGGAATTCATCGTCGACGGCGAAAAGAACTTCTACTTCCTCGAAATGAACACCCGTCTGCAGGTGGAGCACCCGGTCACCGAACTGATCACCGGCATCGACCTCGTCGAGCAGATGATCCGCGTCGCCAATGGCGAGCCGCTCTCGATCACGCAGGACGACGTGAAGATCAACGGCTGGGCCATCGAGAACCGCCTCTATGCCGAGGATCCCTACCGCAACTTCCTGCCCTCCATCGGGCGCCTGACGCGTTATCGTCCGCCGGCAGAGGGCGAACTGGGCGAGGGCATCGTGCGCAACGACACCGGCGTCTACGAGGGCGGCGAGATCTCGATGTATTACGACCCGATGATCGCCAAGCTCTGCACCTGGGGCCCGACCCGTGACGCCGCGATCGAGACCATGCGCAACGCGCTCGACAGCTTCGAGGTCGAGGGCATCGGTCACAACCTGCCCTTCGTGGCAGCGGTCATGGACCACGAGCGCTTCATCACCGGCAACATCACCACCGCCTTCATCGCCGAGGAATATCCCGACGGCTTCGTGGGGGTGACCCTGTCGGACGAGAAGCTGCGCGAGGTCGCGGCGGCCGCTGCCGCGATGAACCGGGTGGCCGAGATCCGGCGCACCCGCATCTCTGGGACGCTCGACAACCACGAGCGCAAGGTCGGCGACGAGTGGAACATCGCGCTGCAGGGCGAGAGCTTCGACGTCACAATCGCCGCCGACAAGACCGGCTCGAGCGTCACCTTCGCCGATGGGGCGGTGATCCGCGTCGATGGCGACTGGACCCCGGGCCACGCGCTGGCCCACATGACCGTCGACGGCAATCCGCTGGTGCTCAAGGTCGGCAAGATCTCGGGCGGGTTCCGCATCCGCTCGCGCGGGGCCGATCTGAAGGTCCATGTGCGCACGCCGCGCCAGGCCGAGCTCGCGCGCAAGATGCCCGAGAAACAGCCGCCCGACACCTCCAAGATGCTGCTCTGCCCGATGCCGGGTCTCATCGTGTCGATGAACGTGGCCGAGGGCGACGAGGTGCAGGAGGGCCAGGCGCTCTGCACCGTCGAGGCGATGAAGATGGAGAACATCCTGCGCGCCGAGCGCAGCGGCACCGTCAAGAAGATCAACGCCGGCCCGGGCGACAGCCTCGCGGTCGACGACGTGATCATGGAGTTCGAGTAACTCCGGCATGGGCGGGCAGGAGCGGGCATATGGCGGCCTCAGGCTGGAGCGCGTCGGCGCTCCGGTACTGGTGGCGTTGGCCTGCCTGCTCCTGTTCGTCTGGCCTGCGCTGCCCGCGAGCCTGCCGCAACGGCTGGTGAGCTTTGCGGCCGTGCTGTTGGTGGCCTACTGCATCTTCGATGCCAAGGTCCTGCGGGTGCTGTGGAAGGCGGCGCTGGTCGCCGCTCCGATCTCGCTTCTGGGCGTGGCCTCGGTGCTGGCGCTGCTGCCGGTGATTGACGGCATCCAGGCCGAGGGGGCGCAGAATCCGCGCTACCTTTACCAAGGGCTCATGGCCGGCGGCGTGGTCGCCGCAGGCTGGGTCTTCACCTTCCTCGTGCAGACATGGCGCGAGGAGAGTGCCCGCGACAAGGCGCTGAACGAGACGCTGCTGGCGCTGCGCTCTGAGGTGTATGATTACCTCTCGGACATTCTCGCGATCTGGGAGCGCGAGGCCCCTGCGAGCGCCGCGCCCGAGGCGCGCCTGCAGGCGCTGGTCGCTGCCATGCTGGGCCATGATGCGGCCGGCCGCAGCGTGGCCGAGCGCATCGCGGGGGACGGCTACGAGCCGTTTGTCCCGAGTGGCAAGGAGCCGGTGGTGCTGACCACCTTGGCCCCGAACCTCCAGCTTCTGCCCGAGGACGTGATGCAGCCGGTGATCGGCTTCTACACCCAGCTTGGCGACGTGCAGCGTCTGGCGCAGGATCTCAACGGCGCGGCCTATCGGCGGCTTGGCCGGGCGCGTCGGGCAGAGATCTATTTCGATTTCGAGGAGGTGCGTCTGCAGACCGTGCGGGTGGGCTGTCAGGCGTGGCTGGCGCTCAACGCGCGTACACGGCCGCAAAAGGTCGAGCCCGAGGTGTTCGGTCTTTTGGCAGAGGCGGATACCAGCCGCGCGCGACCGGATTTCGAGGCGCTGGTGCCGGCTGGCGCGGACGAATCGCGCAAGGGCGAAAGCTCCGGCGATGCGGAGCGGTCACATGATTAAGGCTTTGGAATCAGTAGCTGATCTTGGGGCCGGAGCGATGCGGAGAGCGTTCGACCGGTTCGGGGAGCGGCTTGAGAAAGATCCGCTGCAGGTATGTGATGAGCTTTTCCATGCCTCAAATATAGCGCGGGGCCGGGCGCATTTCAATCTTCACCGCCGCGCGGCTCACTGGTCGGGCAGGGCGCGGCGGTCGCGGACCTCCTGCTTGCGCAACGGCTGCTTGTCGATCGAGCGCGAGATCTCGCGCACATCCCAAGGCGCGGGTTTGCGCAGCAGGATGGTGCCGTCCTTGGCGATCAGCACGAACATGAAGCCGCGGGCGCGCAGCGCGTGGCGGATCGGGGAATCCGCCGCCGGGTCTGTGTCGGTGATCACCACCACGTCGCGATCCTCGAGCGCGTCGAGCCGTTCGGAGATCAGCTGCATCTGCTGCACGTATCGCGGATCTGCCGGATTGTCGGCGAACACCACCAGCGGCCGCTTCACCCAGAGAAACTCGTCGAGCGTCGACTCTCCTGCCGGGCGGATGGTCTCGTCGAGCGTATCCGGCGTTTCGGCCCCCTGCGCCGCGCCGAAGCTGGCGGTGAAGGTGAAAAAGGCGAGCGATGCGAGGGTCATGCGGCGGTTCATGCCCAGAGATATAGGCATGGCGGCACCGAGTTCACAACGTTTGCCGCAAGGTCGCGACGATTTTACCGCGTTTAACCGCTTTCTCAGGGAGGGGCGCGCATGATGCAGCGGTTCACTCTCGTGAGGACGGGCACGCATGGAGATCATCCTGCATGTCGGTGCGCATCGCACCGGCACGACCAGCTTTCAGAGCTACCTGCGCGGTGTCGCTCCGGGTCTCGCAGCGCAAGGGCTGGGGTTCTGGGGGCCGAGGCGGACCCGCAAGGGCCTGTTCCAAGGCGTGCTGAGCCCGGCTTCGGCGGCGGACAGCCGGCAAGCACAGGACCGCTTGCGCCGCGCGCTTGCGGCGTCGGCGGGGCAGGGCTGTACGCGGTTGCTGATCTCGGACGAGAACCTGCTCGGCTCGACGCGGGCCTGCCTTCGGGCGCAGGCGCTCTATCCGCAGGTCGGGGATCGGTTCCAGCGGCTCCATGCGGCGCTCGGGAGGATCGACCGGGTGGTGCTGCAGATCCGCTCGCCCGAGGCGTGGTGGACCTCGGCGCTGGCCTTTCTGGTGACGCGCGGCGTGGCGCCGCCGCCTGCGGCGCTGCTCGAGCGGCTGTCGCGGGAGGCGCGCGGCTGGCGCGAGGTGATCGCGGATCTCGCCTGCGCGCTGCCGCGCTGCGACATCGTGGTGAGCCGGTTCGAAACCTGCGCCGCCCGGCCCGATGCGCTGCTCATGGTGGCGACCGGCGGGGCTTGCGATGTGCCTGCGCTGCCCGAGGGCGGCATCTGGTTGCATCGCAGCCCGGTCTTGCCGGAGCTGCGCGCGACGCTGGCCGAGACCGGCGCCGATGTCACACGACTGCCGATGGGGGAGGGCCCGTGGCGGCCCTTCTCGGAGGCGCAGGCCGCACGGCTGCGCGAGAGATACGCCGACGATCTGTTCTGGCTCATGGCCGGGGCGGACGGGTTGGCACGACTGACAGAGGACCCGAAGCCCGGCAGGGACAGGAGGCACTGGCCGCCGGCTTCACAGAAGAGAGGACAGGACGATGACAGCCAAGGTGGACGACTGGCGGGCACTCGCTGAAAAGGAACTGCGGGGCCGCCCGCTCGAGGATCTGACCTGGAAGACGCTGGAGGGCATCGAGGTCAAGCCGATCTACACGGCAGAAGATGTCGAGGGGCTGCCGCAGGTCGGCGAGCTTCCGGGCTTCGAGCCCTTCACCCGCGGCGTGAAGGCGACCATGTATGCCGGCCGGCCCTGGACGATCCGGCAATATGCCGGTTTCTCCACGGCGGAGGAATCCAACGCCTTCTACCGCAAGGCGCTGGCCGCCGGTCAGCAGGGCGTCTCGGTGGCGTTCGACCTCGCCACCCACCGCGGCTATGACAGCGATCACCCGCGCGTGGTGGGCGATGTCGGCAAGGCCGGCGTGGCGATCGACTCGGTCGAAGACATGAAGGTGCTGTTCAACGGCATCCCGCTCGACAAGGTCTCGGTCTCGATGACGATGAACGGCGCGGTGATCCCGGTGCTGGCCAACTTCATCGTCACCGGCGAGGAGCAGGGCCACGACCGCTCGCTGCTTTCGGGAACGATCCAGAACGACATCCTGAAAGAGTTCATGGTGCGGAACACCTATATCTATCCGCCCGAACCCTCGATGCGGATCATCTCGGACATCATCGAGTACACTTCGAACGAGATGCCGAAATTCAACTCGATCTCGATCTCGGGCTACCACATGCAGGAGGCCGGCGCGAACCTCGTGCAGGAGCTGGCCTACACGCTGGCGGACGGCAAGGAATACGTGAAGACGGCGATGGATGCCGGCATGGACATCGACAAGTTCGCCGGGCGGCTGTCGTTCTTCTTTGCCATCGGCAAGAACTTCTTCATGGAGATCGCCAAGCTGCGTGCCGCGCGGATGCTGTGGTCGCGCATCATGACCGAGCTCGGGGCCAAGTCGGCGCGTTCCAAGATGCTGCGCACCCACTGCCAGACCTCGGGGGTGAGCCTCGCCGAGCAGGATCCCTACAACAACGTCATCCGCACCGCCTACGAGGCGATGTCGGCGGTGCTGGGCGGCACCCAGTCGCTGCACACCAACGCGCTTGACGAGGCCATCGCGCTGCCGACCGAGTTCTCGGCCCGCATCGCGCGCAACACCCAGCTCATCCTTCAGGAAGAGACCGGCGTGACCAAGGTCGTGGACCCGATGGCGGGTTCCTACTACGTCGAGAAGCTCACGGCCGATCTCGCCGAGGCAGCCTGGGCGCTGATCGAGGAGGTCGACGAGATGGGCGGCATGACCAAGGCGGTGGCCTCGGGCATGCCCAAGCTGCGCATCGAGGAGACCGCCGCCAAGCGTCAGGCCGATATCGACCGCGGCGACGACGTGATCGTCGGCGTGAACAAGTACCGGCTCGAGAAGGAAGACGAGCTCGACATCCTCGACATCGACAACGCCAAGGTGCGTGACGGCCAGGTGGCGGCGCTCGAGCGTATCCGCGCGAGCCGCGATCAGGCTGCCTGCGATGCGGCGCTGGGCGAGCTCGAGCGTCGGGCCAAGGAGGGCGGCAACCTGCTCGAGGCGGCCGTGGAAGCAGCCCGCGCGCGGGCCTCTGTCGGAGAGATCAGCATGGCGATGGAAAAGGTGTTCGGCCGTCACCGGGCCGAGGTGAAGACGCTGGCAGGCGTCTACGGTGCCGCCTACGAGGGCGACGAAGGCTTTGCCGCGATCCAGAAATCGGTCGAGGACTTCGCCGAGGAGGAGGGCCGCCGCCCGCGCATGCTGGTGGTCAAGATGGGCCAGGACGGCCATGATCGCGGCGCCAAGGTGATCGCCACCGCCTTTGCCGATATCGGTTTCGACGTCGACGTGGGCCCGCTGTTCCAGACGCCCGACGAGGTGGCGCAGGACGCCATCGACAACGACGTGCACATCATCGGTATCTCTTCGCAGGCCGCCGGTCACAAGACGCTGGCACCGCAGTTGATCGAGGCGCTGAAGGCGCAGGGCGCCGGGGACATCATCGTGATCTGCGGCGGGGTGATCCCGCACCAGGATTACAAGTTCCTATACGATGCCGGCGTGAAGGCGATCTTCGGGCCGGGGACCAACATCCCCGACGCGGCGCAGGACATCCTCAAACTGATCCGCGAAGCGCGCGGGTAACGGGACAGGGGCCGGGGCTTTCCCCGGCCCTTTGCATTCCGGAGGCGGTTCTTGCCGGAGGCGTGCGACCGGCATGACGATGGCGCGTTGCCCCGCGTGCGAACGCGGCATTCTCCGCCGCTGCCCGGAGCCGATACGCTCGGGGACAAACTGCAAGGGTCCGTGTTCAGCTGAATGGTAGCGCGCAAACCCCGGGGGTTGATGCATTTTAGCCGTTGCGCAGCCGGTCCGCTCGCCTATCGTAGCTCGGATGCACGAAGAAACCCGAGCGACGGATGAAGCTGGAACTGGATCACATTGCGGTGGCGGGCGAGAGCCTCGAGGAGGCGGTCGCCCACGCCGAGGCCGCGGTTGGCATGCCGCTGCTGCCGGGCGGCGAACACCCGCGCTATGGCACTCATAACCAGCTGCTCGGCCTCGGCCGGGGGCTCTATCTCGAGGCCATCGCCATCGATCCCGCCGCCCCGCCACCGGAGGGCGCGCGCTGGTTCGGGCTCGACGACTTCCGCGGCCCCGCAAGGCTCGACAAGTGGATCTGCCGGGTCTCCGACATGGATGCCGCGCTCAACGCGCTGCCGATGGCCGGCAAGCCCGTCGATCTCGAGCGCGGGCGCCTGCGCTGGGTGATGTCGGTGCCCGAGGACGGGCGGCTGCCCTTTGATGGCGTGTTCCCGGCGCTGATCGAGTGGAAAAGCCCGGTGCCCGCCGGCGCCATCCTCTCGGCCTCCGGGACGCAGCTCGAAAAGCTCGAGGTGATCCATCCCGAGGCCAAGGCGCTCGAGGCGCTGCTGGGCCCGCATCTCAACGCGCCGCTGGTCTCCTTCGTCAGCGGCCCCAAGCCCGGCCTGCGCGCCGAGCTGCGCACCGCACAGGGCCAGCGCCGCATCCTGCAATGATCATCCGTCCCGCGCATGCAACGGACGCCGCCCCGCTCGCGGCGCTCTGGAACCCGTGGATCGAGACCACGGCGATCACCTTCTCGACCGCGCTCAAGACGCCCGAAGGGCTTGCCACCGACATCGCCGCGCGCGGCGACGCCTTCCTCGTCGCGGAGGCTGACGGCGCGCTCCTTGGCTTCGCCACATTCTTTCCGTTCCGCGCCGGGCCGGGCTATGCCCGCACCAAGGAACACACGGTGATCCTCGCCCCCGAGGCAAGAGGTCGCGGGGCGGGCCGCGCGCTGATGAACGCTCTCGAAGAGGTCGCCCGCAGCCAGCAGGTGCACTCGCTTTTCGCCGGCGTGTCGGCCGAAAACCCTGCAGGCATGGCGTTTCACGCCGCCATCGGCTTTACCGAGACCGCCCGGCTGCCACAGGTCGGGTACAAGTTCGGGCGCTGGATGGATCTTGTCCTGATGCAGAAATTTCTCTGAACCGCGCTGACTTCGCCCCCGCAACGCACTAAAATTGGCAAATGTCGATTTGGACCCGCATCTCCGAGGCTCTGTCCGCGCTCGCCAATGGCGAGGGCCTTGGCGCGGTGTTCGACCGCCTGCGCCAGCCGCCCGAGCGCAGCGTCGCTTTCACCATCGCGGTGATCGCGCTTTCGGCCAAGATGGCCAAGGCCGACGGGCAGGTGACCCGCAACGAGGTTCTGGCCTTCCGCGAGGTGTTCCACGTCGCCCCCGAAGACGAGGCGGCGGCGGCGCGGGTGTTCAACCTCGCCCGTCAGGACGTGGCCGGGTTCGAGGAATACGCCCGCCGCATCCGTCGCATGTTCGACGACAGCAAGGGTCCGATCTGCGACCTGCTGGAAGGGTTGTTCTACATCGCCATGGCCGACGGCCACTATCACCCCGCCGAGGAGGAATTCCTCGACCGCGTGGCCGAGATTTTCGAGGTTGCGCCGGGGGATTACCATGCCATCCGCGCCCGCTTCGTGCCCGATGCGGCCCCCGACCCCTACGCCGTGCTCGGGGTCTCGCCCGACGCTTCGCTCGACGAGATCCGCAAGCAATGGCGCCGTCTGGTGCGCGACAGCCACCCCGACGTGATGCAGGCGCGCGGCGTGCCCGAGGAGGCGGTCAAGCTCTCCGAAAAGCGCCTGATCGATATCAACCACGCCTGGGAAGAGATCTCGGCGCAGCGCGCGGCCTGAGCCGGATGCGCCTGGCCACCTACAATATCGAGTGGTTCGACGCGCTTTTCGACGATGCCGGTCAGCTCTTGAACGATGGCGGCTGGTCGGCCCGGCACGACATCACCCGTCAGCATCAGACCGAGGCGCTGGGCATCGTCTTCACGGCGATGGATGCCGATGCGGTGATGATCATCGAGGCGCCCGACAGCAATTCCCGCCGCGATACCGACCGGGCGCTCAAGACCTTTGCCGAGGCCTTCGAACTCCGCACCCGCGACGTGCTCACCGGCTTCGTCAACGACACCCAGCAGGAAATCGCGCTGCTCTACGACCCGAGCGTGTTCACAGTGCGCCACGCGCCGGGGGAAAGCTCCGACGCGCCGCGATTCGACCGCGTCTTCCATATCGATCTCGACATCGACGCCACCCGCGACAAGGTCAGCTTCTCGAAGCCCCCGCTCGAGATCGAGGCGGTGACCGCTTCGGGCAAGGTGCTGCGGCTGATCGGGGCGCATCTGAAATCCAAGGCGCCACACGGGGCGCGCACCCGCGACCAGATCATGCGCCTCGCCATCGCCAATCGCCGCAAGCAGCTGGCCCAGGCGATCTGGCTGCGCCGCCGGGTCGAGGCGCTGCTCGAGGAGGGCGAGAGCGTCATCGTCATGGGCGATCTGAACGATGGTCCCGGGCTCGACGAGTACGAGCACCTGTTCGGGCGCAGCTCGGTCGAGATCGTGCTCGGCGATGGTGGCCCGCCGCTCTTCGATCCCCATGCCGAGCGGGCACTGGCGTCGAAATTCGGCGCCCAGCCGACCACCGCACGGTTCTATCTCAAGCCAGAGAAACGCTACATGCAGGCGATGCTCGACTACATCATGGTGTCCGAAGACCTCACCCGGACGGGCCCGTCATGGCGCATCTGGCATCCTTTCGATGACCCGGTCTGCTGGCGCACTCCCGAGCTGCGCGAGGCGCTGCTCGACGCCTCGGATCACTTCCCGGTCACGCTGGATATCGATCTCTGAGAGGCTCAGCCCGCTAGGGCCTTCAACGCCTCCTTGAGGTCGAGCGCGCCGTCATAGAGCGCCCGGCCCGAGATCGCGCCGTTGAGCGCTGCGCCGCAATCGCGCAGATCCTTGAGATCCTTGAGCGAGGAGACGCCGCCGGAGGCGATCACCGGGATCGTCACCGCGCGGGCGAGTGCCGCGGTGGCCTCGATATTCGGCCCCTGCATGGCGCCGTCGCGGTTGATGTCCGTGTAGATGATCGCGGCCACGCCCGCATCCTCGTAGCTCTTGGCCAGCTCGACCGCATCGACATCGGTGACCTCGGCCCAGCCCTTGGTGGCAACGCGGCCGTCGCGGGCGTCGATGCCCACGGCGATCTTGCCGGGGAACGCCGCGGCCGCCTCGCGGACCAGCGCCGGGTTCTCCACCGCCACGGTGCCGAGGATGACGCGGGCCAGCCCCTTGTCGAGCCAGCGCTCGATGGTGGCCATATCGCGGATGCCGCCGCCAAGCTGGGCGGGGGTCTTGGTCTGGCTCAGGATCGCCTCGACCGCGGCGGCGTTCACCGGCTCGCCGGCGAAGGCGCCGTTCAGGTCGACGAGGTGCAGCCACTCGCAGCCGGCGGCGACGAATTCCAGCGCCTGCGCGGCGGGATCGTCGTTGAACACGGTGGCCTTGTCCATGTCGCCACGGAGCAGGCGCACGGCCTTGCCGTCCTTCAGGTCGATCGCGGGGTAGAGGATCATGGGCTCGCTGGGCTCCGTCTGTGGTCTCGTGCAGGTCGTTCGTGACGCGAGGTCTCATGAAAGCCTACCTTGCGTCAATGTTGAACGGAATCGGCGGCTTGCGTCACGCTCTCGATACATTGCTCAGAGGGAGGAGACGAGCCATGAAAGCATTGGCACTGGCGGTGGGGCTGATCGGCCTTGCCGGCGCGGCGCTTGCGGACCCGGTGGAGGGGGTCTGGCAGACGCAACCGGACGACAACGGCCATTTCGCTCTGGTCACCATCGCGGCCTGCGGCGCCGAGATCTGCGGCACGCTGGGCAAGGGCTATGACAGCGCCGGCCAGCCGATCGCCTCGCCGAATATCGGGCGGCAGATGATCTGGGGCATGTCGCCAAAGGGCGGCGGCGCCTATGGCGGTGGCAAGATCTGGGCCCCGGACCGCGACAAGACCTACAATTCCAAGATGGCGCTCTCAGGCGACCGGTTGAAGGTCGAGGGCTGCGTTCTGGGTCTTTGTCGGGGCCAGACCTGGCGGCGGGTGAAGTAGCGCGCCGCCACCGATCTTGGCGGTCGCGTCCTGCCAGAAACAAAGGGGGGGGGCGCTGCCCCCTCTTGTCGCCGTGCGCCAATTCACCCCCGAGGTATTTTTGAACCAAAGAAGCCAGAAGCGCTGCGCCCCTGGCTTCTCTTCGTCAAAAATACTCCCGCCGGAGGCGTCCGGGATGGCCACCTGCGCGACACCGGGACCGGGCGGTCAGGCGACCTTGTGCAGTTGCAGGATCATGTCGAGCACCAGCGCGGCGGGATCGACATTGACGGCGCGCGCGTGGCGGGCCCGGTCGCCGGCCTCTTGCGCCAGCTGCGCCCAGGCGCGGCCGGTGGCCGGGTCGGGAGAGAGGCGCGCCAGCATGGCGGCTTCTCCCGGCGCGGCCTCGGGCGCTGGGGGCGTACCGGTGACGCCGGTGCGGGCGAGCCGGGCAAGCAGCGTGTCCATCAGTGTCAGCGTCAGGTCGAGCCGTGCCTCGTTGGCCTTGCCTGCCGTGCTGTCGCCGAGCGCGATGGCGCGCGGACGGTCGAGGCGGGGCAGGGTGCCGACGGTGTGCACCAGATCCGCGTAGAGCTTGAGGCCGTCATGGTTCAGCAAGCGCATCGACGCGCCCACCGAGCCCGAGGACAGCGCGGCCAGCGCCTGCGCGTCGGTGGCGGCGACCTCGGCCCCGGCCTGACCGAGCGCGCGGGCCATGTCCTCGGTGTCGAGCGGCGCCAGGCGCAGCTCGCGGCAGCGCGAGCGGATCGTCGGCAGGAGCCGCGACGGCTGGTGCGCCACCATCAGCAGCGTGGTGCGCGCCGGCGGCTCCTCGAGCAGTTTGAGGATGGCGTTGGCGGCGCTGGTGTTGAGCTCGTCCATGCTGTCGACGATCACCACGCGGCGTCCGCCTTCGGCCGAGGACAGGGTGAAGAAGCCCTTGAGCTTGCGCACCTCGTCGACCGTCAGCTGGGTCTTGAGCCGCTTGGCCTTGTCGTCCCAGGCCCGGCGCAGCAGGAACAGCCCGGGCTCCGAGAGTGCCAGCGTGCGGCGCATCACCGGGTGGTCGGCGCCGATCTCGAGCGTTTCGGGCGGCGGAGGCGCGCCGAAAAGCCCGTCATCCTCCTGTTCCGGCGTTGCCAGCAGGAAGCGCGCGATGCGCCACGCCAGCGTCGCCTTGCCCAGCCCCTTCGGCCCGGTCAGCAGCCAGCCGTGATGCAGCCGTCCGGTGGTGTAGGCGGTGAGGAAATCCTGCTCCGCCCTGTCCTGGCCGAACAGTCGCACGGTCTCGCGCGGGTGCGGCGCGCCCTCGACGCGGTCGGGCTGGGGAATCTCGGTCTCGCTCATGCCTGCGCTTGTAGCGCGGCCCGCACATCCTGCGCCACCGCTTCCGGGGCGCGGTTGCCGTCGACGATGCGGAAACGGCCGGAGAACTCGGCGGCCAGCGCGAGAAAACCCGCGCGCATCTTCTGTTGCAGGGGCAGGCCGAAATCCTCGAAGCGCTCCTCGGCGGTGGCGCGGGCCTTGGCGCGGGCGAGAGCGGCCTCGGGGTCCATGTCGATGAGCAGGGTGAGGTCGGGCTCGACGCCGATCATCAGGGCGTGCAGCGTATCCACCGCGCCGCGCAGGTCGCCGCGCGACAGGCCCTGGTACATGCGGGTGGAATCGGCGAAGCGGTCGCAGATCACCGTGGCGCCGCGCGCCAGCGCCGGGCGGATGGTGCGCTCGAGATGATCGCGCCGCGCGGCGGTGAACAGCAGCAGTTCGGTCTCGGCCGACCAGCGCTCGGGATCGCCCTGCAGCACCAGTGCACGGATTTCCTCGGCACCGGGCGAGCCGCCGGGCTCACGGGTCAGAACGACCTCGCGGCCCGTGCTGCGCAGATGTTCGGCGAGGAGCCGCGCCTGCGTGGACTTGCCGGACCCGTCGATGCCTTCGAAGCTGATGAACAGCCCCGTGCCGCCGGTCACATCGCCTCCCCGGAGCTGTCGTTCAGGCGGCTGAGAAGCGCCTGGCTGACCACCATCATGCGCTTGCCGAAGCCGCCGCCGGCCACGGCATCCTCGGCGAAGAGCGGCACGCGGTGCTCGGGCAGGCCCTCGGGGCGGATGATCAGTTCGGCGAGCTGCTGCCCGGCGCTGATCGGCGCCTTGAGCGGGCCGGTATAGACCACCTCGGCCTCGAGCATGGTGCCCGGGGTCACCGGCACCAGAAGCGTGACGTCCTCCTCGGCGACCAGCCCGACGCTGTCCTCGGCGCCGAGCCAGACCTCGGCCTGCGCCACCGCGGTGCCCTGTTCGACGAGGGTGCGTTCAGCGAACTGCCGGAACGCCCAGTTGACGATCGATTCCGCTTCCTCGGCGCGGGCGCGCTCGCTGTCGAGCCCGCTGATGGTGAAGATCACCCGGCGGCCGTCCTGCTCGGCCGAGCCCACCAGCCCGTAGCCGGCCTCCTGGGTATGGCCGGTCTTGAGCCCGTCGGCGCCGATGTCGAGGCGCAGGAGCGGGTTGCGGTTGTTGACGTTCGAGGGGGCGCGGCCGTCGAACTCGAAGCGGCGCTCGGCGAAGATCGGGTAGAACTCGGGGAAGTCCTCGATGATCCGGGTCGCCAGGAGCGTCAGGTCTCGCACCGACATGCGGTGGTTCGGCGCCGGCCAGCCGCTGGCATTCTCGAAGGTCGAGTTGGTCATGCCGAGCTGCTGGGCGCGGCGTGTCATCAGTTCGGCAAAGCCGGCCTCGGTGCCGTTGGGCGAGAGCGCCTCGGCGATCACCGCGCAGGCATCGTTGCCCGACAGCACGATGATGCCGCGCAGCAGGTCCTCGACCGCCACCCGGTCGGTGGTGTTGAGAAACATCGTCGAGCCGCCGTAAGACATGGCGTGCTGCGACACCGGCAGGCGCTCATCAAGCTGCAGCCGGCCGTCGCGGACCGCCTCGAAGGCCATGTAGAGCGTCATCAGCTTCGACATCGACGCCGGCGGCAGGGCCTCGTCGGCGTTCTTGGCCATCAGCACGGTGCCGGTGGTGTAGTCGAGCACGAAGGCGGCACGGGCGCTGGTGTCGAAGGCGCCGGCCTGGGTGGCGAGCAGCGCCACCGCGGAGGCGGCGGCCAGCATCCGGCGCAGGGAACGGGTCGGGATCATGTGCGGGTCCTCGTCCTTGTGCGCCCCGGGCCGCGCGGGCCGGGACGGATCAGTTGGTGACGGCGTAGGCGTCGGTGAAGCCGGAGGCCTTGATCTTGGTCAGCAGCTCGGCGCGTTCGGCTGCGGTCTGGGCCGGGCCCACGATGACGCGCCAGAAGGTCTTGCCGGAGCTTTCCTGCTTGCGCACCGTCGGCACCATGCCCTGCTGACGCATGGCGGTGGCGGTGTTCTCGGCGTTCTGCTCGATGCTGAAGATGCCGATCTGGAGATAGGGCTTGTCGAGGCTCGAGGCGGGTTTCGCCGGCGGCTTCGGTTGCGGGGCAGGGGAGGCTGCCGGGGCCGCGGTGGTGGTCGCGGCGGCAACCTCGGCTCCGGGCGCGGGGATGCCGGCGGCACCGTCGAGCGCCGCTGCTGCGCTGGCGGCCACCGGGTCGAGCGTGCCCTCGGTCACGTCGGGCGCGGCGGCGATCATTGCGGCCTCGTCAGGGGTTGCAGCGGGGGCGTCCTCGGCGGGAACCTCCTCGCGGCGCAGGGCGATCACGTCGAGATTGGTCGGGGCGCCGGCCAGCATGCCGAGTGCCGCGGCGGCATCGGACGAGACCTGAAGGCGCGGGCCGGGGGACTGGCGCTCGCGGCGGAACAGCGCGCCGATGACGAACTGGCCGTTCTGCTGGTTGCGGATGATGACGCGCTCGGGTTCGCTCACCTCGGGGTGGGCGACCCAGACGCCGCCGAGCGACGGGCGCCCGTCCCACAGGCCGGCCTCGGTGGCGTGGAACACGTCGGGCGCCTCGATGTCGCGCTCTACGCTCTGCGCCGCGCGGCTGACGGTCTCGCCGCTGGCGCTGGCATCGTCCTTGGGTTTGAGAAAGCCGGGCATCTGGGCATCGTCGCAGGCGGCGAGTGCCGCCATGCCGGTCAACAGCCACGCGGCCCGCCAGGCCGCCCCACGACGCTTCGAAAACGCTCTGCCCATGTTCTGCCCCATGCCTGTCTTGCGGGTGCTCCTGTCCCGCATCCCCTGCTCGCCCCGGATCTTTTTGCCGGGTTCCGCGATGAGCGGGGGTGCCGGTGCCGGGGTTCTGTGAGTGGACGCCCGGCGGCGCACCCGCCCTGATGCGCAAGAGTAACGGCTCGGCCAGATCAAGGAAAGCCTGCAATGCCGGATCGGCGGTTTTTCCCGCGCGTGGCGGCTTTCAGAATCGCGTGAGCGGGGCTAGAGCTTCGGGACCGGAGGTTTGGCAGAGTGGTCGAATGCGGCGGTCTTGAAAACCGTTGGGCGTGAGAGCGTCCCCAGGGTTCGAATCCCTGAGCCTCCGCCAAGCTCTCAATTGCACATCTAAGTGATTGATTTAAATGGGTAATGTGCTGGTTGCCGATTCTGTTTCCACACAGGTTTCCCATACAGGTTTACCACACAGGTCTGAACGACGTGGTGAGGCTGAGCGCTGGGCCTTCTCCTTAGGTCTCTCGATTCGATCGGGCTGGGGTGTTCCTTCCGGTGCCGATGGCGGCGAGGGCCAACTGTTCGCTGGCCCCCAGCGCACGTCACAACCTCAGTTGTGCGCAAATCCGGTGAACGGACCTTTCGGAGATCGATAGATCTTGCGCGATGGACCTCTTAGACTTGCCGGTACTCAGGAGGTGGCGAACATCCTCAGTCTTAGCCATCGCTGTGGGCTTCCTGCCTCGGTACTTGCCGTCAGCCTTCGCCTTGGCAATGCCCTCCCTCTGGCGCTCCAGCATCATCTCACGTTCGAACTGAGCGACTGATCCCAAGACTGTGAACCGGCATGCAAAATTGACCCCGTAGCGGGGTGATCGGCGTCCAAAAATGACCCCCTTACACTGATGTGGATGATGCCCCCGAGGTCATCGGGGAGCACAGTGTGGGATGTTGG